>CAINFC010000207.1 GCA_903847975.1 uncultured Acidobacteriota bacterium | reverse complement strand
GCCTCATCCCCGCAAAAGGAAACACCCCCTGCCGATGTGCCCCCCGGTTTCAAGATCGGGGTGGAGGTCAACATGGTCAACCTCCCGGTCAACGCCCGCCATACCGGGGGAGGATTCGCCAAAGGTCTGCCGCAGGAGGCCTTTCACGTCTACGAGGACGGGGCGGAGCAGGAGATTTCCTTTTTTCTGCAGGAGTCCGTTCCGGTACACGTGCTGCTGCTGATCGACTGCAGCGGCAGCGTGCAGACCGAATGGGGCTCGATCAAAAGCGCCGCCCGGAAGTTTGCCGAAGCGCTCTCCCCGCAGGACCGGCTGGCCGTCATCGCCTTCAATACCCTGCCCAAGCTGGTGGTCGACTGGACGGACAAGGGAGCCCCCCTGATCGACAAGGCTCTGGGGCGGATTCTGCCCAAAGGGAACACCGCCCTTTTCGATGCCCTGTACGTCTCCTTCGACGATCTTTTTAAAAATGTGACCGGAAAGAAAGCGGTCATTCTGCTGACGGACGGCTTCGACAACAACAGCCAGGTAAATTATGAGAACACCCTGGAACTGGCGGTTCGCTCCGAAGCCCTGATCTACGTGGTCAGCAAAACCCAGGCCCTGCGGAACCTGATGGAGTTCTACCAGAAGGAATACGGAAACGTTCCGATCAACGCCATGGATTTTGCGGCGGCCGACCAGATGCTGCGTCATCTTACCTTTCAGACCGGGGGGCGCGTTCTTTACCCGGGAACCTTCGGCGAGCTGGGCAATATTTACCTGGAGGTGGCCCAGGAGCTGGCCAACCAGTACGCCATCGGCTACGTTCCGCACAACGCGCAGAAGGACGGCAAATACCGGAATATCCAGGTCTCCGTCGACCGGGCGGATATCCGGGTTTCCACCCGCCCGGGCTACTACGCTCCCGGAGCGGATCGGAGATAAACAACCCTATTTCCCTTTTGCATCATGAAGCCAAAACGATTTTTTCTTTTCATCTGGTTGCTCGGGTTCGGGACCGCCCCGGCGCTCTTTTCCGGCATCTCCCGCGAAACCCAGCAGGAGTACCGGCAGCGCTACGAGGGGCACGCGCTTTTCCTGGGGGTGCCCCTTTACGGGTCGCGTACCGTAATCCAGGTGCGCCCGGGCGGCTCGGTCCCCGATAAGTCGGTCGAGCCGCTGCGCCACAAAGTCGGCGAGCAGCTCCGGGTGCAGGAGCTCTCCTTCGGGGGGATGGAAATCCGCTTCAAGCTTTCGGCCATTGAGGGCGGGCCTTCCTCCGAGCTGGTCTTTCACTTCCCCGCGGAGCTGGACGAAGGCTTTTCCGCCCGCCAGCCGTTTGAAGCCGCGCTGCAGAGGGCCTTTACCGAGGGCCGGCGCTACAGCGACCTGGACCAGACCAAGAAGGAATACATCCATACCCAGCTGCAGCAGGTCATCCAGGAAATGATGACCGGCAGCACCGCCGACCGGGACTTTGTGGTCAACGCGCTGGCCGAGGCTCTTCCACCCTATCAGACCGCGGTGGAGGAGGTGAAAAAGCTGCGCAACGACGTCAAGGACCTGAGCTTCAAATACGGCAGCGAGCAGACCCGCTCCCGGCAGTTCGAGTCCAAGCTGGTGGAGCAGTCCAGCGAGCTCAACCGGCTGAAGAGCATGTCCCAGACCCTGAAGTCGGACCTGGAGGCGGTCAATGCCTCCAGCAGCAACGCCAACAGCGAGCTGCGGCAGCTGCGCCAGCAGCAGACCGACATCAACGCTTCCGTCCGCCGGCTGCAGCGCGGACTGGGGATCGCCGCCGACTCTTCCAAAAGCCTGTCCAGGCAGGTGGAGGATTTGATGGTCGCCGCCCTGAAAAACAAGGGGGAAGGCGACCAGATGGCCCGGCGCATGGAGGAGTCCTCCGCCGAGCTGGAAAAAAAGAAGGCCGAGCTGCAGGCCCAGCTCAAGGTGAACAACCAGCTCAGCGCCGAAAATACGCGGCTGCAGGACAATATCAAGCTGCTGTCCAACCGCGGCGACCAGCTGGGCCAGCGGTTTTTGCAGCTGCAGAAGGAAAAGGTGCAGCTTGAAAATTTCGTGCGCTCGGTGCAGGCCCTGCAGTCCCGCGTGACCCGGGAATCCCTGGAGAACGACCGCATCCAGCGAGTCATCGAGCTGATGCTCCAGGACACCCTGGTGGCCACGCTGGAAACGGACTACCCCCCGCAGATGTCCGTGGGCGAGCGGGTGGAAATCAAAACCCGGTTCACGACCGCCTCCGTCAATTTCGTCAAGCTGTCGGAAGCCGAGAAGCGGATCTTCACCTCGCTGGGAGACAAGCTCAACGTGAGCTGCGAGCTGCGCAACCTGCCCGACGGAGTGCGCATCGTGGCGGGGCGCAAAGAGCCGGTCCAAACCGTGCCGGAGCGCACTACCGCCGAATGGACCTGGACCCTGGAGAGCAGCCGGCCGGTGGATGCCAATCCGTTCCTGCTGACCATGCTGGTGAACCAGAACCGGGATGCCGTTCCGGTGGTCCAGAACCAGCTCCGGCTGGAATCGGTCAACCTGGGCCGGCAGCTGGCCCGGTTCATGTCCCCGGTTCCGCTGGCCATCGGCTCGGTTTTCGGCGTGGTTCTGCTGGCCGCCTTTCAGGCCCTGCGGCGGCGCACCCGGCGCTATTCCCGCCCGGCTTCCCGCCCCTCCGCACCGGCGGCCACCGGACGGGAGAAAATTGAGCTTTAGCCCGGGGCGGGCCGGTTCCGCCGGTTGTCTTTTACCTGCCGGTAGGATAAGATAAGAAAACATATCCAAGGAAATCAGGAAATGAACGAACCCTCGGCTACCCAAGAAAGCAGGCGTCGCCTACAGAACGCCCTGGCCCATCGGGGCGGGGCCCTGCCCCTGGATTTCGACGGCACCGCGGTGAGCGGAGTGCATGTCAGCTGCGTGGCGGGCCTGCGCCGGCACTACGGGCTGGAGCCCCGTCCGGTCGCGGTGCACGAACCCTACCAGATGCTCGGGCGCATCGACGAGGATCTCAAGCAGGTCCTGGGGATCGACGTGGAGGGAGTCTATCCGCCGCGAACCATGTTCGGCTTTGCCAACGCGGACTGGAAGGAGTGGCGGATGCCGGATGGCTTGGTGGTGCTGGTTCCCGGGGACTTCCGGACCACCACCGACGCCGAAGGGAATACCTATATTTATCCGGAGGGGGACCTGTCGGTGCCCCCCAGCGCCAAGATGCCGGCGGGGGGTTGCTTTTTCGACTCCATCATCCGGCAGGAGCCCATCGAGGAAGAGAATCTGAACCCGGGAGACAACCTGGAGGAGTTCCAGCCGATTTCGGAAGAGGACCTGGCTTACTTCCGCCAGGCGGCCCGGGATGCCGTACGGACCGGACGGGGGGTTATTGCCAACTTCGGCGGCACGGCCCTGGGGGACATCGCCCTGGTCCCGGCCCCGTTTCTCAAGCATCCCAAGGGCATTCGGGATGTGGCCGAATGGTACATGGCAACCCGCAGCCGGACGGATTTCGTGCACCGGATTTTCGACCGGCAGTGCGAAATCGTGCTGGGCAATCTGAGCCGCATTCATGCGGAAGTCGGCGACGCCGTGGATGCCGTTTTTCTTTGCGGAACCGATTTCGGCACCCAGAACTCCAGCTTCTGCTCGGTGGATTCCTTCCGCGGACTGTACATGCCCTATTATCGCCGGATCAACGACTGGATTCACGGAAACACCGCCTGGAAAACGTTCAAGCACACCTGCGGTTCGGTGGACCGGCTTCTGCCGTCGCTGATCGAATCGGGCTTCGATATTTTCAATCCGGTGCAGTGCAGCGCGGCGCGCATGGATCCGGAGCACCTGGTATCGGCCTATGGCCGGGATCTGGTGTTCTGGGGCGGCTGCGTCGACACCCAGAAGACGCTGCCCTTCGGAACCCCGGAGCAGGTTCGGGAAGAGGTGCTGCGGCGCTGCGAGATTCTGAGCAAAAGCGGAGGGCTGGTGTTCAATTCGATTCATAACCTTCAGGCGCGTACTCCGGTCGGCAACATCGTGGCCATGCTGGAGGCCTTCCGCGAATTCAATCGTTAACAGCCAATCATAAGCAGGACTCAAATCATCATACCTAACTGACAAGGAGCGAATACCATCATGGTGGACACCGCCAAACTGTACGATGCCGTTCTCAACGGGGATCACAAAACCTCGGCTGCCATTACGGATGCCGCGATCGCCGAAAACCTGGACCCGCAGGAAATGGTAACCAAATTCATGATCCCGGCCATGGATGAGGTCGGACGACGATTTGAAAACGAGGAATATTTTGTTCCCGAGCTGCTGCTGGCGGCCCGGGCCATGAAAGCCTCCCTCGACAAGCTGCGGCCGCTGCTGGCGGCCCGTGGCGCAGAGCCCACCGGCAAGGTGGTCATCGGCACGGTAAAGGGCGACCTGCACGACATCGGCAAGAACCTGGTTTCGGCGATGCTGGAAGGCGGCGGCTTCGAAATCACCGACCTGGGCGCGGACGTTACCCCGGAAAAGTTTGTGGCCGCGGTGGAAAAGACCGGAGCCACGCTGGTCTGCCTCTCCGCCCTGCTGACGGTCACCATGCCGGCCATGAAAACCACCATCGAGGCCTTCGTCAAAGCGGGCTTGCGCGAACGCATCAAGATCATCATCGGCGGCGCGCCGGTGACCCAGCAGTTCGCCGATGACATCGGGGCCGATGCCTACGGTGCCAGCGCCAGCTCCGCCGTAGCCATTGCCCGCAAGCTGGTAGCGGCATGAGCGCTTCCGTGCTGCAAGACCTGCTGGCGCGGGCTCCCGTGCTGACCGACGGCGCCTGGGGAACCGAGCTGGCCCTGCGCGGCCTGGATTCCTCTTCCTGTCCGGATTCCTGGAACCTGAGCCATCCGGAGCAGGTGATGGCCGTGGCCGCCGCCTATGTCCGCGCCGGATCGCAGGTCATTCTGACCAACACCTTCCGCGCCAACCGGATTGCCCTGGCCGGCTTCGGCCTGGAGGGAAAGACCGCGGAGATCAACCGGGCCGGGGCCTCCCTTTCCCGCCAG
>CAINFC010000206.1 GCA_903847975.1 uncultured Acidobacteriota bacterium | reverse complement strand
TCCCGCTTTAACCCCAACATCGGCGCCATCCGAAACTTTGACGTGGCCGACGGCCTTCCCGGCAACCATTTCACGAACCAGGCCTCCTGTCGCAGCCGCAGCCTGGTGGATGTCTATGAAGAGGCCGCCGCCGGTGCCGGACAGTGGCCGGTGCATTCTCGGCTGCATCCCATGCCTCTCTGCCAGCCCGTTGCGGCCCGGCCCTTGACAGTGTAGCGAATTGTTGTAAAATGAAAGCATCCGTAAGCAAAAGAAGGTATGCGTAAATAAGAAAGAGCCAAACGATATGACCGACATTCTGTTTCGACCGGAACGGCAGCAGGAGATACTCAGCCTCATCCAACAACGCGGCAGGGTCTCGGTCGGCGACCTGGCTGCTCATTTCCTGGTTTCGGAGGTGACCGTTCGCGCCGATCTCCAGGATCTGGCGGAGCGGAAGCTGATCGTGCGAACGCATGGCGGAGCGGTCTGCAGCCCGCGGACCCTGCAGGAGTTGTCGCTGGCCGACCGTCGCCGGCGGCAGGTGGGCGAAAAAGACCGGATCGGAGCGGCGGGGGCCGCCATGGTGGGGGACAACGAGGCTCTGATTCTGGATTGCAGCAGCACGGCCCTGGCGGTTGCGCGGCATCTCCCCCGGCACCTGCCGCTGACCGTGCTCACCAACAGCCTGGCCATCGCTCTGGAATTGTCCGATTCCCCGGCGATGAAAGTTTTCCTGCCGGGAGGGACCCTGCGAAGGGATATGGGCTCGATTACCGGCGGTTTCGGATTGGAGGCCTTCGAAGGCTTCCATATTCAAAAAGGATTTTTCGGTGCGTTCGGCATTTCGATCACCGAGGGTCTGACCGACAGCAGCCCGGAAGAGGCCGAGCTGCGGCGCCGGCTGGTGAGGATGTGCGCCCAGGTGATCGCCGTTGTGGATTACAGCAAATGGGGGCGGGTCGGCCTGGCTTCTTCGGCCGGCCTCCGGGAAATTCACACTATTATCACCGACCGCCAGGCCCCGGCGGACATGGTGAAAAAGGCGAAGAAGATGGGGGTTGGCGTACGGCTGGTGTGAGCGTCATGCGCCTTGTGCGCCGGCATCCCCTTGGTTCCACTCAAATCAAAACAAAAGGAGAAATTGCAGGAATGGCCGGAAAAGCAATCAAATCGGGAGCGAAGCCCTTAACGCCGGGTCGGTCGAAAAGCGGGAAGGTGCGGGTGGCCGTTATTGGAGTGGGCAATTGCGCCTCCTCCTTCATTCAGGGTGTGCACTATTACCGCAACGCCGGGGAGCGGGAAAAAATTCCGGGGCTGATGCATGTCCGCCTGGGAGGCTATCATATCCGGGATATCGAGTTTACCGCGGCCTTCGACATCGATGCCCAAAAAGTCGGCAAGGACCTGGCAGAGGCCATTTATGCCCCGCCCAACAACACCTGGCGGTTTGCCGAGGTTCCCGAAATGGGGGTGCCGGTATATCGGGGCAGAGCCCATGACGGATTAGGCAAGTACCTCTCCCGGGTGATTGCCCGAG
>CAINFC010000205.1 GCA_903847975.1 uncultured Acidobacteriota bacterium | reverse complement strand
TCTTCGAATTTCCGTTGCCGAAAGCCCTGAAAGGGCTTCGGTACACAGCCCGGGGTTGGCGCGCTTCGCGCCTACCCCGGGTAGGCACACCCGCAGGCGACAACCCCAAAAAGGGTTGCGCACAATACAGCAATACCAGGTTTTTGCGCAGCCCTTACAGGGCTGATATTCAAACAAATCCGCATACCCGGGGTAGCGACTGCGGCGCAACCCCGGGCTGTGTACCGGAACCCCTTTGGGGTTCCTGCTATTTTTTACACCTCCATCTTGATGGCTTCCTAAAAAATCGGACTGATGCCTTCCGGAAGAGGCCTTTCCGTCTCCCGAGGAGGACGTGCGGGCCGTCAAGGATTTGTATTGAGCAAAGCAGGCGGAAGGCCCGCTGATACAATAGCCTGGGGCTGCATCGCAGCGGAGCCCCGGGCTATTATGTGCCGGGCCTTTGGCCCTTGGCCTTTTTGCGAGATTATCCGACGTGCTGGCCCGGCAAAGAGTTCTTTTCCTCTCCCCAAACAGACGAATGGCTGATTTCGTCCTTCCTGATCTTCCCCTCTTCCGGTGAAATGGATCGTATCCCTCCGCCCCCCCGGCGGAACTCCGCTCGGCCGATGACAAAATTTGTAAACCGGGACATACCCCGCAAAGCGCCGTCCTCAGGAGCGCCTGCATGTTTATGATGAATCTTGATTATTTATGAGTTATCATCCATGGTCGATATCTTTTTGTTTACTTCCAACTTGGAGAATCAACAGGAATTAGATGGCTAAAATATTATTATGCGGGGTGGTTAAGCCCTACGGCGTGGTGGACGATGAATACGGCGACGCGTTGTGCACCATGGAGTTATTGAACAACCAGGTCACCCGGGAGCAGGGAGTTCATTCTCCCCGGTCCAACAATTACAGCTACGGACTGTACCTGATGGCCGAAAACATCCATGTGGCCACCACTGTGCTGGATTTCCCCACCTGGGACGAATTCACCCGGGAGGTCGATTCCGGCCAGTACACCCATGTGGGCATTTCCTTTATTGTCCCCAACGTGCTCAAGGCCGGACGCATGGCGCAGTATATCCGCACGCGCCACCCGAACATCAAAATTATCCTGGGAGGCCACGGCACGGCGATTCCCAACCTGGAGGAAATGATCGTTTACGATGAAATCTGCCGCGGGGAGGGCGTAAGCTGGCTGCGGCAATACTTCGGCGAAGATCCCGACCGGCCGCTGATCCACCCGACCCTGCTCACCAGCGTCAACAGCTACATTTACGGCGCTCCCATCCTGGAAAAAGCAGGTATCCTGATCACCGGCGTGGGCTGCACTAACTCGTGCCGCTTCTGCGCCACCTCGCACAAGTTCGAGAAGAAATACACCTCCTTCCTGCACAACGGACGGGATCTCTACGACGCCTGCCACAAGGCCGAAAAGGCCTACCGGGTGAACGACTACGGCCTGATGGACGAGAATTTTTTCAAGAATCCCCGCCGGGCCACGGAGCTGCTCGCGGAAATGGAATCGGGGAAGAAGGCCTACACCTTCTCCACTTTTTCCTCGGCGGAGACCATCAAAAAGATGGGCATCGACTTCCTGGTGCGGATGGGGGTGACCTTTCTGTGGATCGGAGTGGAATCCAAAGCCGACCTGTTCGAGAAAACGCGGGGCATCGACCTGAAGGCGTTGATTGCCGACCTGCAGAATCACGGCATTACCGTGCTGGCTTCGGCCATCCTTTTCCTGGAGCACCACGACAAGAACACCATTGAAGAAGACATCAACTGGGCCATCGGCCTGGAGTCCGACCTGATGCAGTTCATGCAGTGGGGACCTATGCCGGGAACGCGGCTTTACGAGGACTACGACGCTCTGGGAAAGCTGCGGAACGACGTCAGCTGGACCATCAAGCACGGCCAGAACACGATCTGGTTCCACCACCCGCACTTCACGGCGGAGGAATCCTCCCGCTACCTGATCGACGCGTTCACCCGCAAATATCACGCCCAGGGCCCGGGAGTCATGAACATGGCCTGGACCGCCCTGAAGGGCTACCGGACCATGCGAGCCCAGATCGAAGAACGGGAAAAGTCGGGCCTGGTCTGGAATCCCGCCACGCTGCGTTACTCCCCCGGAGACGCCGGAGGGCGCGATGATTATATGCATTTGCGGCTGGAAGTCATGCGCCGCAACGCCACGCGGTTCCGTCCGGCGATGGCCGCCATGCTCCGCTACGCGCCCAATCGGGCCGCTGCAGAAAAGTGCCGGCGCCTTATCGCGGAATACCAGGAAACCTTCGGACCTCTCTCCTGGAAAGACAGGGCGATGGCTGCCTACGTCCGCGTTTCCTCCTGGATCGAGAACCGGAGGATCCGCAAGCACGGCACCGTCATGCGCCAGCCGCCGACCATCCGCACGGAATATCCGCTGCGGGTGCCGATCTCGGTCGAAAAGCCCGAGCTCCTGGAAGAAAAAACCGTAGCCTAATTTCCGGAAGGTGCCGGACCGGCCGGTTTAAGAGCCTTTACGCGGATCGTGTAAGGGGGCAGGGTGTCCTGGAATTCGCCCGGGAGCCGGACCTCGGCGGGCGAATCATTGTAGTTCAGCAACGCGAGGTGGCCGTCCTCCAGGACGCTCAGGAAAACCCGGGGAGGATGCTCCACCCGGAGGGCCGCCCTGGTCCAGGGATGAAGGTTCCGCACCCCGGTCAGTACCGATTCGAGGTAATCTCCGTACAGCGCAATGGGCTCCATGTCTCCCGCAAAGCGGCGGAAGGAGCCCTTTCCGGTATCCCCCCGCTGCCAGGCCTGAAACAGGGAGGAGTCGCCTTCCACCGACTCGTAGTAGCCTTTGGGATAATTCGGGAAAACGGCCGTCCCCCCGGCCCGTATCCAGCGGTCGACGGCTTCCAGGACATCCTTCTCCAGGATGTTCCCCCAGCAGAAAACCAGCACTTTATACCGGTCCAGGAAGCCACGCCGGATCAGCCGCTCGTCCAGGTAGTGCACGTCCGTCCGCCGGCGGACCTCCGCCGCACGGGCGTTGAATCCCCAGGCGTACAGGTAGCGGAAAGCGCTGTCCTCCAGCTGGTTCATAGTCTCCGGGTAGTAGACCGCAATTTCGACCAGCGGCCTGCGGCGCAGGTCAAGCAGCGGGTAGTCGCGAAGCCAGTTCCGGACGGATAGCGAATCCGTAAACAGGACCCCGTGCCGGGTAAAAAGGTTGTCCAGGTTGCTGGTGAGGGCGTGAAAAAAGCGGGCCACGGTGCCGCGGGCGCTGTGAAATCCGGCCGGCTCGGAACCCAGGGGGATATCGAAAAGATGGGCGGCGGTGGCCGCCAGCCGGGTGGCATATACATTCTGCTCGAAGCTATCGGTTTCATTGGTCAGGCGAATGCCGCCGCCCACTTCCTTCATCGCCTCCGCCTGGGCGGTGAAATCGGTCCCCGCCTCCCGGTAGCCCCATCCCCCCGACGACTGGTAAATCCGGGTTTCCGGCAGGGCCCGGCGCGCTTCCCGGGCCCAGAAGGCGCACCAGAGGCTCATCGAATCGGTATACCACCCGGTCATGTCCAGCCGGCCGCGGCGGGTGCGGTAGGTCTCGGGCAGGGCCGGACGGATGTCCGCAAAGGCGCGGAAGGAGCTTTCCCAGGCCCGGTTCAGCTCCTCGACCGTCGCATATCGCCCGGCCAGGTATTTCCGGAAGTCGGCGGCGGCATAGTCATCCCCGGCCCACCAGCCGATGTGGGCGTGCATGCGCCGGCCCTGGTAGCCCAGGGCGCTCCCCGCCCCGGCCGGGTATTGCGCTTCGCCGAAATTTCCGCTGGGGCCCAGGCGCACCGCCTCGAGAACCTGCATCGGCGCGTAGTGACCGGCGAATTCGCGCAGCACGCGGGAGACATGAGCGCGGTTGGCCGGGTTCCATATGCTGGGGACCTGGTTGACCTCGCCGTGCTCCAGGCAGATCATCCCCTGATTTTCGCGGCTCTCGAAGTGCCACGAGGGGAGCGCGTAGGCCGAAGTGATGACCAGGTTGGGAAACCAGCGCAGTCCGCGGCGGCGGATGGCATCCACCAGCAAATCGTAGTGGCGGAAATCGAACTTCCCCGGCTGGGGCTCGATCAGGTCCCAGCGGACGTAGCACTCCACGGAAGTGAATCCCAGGAGGCGGGCCAGAGGGGCGTACTCGCGGATATGGTCCAGGGCGACCTCCAGCGGCGGGGGATTGCCGATGTCCGGAATTCCCACGGTGGCGTGGATCTCCATGGGCCGCGACAGGCGGACCATCGGCTCCACCAGCACCGGCACGGAATCCCTGGCCCTCTTCCATTCCTCTTCGGAAAAGGACGGGCAGGCCTGCATGCGCTTCAGTCCCTGCAGCCCGGCGATTTTCAGGTTGGGCTTCCCCTCCGGGGGCGCATCCAGAAGCAAGGGATAGAATTCGAAAAGAGCGCGCCGTGCGCGCCCGGTATTCAGCCTGGTAAAGGAGACCTTTTTCGCAGGGTCCAGCCACTCGCCGTTCCAGCGGGCATCTTTCAGCACGGACGGCTGGATGACACCCGCGCCCTGATCGAGGAACTCGATTTCCAGCGCCATGCGGCTCCAGCCCCGGAGCACGCCGGGGTCGAAGCGAAACAGCCACTCCGTCCGGCCGTATGGATCGGTCCCTTCCGGGATATCGAGGATCTGCACGCCTCCTTCCGTCCGGGTCCGCGCCGTTTGGGCCGCGAGCAGCCGGGCCGCCCCCGTCCCGGATCCGGCTTCGAAAAGAAGAACCGGCTCCGCGCCGGGAGCACGGGAACCCGGCACGGCCGACAGCAGGCCGGAGGGAAACAACAGTAGCAGCAGCAAGACAAAATATGTATCCCGGTTCATACTCTTCCTTCCAATATCCGATCCGGCATGTATTGTACTCGGTCGGCATGAACCGGGCAATTCCCTTCCGCAGGAGCAGCGGAGCCGCACAGTACGCCCTGTGGCGCGGCCCCCCGGCACGATCCGTTCGGAAGTGTATTCACCGCAGGATCAACGGCAGCCGAAGAGCCCAGCGCTCCACCGTCGGCACATTGACCTGGTTATCCGGCTCATTGTCGGGAGAAACCAGCGGCGCACCGGCCTTGACCTTCCCTTCCCCGGAGTTGCCGGTGGAGCCGGGCGCCTCATTGCCGACGTGGATTATCAGCCGATACTGGGCGCGGGTATTGCCGTGCACTTCCACCTGATAGGCCCCTTCGATCGGAACGGCAATGCTGATTTCGTCCGTTCCGCTGGCCAGGTTGCTGACCCACGGCGGGCGGGTGTTGCTGATCGAAGCCGTGCTGCCCGGAGGCCAGATATAGAGATCCGGATCCCCCCAGACGGGTGTCAGGATGGCTGTAAGCGTCTGGCCTGCTTTTAATTTCTGCGGCCGGTAAATGCGTACCTGCTGGCGCTCGATGAGATCGCTGGCCGGAATATAATTGATCGCTGCCTTGTAAGGGAACAGAGAAATGTTGCCGGCATAATCAAGCGCCCAGACTTGAAGGTGGTGCAGCCCCACAAAGGGAACCAGTGTCCAGGAATAGTCCGCAGAAGACGCGGAATAGGGCTCCCATTTTTCAGACTGGTGAATCGGAATCCAGTATCGGGCCCCCGGATGAAATTCGAATTCCTGAAAATAGAGCGCCGCGATACCGGAGCTCGGCGCCGGATCGCTTGCCGAGGTGTCCAGGATGACATCCAGGATGGCCGTCGACAGGGCCCCCTTCTGAACGGCAAAGCTATCCACATGCGGGGCCACCCGGTCCGGCATGACCGGAAGCACGTTGAAGGAACTGGAGATCTGGTTGTTGTCCTTGGAGCTCTCGCTGATGACACCCCGGGGATCAATCACGGCACAGATCGTCGTGTTTCCGGTGGCATTGGGAGTCCAGGTGATCCCGGTGGTACTGGCGGTGCCGTTGGGACCAAGCACGCTTACCAGGCCGGTGCCCAGCAAATCCCCGCTCGCGCAGCTGCTCAGCCGGAAGCTCACCTCGATGTTACTCAGTGTGCTGGTCCCTCCGGTACGATGGACAATAAGGCCCAGGGAGACCGCCGTTCCGGTCGCGGGATTCATCGGCGAGGTCCAGAGCCCAAAGCTGTTTCCGTAAAGATCGTTCAAGGTAGGCGATTGGCTGTCCAGAACGGTGTAGGAGGCGGCCGCGGAGGTTTGGCTGTTATCCGGATTGGTCACGTCGATTTCGTATTTACCGGGAATCAATCCGTTCGGGACGACGACCCGCAATTCGCGCGGGCTCACAAAGGTGGTCTGCAGGGTGACGCTCAACTGAGCGGACTGGGGCAGAGCATAGGCCGGGTTGGCCTTGGAACTCCAGCGGACAGGCCCTTTCGAAGAACCGCTGACCGCTGCGTTCCTCAAACTGGCATTGGCTCCATCCACAAACCCGCTGCCGGTCAGGGTCACTTCATTCGTCACATTGTCGAGTCCCTGCCGCGGCCAGACGTCCTTCGATTTGGGAACCGCAGACTGTCCCGGCGTTGAAACCGCAATCGATCTTACCAGGCGGAAGCCCCGGGTGCTGCCGGTACTCGACGGGCCCGCCGAGCCGCGACTGCCGGAGCGGATATCCACCGGCTGGCTGTTCCATCCCGAGTCCCGAAAGACCCGGCTGGTCCCCGCAGCCGGCCCCAGGTAATTGGTCTGGGCGACAGCGGGATAGGCGCCCGACCAGTCCCAGCACCACTCTCCCACGTTTCCGTGAATATCCTTCAGCCCCCAGGGATTCGCGGACTTGGCGCCAACGGCACTGGATGCCGAAGTCGAGTTGGCGCAAAACCAGGCGACTTTTTCCAGGGCGGTCAATACGGCCGGTGTACAGGACTGGTAGGTGCCCGCACCATAAGCCGGTTCCTCCACGGAAAAGGGCCCGGTCTTTCCGGCCCTGGCGAAATACTCCCACTCCCCTTCCGACGGCAGGCGGTAACCGTCGGCATTGTAATTGAAGTAAATCGGTTCTGCGGCATAGTTTCCGATATCGACCGGCTGGCTCCACTGCGAATCCTTGTAATAAGCGGCGTTCAGCCCCATCTGCCTGGATAACAGGTTGGCGAACAGAACCGCCTGGTACCAGGTGAGGTTCTGCACCGGGCAATCGGCACCCGCTCCGGCGGCCGTATTGGTCGGATCCGTCGGCAAATTCGGTTGTACGGCCTTCAAATTGGTCCACATCTGGCGGGTTACCTCCGTTTCCATCACCGCCAGGTCTCTGGTGAGGGTGTGTTGAAACTGCGGCCCCTCCGGGGAAGCCCGCCCGACCTCCGCCTGGGGCGTACCCTGGGTAAACATGCCGGCAGGCACCCGTCTCATGTTTCCCAGGAAAGGATCTACCGCGTATAAGGCGCCGGAAGTTTCTATCCGGGTCCCCACGCCGATCAGGTAATCTCCCCCATTGCCGGAGGGTCCGTTTTGTGAAAACCAGGCGACCAGGTTGACGTCGGAACTGCCGGGAACCACCTGGTTGAGCAGCCACCCGCCGCTCAGCTCCAGGGAGCGGGTATCGGCGGTGCCGAAGAGGTTGGGAAAGTTTCCGGTTACCGGCGTCGGCGGAGCGACTGTAAATTCGGTTAATCCCGATACGCGTAACGGCGCCCCGGTCAAAAGGGAGGAGGGGATCCTTCCATTGTAGGCATTCGGCGTGACGGTGGCGGCATCTTCCTCCAACCGATACAAATTGTAATTGTCTTTAAATGCCAGGAAAGAAAGCCGGTTGCCGAAGGGCATTCCCTGGGTGACCTTTCCGGAGGCAGCGGAAGTGGGCAGAAAAGACGCCAGGATCAGCGTGTCCGGCCTTATCTTTTGAAACAGCCGGGTGGTGCCATCGATGAGGTTGCCGGTGGCATATAGCACGTTGGCAGGCATCTGGTCGCGGCCGTAGTCATATGCGGTGCTGGTATGAGCGACGGGGGACCCAAACGCATCAACCGCCATGCGCCCGATGGCATTCATGGTGAAGGTGGAACCGATTCCCAGGTGGGTGGTGTTGATCTGCCCGCTGAGGTAATTAAAGGCAATCGCGCGCATGTCTGACGGCTCGTTCTGCGGATCGATGGGAGTAGCCGTCATGACAAAGCGGCCATTGGTCGCCGAACCCCGAAGCGCGTTTGGCGAATAAGCCAGAGAGGTAAGCCGGATTTCCGCCGGATCGATCTGGAAGGTCTGACACGGGGTGAGAATGTCCACATAGTCGAGCCACTCCGTAAGGCCCACTCCGGATTGCTGGAAATAAATCTGGTAGTGCACGGCCACGAAGGTGTCGAGCGAATTGTTGGTAATTGCCAGGTAGGTTTTCCAGTTCCCTCTTGGGCTGGTATCCCCTTCTTCGAAGAAATATATCAATTGTCCCGCCAGCCGGTTTACCCATGGGCCGGGAATAGTCGGGGACATACGGTCCTGGGCACCGACCTCCAAAATACAGAAAAGCAGAAGCCAGACAACTCGTTGTCTATATGGCATAATGCCTCCAGGGGAAAGGGGCCATTCGGATGAAATACCGGAAACTCTACTTCAATTCTGAGGCGCTGCCGGGAAGCGTGGTGCTCTGACGGCTGGAGGCCGTTAAAAGAGTACCCCCACCCTCGGCGCCGTTCGGTACCTGGGAAAACCATCCCAGCAGGTTACAGGCTCCGGTCGGCAGAGAACCCACCGTCATTCGGATCCATCCTCCACTGCTGAGGTGCGATGCGTAGGCAATCCCCAGGAAGTCAGGGAAATTCCCGGCCGCACCGACCGTGTTCGGAATGATAGTGTATTCCTTCAAACCGCTAAGACTTCTGTTCGGAAGAGACAGCGCGGATTCGCCCGTGTCAAATACAAACGAAGACACACTCGCGGTGGATGCGGAAAGCAGCAGCGGATAAAGGGGATTGCTGTAAACGTCCTGAAAGCTGAAAAAGGACAACCGGTTGCCGAAAGGCACTCCGCCGGCCAGTGACCCCGGGGAATTCAATCGGCTGATCGAAAGGAGACCCGGCCGAAAAAGCTGAAAGAGGCGGTTGACGCCGTCGAGGTAAAAAACAACGCCCTCCTTGCCGGCTACGCTGGTATAGCTCGGATTGATCGACGAGCCGTCGCGGAAAACGGCCTGGCGGGAAACGGCGTTGTAAACCGCAACGCTGTTGTTCACCAGACATCGAATGGAAATTCCCCCCCCCAGCCAGTTAAATGGAATGGCTTTGGGGTTGGTGGGGTAATCCTCATTTACCGGTGTAGCCGTCAGCACGTAAATACCGTCGGAAACCTTACCCAGATATCCGTTGTCCGAGGGCCTGCGGATATCCTGAGGATCGATGGTCACCTGCTGCGAAGCCGCCACAAAGTCGGCAAAATCCATGACGGCAACCAAGGACGGGGTATAGAACTGAAACAGAATCTTCACTTTGGCGGTAGGGTGTACATTGGTCAGCACCAGGCTGGACCTCCAATTTCCGCGGCTGCCGCCGGGAGTGCCGGCATTGGAGTTACCGTCCTCAAAGAAATAGATCAGCTGCCCTCCCAGCCGGGCCGTCCAGGGCCCCGGCAAAATGACCGATTGGCTCTCCTGAGCGACCGGCATCGCAGGAAAGCAGAACAGCAACAGAAGTGCGGATAAGGCAGGAATGCGGCGCTTCATTTCATTTCTCCTCTCCAGGCGGACACTTCACCGTTTGAGAGCCCCAGGCACAGCTGTGTCGGCGTTGTGGTTCAGGAAGCTCCCGGCTCCAATCCGCTCCCCGAAATGGTTCTCCAGGACAGTTTTAACAGGGCGGTGCAGTGCCTCTTCTGCACCGGCAGCAAAAAGTATAATGATGTAACTTTATCGAACCGGCTCGTTAAAAGCAAGAACGATAGGGAAATGGCTTGTAGCCGGAGACGGGTATCCGCAGGAACACCTTCTTGCAGTATACTGTTCAGGCAGGCGGATGCAGGACAGAAAAATCCGCAAGGAACAATTTCCCTTTCACTCAGAAAAAGGAGCGAGGCATGAAACGGAGTTTTCTTATTTTTCTTTTTCTTATGAACCTTATGGCCTGGATGCTGCCTGTCGGGGCGCAGGATCCCAAGCAGGTCATGCAGCAAAAAGTGGCCGCTTTTCAACAGTCGATCGCCGAAAATCAGAAGGCCTTGCGTTCCTATACCTGGACGGAAACCACGCAGATAAAACTGAAAGGAGAGGTCAAGAGCAGCAAGATCGAATCCTGCCGCTATGGACCGGACGGCAAAGTTCAGAAAACTCTTCTCTCGGATCCTCCGGCAAAAAAGGAAATGCGCGGCCTGAAAAAGAAAATCGTAGAGAAAAAAACCGAAGAAATGAAGGACTACATGGACCGGGTATCCTCCCTGGTGCATCGCTACGTGCCGCCGCAGGGCGAGCTGATCCAGTCGGCGGTCGCCCAAGGCAACCTCTCCTTCAGCCCGCAGGGATCCGACGCCATTCTCCTGCAGTTTAAAAATTACGTGAAAACCGGCGACCTGGTTTCCATCACCCTGGACACCGCCGCCAAGCAAATCCGCCAATTCAAGGTGGACACCTTTCTGGATGAAGAAAAAGAAAAGGTAATCCTGCGGGTGGATTTTGAAAATCTGCCGGATGGCATCTGGTATGCGGGCACGAAAGATCTGCAGGTCGCCGCCAAAGAAATTAATGTTCATATCATCGACAGCAACTTCCTGAAGCTGGCGATGTAATTCCACGACCTGAGCCGCACAGCGGCTATTCCGCACTGGCGAAATGTGCGGTTTGTATGCTGGTCGGGCCGGCTCGGCCAGGCACGCGGCAAGTCCCATCGGGACGGCAGAACCGGACTCGTCCACCACTTTTTGCGCCTCCCCCCTCGATGATAAACCGGTAAAAAGTCTGGAACCCCGAAAGGGGTTCCGGATCAAAGCCCGGGGTTGCGCCGCATAGGCGCTACCCCGGGTAGGCGGATTTGTTTAAAATACAGCCCGGAAAGGGCTGCGCAAACACCTGATGTGGCTGGATTTTGCGCAACCCTTTCCGGGCTGAAGCCTAAGGGTGTCCCTTCCCGGGGTAGGCGCGAAGCGCGCCAACCCCGGGCTGTGTTACGAAGCCCTTTAATGGCTTTCCCCAACGGAAATCTCCAGATATGGGACTTTTTGCACCTTCATCCTTGATCACGAGTCAATCCGGATCCGATTCATAAAAGAAAATCGTAGAGAGTTCCACCTTCAGGTGGCGTGCTGCGAGGGGATTCCGTTTGCGCCGCGCAGATGTCTGAAGCATGAACTCCAAACCGATTTTGCTCCGGCACCGACAAGAACCAACCGGGAGGCGGGCTACCGCCCCCCCCGGGCCATCACCTGGCCAGCAGGGGCAGATAGACCCGGCTCAGCCCGGTCAGCAGAGCCCGCACTTCCAGAACCTGCGTCAGGGAAAAACCGTCGCCGTCCGAGGCGGTCATGGTTACCTGGGCTGCCTGCCACCCGGGCGACAAGGCGGCGGAAAGGACCGTCACCGAAGGCGCGGCCGACATCGGGCCGCTCGCCGGGCTCACCGCAATCCACGGGGCCGTCCAGGATGCGGTCCAGGAAAAGACAGCCGGACCTTCCAGAGCGACGGCCTGAGGTGGCACCTGGGCGGAATCCGGCGAAACGAGAAAGACCAGCTCCCGGGGATGGAGGGTCAAGGTGGGCGCCAGCCCCCGCACCGCCTGGAGCATGTCATAGGGACCGGTGTTCCCCGCCGGCCGATAATCGATCAGCCCGACGGTGTGCGTTCGGGCCCAATCCACGGAAGTGAGCTCCGGGGTCTGACCGCTGAAAGCGGCAGTTCCGCCGGGAGCCATCTCCGAGGAAACGGGCCTATCCACCACGGCACGCACAAAACGTGAGGTGACGCCATAATGGATATCCTCATAAACCAGGGCGCTGAAGGAGGCGCCGTTGCGCGTCGCGCTGAGCGCCGTCCCGGTCAGGTTGGTCGCCTTGGCAAAAAAATGAATGCGGTTCCCGGTCTGCCAGGTGAAGAGCTGCAGCTCCGCCTGGGGGGGCCGGGGCAGTTCCGCAAGGACCATGTTCTGGTAACGGCTGTACAGGTCGTAGGAGTAGCCGCTGGTGACCTGGTGTCCACTGTCGACAATAAGGAGCGGATAATACGCCGTCGCCAACCCGAATGCCGCCCAGAAGCGCCCCAGGCGGTTGCCGAGCGGGGAGCGGACGTCCTGCTCCAGGAAAACTACGGGCTGCGACGCCATGTCTGCGGCCAGCTGATCGACTACCGGACCGGCAGCCTGGCAGTAGCCTCAAAGCGGATTATAAAACCCTTCCAGCACCACCAGGCGCTCGGACGCTCGCGCTGCGGAGCCGCCCGGGGCAGCCCGCAGCGGGCCCGCGGCCAGCAGGCCGATTCCCGACCAGACAAGGAGAGGAAGCCATCGGCTTTTCACGGTCATGCAAAATCCTCGCTGCAAATTCACGGAATCACTCCGTGTGAAACACCTCTTCCATCTGCGTCCACCAGTCGCCGGGATCGCGATTATCCAGCGGCTGCTGCATCGGCTCCATGATCGCCCACCACTCCCGGGTTTTGGGGCAGGCGGCCATCCTGGCCATATCCGCCTGGTGGTCCGACCCGTGGTATTCGTAGTATCCGAAAAGCAGGTTGTCCTTCAGGAAAATGGTGTAATTCCGGATGTTGCACTCCCGGATCGTCTTCAGCACCCCCGGCCACACTTCGGCATGATACTCCTTGTATTTTTCGACGGCTTCCGGCCGGAGGCCGATCATCATTCCATAGCGTTTCATGAGCTGTTTCTCCTTTTCCTCAAGCGGATTTTCCGACTTTGTATTCATGGTATGAACAAGAGGGTATCTTCTGCGGCCCGCGGAATCAAGGGAGAACCCGACGATTTTGGCCTGCGGTTCTTTTCCGAAAAAAAGTAAGATAAAATATAGGGCCATGCCGGTACGTTTGAAAGACATAGCGGGGGACCTGGGAGTCTCGATCATCACCGTCTCCAAAGTTCTCCGAGGACACAGCGACATCAGCGAGGAAACCAGGCAGCGCGTCCTCAAGCGGATGAAGGAGATGAACTACCAGCCCAATCTGGCTGCGCGGGCGCTGGTGACCGGCCGCACCCTGACCGTCGGGCTGGTGGTTCCCGATCTGACCCATCCTTTTTTCGCCCAGGTTGCCAAGGGGATTCATTTCACGCTGCGCCGCAAGGGGTACGGCCTGCTGATCACCACTTCCATGGACGACCCGGACATCGAAAAGCAGGAGATCAACAACCTGATTTCCCGGCGGGTGGATGTGCTGATTGTCGCCTCCTCGCAGCAGAGCGCGGAAAGCTTTCACTCCCTGGAGGAACAGAAAATCCCCTTCATTTTGGTAGACCGCAACTTCCCCGGCCTGCATGCCAACTTTGTCGGCGTGGACGATGCCGCCATCGGAAGGATGGCCACCCGGCACCTCCTGGAACTGGGATGCACCCGGATTGCGCACATCTGCGGCCCGCCGGTCAGCACTTCCCTTCTCCGGCGGGAGGGATACCGGAAGGCCCTGGCGGAATGGAAGCAGAAGCCCTGCGAGGACCATATCGTCGGCGGATCCTTCGGCGATACGGACGCCATCGAGGGCGGCTTCCGGATGATGCAGCAGCTGCTGGGCCGAAAGCCGCGGCCGGATGGGCTTTTCTGCTTTAATGATCCTACCGCCCTGGGCGCCATGCGGGCCCTGTCCGCGGAAGGGATTCGGGTTCCCGCCGATATCGCGGTGATCGGTTGCGGGAACTTCCTGTATTCCGACTTCCTGCGCATTCCCCTGTCCACCGTAGATCAGAACAGCGAGTTCATCGGGGAGCGCACCGGCCGGCTGGCCCTGCA
Source organism: uncultured Acidobacteriota bacterium (assembly GCA_903847975.1). Taxonomy (GTDB): domain Bacteria; phylum Acidobacteriota; class UBA6911; order CAINFC01; family CAINFC01; genus CAINFC01. The sequence goes on along the minus strand of CAINFC010000205.1, from coordinate 31,165 downwards.
GATGGTGGCCTCCAAAACGCCCGCCCACCCACGGACCATCCTGGTGCCCCCAAGCCTGATCGTCCGGGCGTCCACACTGCGCCCCAAAGGGAAGAAGGGATAGCCACGGCGAGGTGGGCAAACCGCAGGAGGCCAACGGAATCCCACACGGAAGCGCTCCGCCGCGGGCGGCGCTGCGAAAGACCACCTTCATCGCGCCAGGCCAGCCTTGGCCCGGCGAAAGAACCGCATTGTTTTTTCGGAAATACTATTTAGCTACAAAGGATTATCCTATGAACCCTACCCGAAGAGAGTTGCTTGCCGCCCTGCCCCTGGCCGCCACCGTGGCGCCGCGGGCTATGGCCGCTCCGGCGAAAAGCTGGAAGCCCAAGATCGGAGTTCTGTGCCGCTACACGGAAGCCAATATCGATTTCGCCGCCGCCGAAGGCTTCCAGAGCCTGGAGCTTTCCGCCTCCCCCCGAAGCCGCCTGGATGCCTCCACGGTCACCGATGAGGAATTGGAAAAAATCAAGGCGCATATCAACCGCGTCGGCCTGGAAGCCTCGGTGCTGGGCTACACCGCCAACCACACCCCCGCCGACCCGGCCGAGCGGACCCGGGTCCACACCTATTTCGGCAAGGTCATCGAGCTGGCCGGCAGAATGGGCGTGCCCTACATCTCCACCATGAGCGGCCACATGCCGGGCCGCCCGTTCCAGGAGCAGATCGACGAAATCATCCGGGTGTACAACGAAAAATATTTTCCGCTCTGCGAAAAGCACAAAGTGCGGCTGCTGTGGGAACCCTGGCCCGACGGGCCCAACCTGGCCACCGGACCCATCGGCTACGATGCTCTTTTCAAGGGGTTCGGGAATTCCCCCTATGTCGGCATTCAGTTTGATGCCTCCCACCTGGTGCGCCAGTTCATGGATCCCATTGCCTGCATGCGCGACTACATGGACAAAATATACAACATGCACCTGAAGGATACCGAGATCTTCTGGGATACGCTGAAGCGCTGCGGGATCACCCCCCCCAACCGCACCCGCTGGTGGCGCTACCGCATACCGGGCTACGGCCAGATCAAATGGGCCGAGGTGTTCACCGTGCTGATGGATGCCGGGTACGAAGGGTCGATGAATATCGAGCACGAGGACGAGACCTACGGGCGAACCCTTCCCGACGGCAATTTCAGCGAGGACTTTAAAACCGGCTTTCGCATGGGGCTGCGCTACCTGCGGCAGTTCGTGCCCGCCTGATCAAGGCAGCCGCAGCGATTCTTTTTCAACAGGGAGTTATCGGAACATGGAGACCAGGGACACCAAGCCAGCCGGGGAAATGCCTTCCCATTTCATCCGGGACATCATTGACGCCGATCAAACCAGCGGCAAGCACGGGAACCGGGTGCACACCCGGTTCCCCCCCGAGCCCAACGGCTATCTGCACATCGGCCACGCCAAATCGATCTGCCTGAATTTCGGGCTGGCCCTGCAGTACGGCGGCCTATGCAACCTTCGCTTCGACGATACCAATCCGACCAAGGAGGAGGTGGAATACGTGGAGTCCATCCAGGAGGACGTGCGCTGGCTGGGCTTCGACTGGGAGGAGCGCCTGTTTTACGCCTCCGACTATTTCGAGCAGCTGTACCGGTTCGCCGAAGAGCTGATCGTCAACGGCAAGGCCTATGTCTGCGATCTCTCCGCCGAGGAGGTGCGGCAGCTGCGGGGAACCCTGACCGAGCCCGGCCGGGAGAGCCCCTATCGGGACCGCCCGGTGGAGGAAAACCTGGACCTGTTCCGGAGAATGCGGGCCGGTGAGTTCGAGGACGGGTCGCGCACCCTGCGGGCCCGCATCGACATGTCGTCCCCCAACCTCAATATGCGCGATCCGGTGCTTTATCGCATTCTTCGCGCCGAGCACCACCGCACCGGGGATGCCTGGTGCATTTATCCCATGTACGATTACGCCCACCCCCTTTCGGACGCCCTGGAAAAAATCACCCATTCGGTCTGCACCCTGGAGTTCGAGGACCACCGGCCGCTCTACGACTGGTGCCTGGACAACGTCAGCGTCCCCTACAAGCCGCAGCAGATCGAATTTGCCCGCCTGAACATGACCTACACGGTCATGAGCAAGCGGAAGCTCCTGCGCCTGGTCCAGGAAGGGCGGGTCAGCGGCTGGGACGATCCCCGCATGCCGACCATTGCCGGGATGCGCCGCCGCGGCTACCCGCCGGAAGCCATCCGGACCTTTTGCGAGCGGATCGGAGTGGCCAAGGTTCCGTCCACCGTCGACTTCGCCTTCCTGGAGCACTGCATCCGGGAGTACCTCAACCGGCACGCGCCCCGGGTGATGGCCGTCCTGGAGCCGCTGCGGGTGGTTTTGACCAATTATCCGCAGGAAAAAATCGAGTGGCTGGAAGCGGAAAACAATCCGGAAGATCCCTCGGCGGGAAAGAGGCTGCTGCCCTTCGGCCGTGAGCTTTTTATGGAACGGGAGGACTTCATGGAGGATCCACCCAAAAAATTCTACCGCCTGGCACCCGGCAGGGAGGTGCGCCTGAAGCACGCCTACATCATCCGCTGCGACGAAGCGGTCAAGGATCCGGCCACCGGAAAAGTGGTGGAGCTGCGCTGCACCGCGGACCTGGAATCACGGGGAGCCGAGGTGCCCAGCGGCCGCTCGGTTAAGGTTACCTGCCACTGGGTTTCCGCCGCCCACGCCGTTCCCGCCGAAGTGCGCCTGTATGAAAAGCTTTTTCTCAAGGAAAATCCTGAATCGGCCGAAGGAGGCGACTTTGTCGAAAACCTGAATCCCGATTCTCTCAAGGTGCTCGAAGGGTGCATGGTTGAGCCGGGGCTGGCCTCCGCCGGGCCGGGCCGGATCTTTCAGTTCATGCGCCAGGGATACTTCAACGTGGATGCCGGCAGCCGGGCGGACCATCCGGTCTTCAACCGCACCGTCAGCCTGAAAGACACCTGGGCTAAAATTGCCCAAAAACAGGCCAGCCAATAGGCCAAAAGGATTGACACGCATGACTTCCGACCGGCCCGTACGAGTTCGTTTTGCCCCTTCCCCGACCGGCAATCTGCACGTGGGCAGCGCCCGCACCGCGATTTTCAACTGGCTCTATGCCCGCCATCACCGGGGGACGTTCCTGCTGCGCATCGAGGACACCGACCAGGAGCGCAACCGCCCGGAATTCACGCGCTCCATCCTGGACGGCCTTCGCTGGCTCGGAATGGATTGGGATGAGGGTCCGGAAGCCGGCGGGCCGGTGGGGCCTTACTTCCAGAGCCAGCGGATGAACACCTATGCGGAGGCGGCCGACCTGCTGCAGCGGCGGGGCCGGGCCTACCCTTGTTTCTGCTCCGCGGAGCGGCTGGAAGCCATGCGGGAGCAGCAGTCCCAGGCCGGACTGCAGACCCGCTACGACGGCTGCTGCCGGAATCTCGACCCGGAGGAAGCCGCCCGGCGGATGGCTTCCGGCGAGCCCTACCTGGTGCGGCTCAGGCTGGCCGTAGAGCCGGGCGAGATGATTTCCTGGACCGATGCCTGCAAGGGGGAAATCTCCATCAACAGCGATCTGCTGGACGACCTGGTGCTGGTCAAGTCCGACGGCTTTCCCACCTATAATTTCGCGGTGGTGGTCGACGACTTCCACATGCGGATTTCCGATGTGATCCGCGGCGAAGACCATATCTCCAATACACCGAAGCAGATTCTGATATACCGGGCTTTGGGGCTGGAGCTGCCGCGCTTCGGACACATTCCCATGATCCTGGGAACGGACCGGTCCAAGATGAGCAAGCGGCATGGGGCCACCAGCGTGATCGAGTACCAGAACCAGGGATACCTGCCGGAGGCCTTCCTGAACTTCCTGGCCCTGCTGGGATGGAGCTCGCCGGATGACCGGGAGCTCTTCTCCCGGGAGGAGCTGGTTTCCCTCTTCGATCTGGACCGGGTTTCCTCCCACGGAGCCATTTTCGACATGGCCAAGCTGAAGTGGATGAACCAGCAGTACATCAAGGCCCTGTCCGGCGAGTCGCTGCTTCCCCTCTGCCGGCCTTTCCTGGATCCGGTCCCCGGCTTTCCGGGGGAATACTCCGCCGAGGAACTGGCGGAAATGGCCGGACTTTTCCGCGAGCGGCTGGAAGTGCTTTCGGATATCACCCAGAAGGTACCCTATTTTTTCGCCGACCCCGCCGGGTACGATGAAAAAGGGCTGAAAAACTGCCTGAAAACGCCGGATCTGGAAGGGCTGCTCCAGGAACTGATCGCCTCTCTGGAAGCGCTTCCGGAATTTTCCCATGAGGCAATCGAATCGGTTGTGCGCCGGATGGCCGAAGATCGGAGGCTGGGGGCCGGAAAAATCATTCACCCCACCCGCCTGGGAGTCAGCGGGCGGACGGACGGACCCGGACTCTTCGAATTGATGAAAATCCTTGGAAAAGAGGCGTGCCTGCGGAGGCTAAGGGCCTTCCTGGCCGCCCGGCCCTGGACGGCGGGCGCCCCGGCCTGAAAACGCGGTTCTATTTTTTTACCAGGACAACGTCCTGATCCAGGATCAGGGTGATCTGGGTTCCCTTGTGGAGCTCCACCTCGTCTCCCCTTCCGAGCATGGTCAGGCCCAGGCCGGCCAGGGCTCCGCCGGCGCCGCCGATGGCCGCGCCTCGAATGCTCTGCGAAGCCGAGCCCACCACGATCGAGCCCAGCGCCGCACCCTTGGCTACGGTTGCGGCATCCTCGCCCTTCTGGCTTTCCTGGCGGATTTGCCCTTCGGACCGGTCGATTTCCGCGCTCTTGTAGCCATCCACCTGGCGCATGCGGCCGACAATCTGCCGGGTCTCGCCGCTGGGCAAAATGATGCTGTTGAAACCCAGCTGCAGCTCCGCCCGGCCCCGAATCCGCCCGGCACGCTGCGAGGAGCGGACCTCGCCGACCACCCAGGAGCCCACCGGCACGACAATGCGGTCCTCATGGACTACCGGTACGGCCACCTGGCCGTAAAACTTGTCGCCGACCATGGCTGTGCGCGTGCTGACGGTGCTCTTCAGATCCAGGACAATCTCGGTCCGCTTCGGAAGGATGGCGGCAGGTTTTCCGGCCGGAGCTTCCGGCTCCTGGAGGGGAAAGGTTTCGTTCACCTGCTGGGCCATCAAACGTACTCCCAGGAAAACAAACAGGAGGAGGAGAAGCGGCCGCCTGCATTTCATGCCGTTCATATCAGACATCCCGAACCTCATGACGTAGATTCCGAGAGCGGTAAAAAGGGAATTTCAAAATACAGAAGGCTTTCATGCGTCACCATATTGATCACCCGGGGAAGGTAGAGATTCCGGACCTGCTTCCACATATCACGGCGCGGCATGTGATAAAAAACGAATCCATAGTCGGACTGCCCCGGCGGGATCTGCTTGACATCAAATAATTTGCTTTCCAGCAGGGGGTAAGGATTCGCTCCCGAGAGGGAAATCTGCGGGATGGGCAGCGGGATAGGGATGCTCGACGATTTCTGCTTGAGAAGTCCGAGGAGCTGAGGCATTTCGAGCGGCTGCTGCCTGGATTCCGGCAGCGTCAGATAGATGAACCGGCTGTCCATTTCGATGGCTGTTTTTCCACCGTTTTCGACCACCACCAGAACGGGTAAAACCCCGCGGCTGACCATGTTCTTGATCCCGAAAACCTGTTGGCACTGGGAGTCGGAGCGGAAGAGTTCCGCGGCGATGGTCACCTCATCGCTTTTCTGCCGTGCGGTGTATTCCTCCGCTTTGCGCACCGAAAACCGGGCCGTCTCCTTTTTCTCCGCAGCGAAGGGGATCTGGCCGGCCGAGAGGAAAATCAGACCCGCGATGCCCGAAAGCAGAAGCCATCGAATCGATCTTTCCGTGAAACGCCACATTTTTACATCCCCGGATTATATTAGACTTAGCCTAAGGCAGGATGGTTCAGCACCGGCCTTCAGCTTTTAGGGGCCGGCGGAGCGGCCTTGGCCGGCTTGGCCGGCACGGTGCTTTTGGGCGCCGGCGGTTTTTTGTCTTTACCCGGATCCGCGGGAGGCGGAGGCATCCGGAACAGGCTGTCGTCCAGCACCGGGTCCGCCTCGATTTTACCGAGAATCAGCTTCGACTGCGGGCGGCCGTTGACCACTGACTCGATGACATGCGGAAGAACGATTCCCCCGGCCGGCTTATGGTCCGACAGCAGGCTTTCCAGGACCAGCGGGGTTCCCCCCTGCACCACCTCCAGAGATATTTTCTGATCCAGGAACGTCTCGGCATCCAGGAAAAAGTGCTGCACTTTGCCGTCCTGCCGAAGAACCTTGATATGGTGCACTTTACGATTATTCAGGGCTTCCGGCCCGACATAGCTAACCTTGTGTCCTTTCCTGGCCCAGTCCAGGAACACGCCGTCGAAATCGGCCTGCAGCCGGATGAGGTCCGCCTGGATCCCGCTGAGAACGAAGGGAGCGTCCGAGCCGCTGCTGTTGTCAATGGCCCATGCCTGTTTCCCATCGAATCCGATGATCATTTTCTTGCCCGGCTGCAGATGCTGCTGCCGTATGCTGTTGGGCCGCTTCTGAAGCATCTCGAAGCTGCCCTCCCCCCCGGCCAGGCTCTTGAGAGTTCCCGACATCCGGAGGCTCTGCATGGCGCGCAGTTTTTCCTCGCCCCCCCGGGCCTTCAGGTGCCGGGCGATCAGGTCATTGACGTTTTCGGCCCCCAGGGCCTTCGCTGGAAGTAAGCCCAGGAGCGACAGCAGCAATAAATATCTCAGGCGCATTTGCTTTTCCTTTTGAACGCCCAGGTTGCTTTCCTGGATTCAATAAACTCGATTTAGCCGAACAGCAACCGAACCGGATCACCCGGACGGGCCCCGGTCATGGCCGCCGCAGAGCGGTTGCGCACCGCGAACTCAATCAGCCCGGAACTCCCGGAAACAGCGAACACCGAGCTGTCCGATCCCTGTTCATAGCTGTGGCAGAAGGGAATCCGAACCTGATCCTTGAAGTAAAAGGAGACCGGGATCGTTCCCTGGCTCGCCACCCGTTCGACGTCCGCTGCCGGAAAGTTGCTGATCAGGTTGCCGAAGACATCCGTGTACAGGATGCTCCCGTGAAATTCTCTTTCGGCGATGCGGCGAAGCTGCAATTTTTCCAGGCGGACCGGGTTGCGGATCACATCCCCGAATTTCCAGAGCTCGATATTCTTCGCCAGCCAGCCGGCAACAGGGGCGAAGATATCCCGGCCATGAAAGGTCCGGCTGACCGGTTTTCGAAAGTAGTGATCGGAGGTGACTTCATAGGCGGTGAAGCTTTCCTCGCTCTCATAGACCCCCGAGAAAATGCCGTTGTCCGGACCGACAAACAGGTGCTGTTCGGTGGAAACGATGAGCGGGCGCCGGCTGCCGCCGACCCCCGGATCGACCACGCAGACAAAAATGGTGTGCGAAGGAAAATATTTATAGCAGTGGCGCAGGGCGAAGCTGGCCGCACGTACGTCCCCGCGGGGGATTCCGTGGGTCAGATCGAGGCATTGAACTTCCGGAGTGATGGAGTGAATCACTCCTTTCATGATCCCGGCATAAAAATCCTGGTACCCGAAGTCGGTCAGGAAAGCAATAAGAGGGAAAGACATGCGTGTCGGCCTCCATTCCAAATTTTATTATGATTTTAACATGGCATCCGGAGCTTCCCCAGGTGGAAATGGTTCCAAGACAAGGTCTCATTTGCGCGGAGGCATAACCGTCACGCGGCCGGTGGCAACCTTCATTCCGGTCTGGTTGATCCAAATGCAGTCAAAGGTCACCAGGTTCCTCTGTTCGTTTTTTTCAACTACCTCCGCGGTGAAGGTGACAGTGTCTCCCAGGTAGACCGCCTGGCGGAACCGGCACTGCATGTCAAAGGCGATCGTTCCCAGACCGGGCAGCTGGGTTCCCAGCGCCGCACTGGCCAGGGAGGTGGTCAGGGATCCGTGGACAATCCGGGCCCCGAAGATGCTGTCGGCGGCATATTCCGGGTCCAGGTGGATCGGGTTGAAGTCCCCGGTGGCCTCGGCGAACTTGACCACATCCTCCTCGGTAAAACACCTGGTATAGGAGATCTTTTCTCCGAGAGCAATTTCCTCAATACTTTTGCTGACATACATACGGTTCAATTATAACGTTGCCGCCTTTTCCTGGTAAGGATCTTTTTCGGAAGAAGCTGTGAATCCGATGTTCCGCCCCCCGCGCGGCACACATGCTTTTTTACCTCGTCCGAAACGTCCTGATTGCTTCTTTCATCCTGTTTTTCCCTTCTTCCTGTGAAAAAGTCCGGGCCCACAGGAAGAGGTAAGGAAGGACGGAAAGAAAAGCCAAAGGGCTTCGAGACAAGGATACGACCGCCTTTTTTTTCCGGGATATCCTGCTTCTCAGGATTATTCATGCCTGGATGCCAACGTCCCTCCCCCCCCGTCATTCGGTCCGGGGAGCGGTTGTGATATATTCCTTCTGGGACCGGCGAATAATTTTTCAACCGCAACGGTATTTTTTATCGAACGGAAAGGACACGGATCGCTTATGAATCGGGAGGAAGCCTGGGAACTGCTGACGGAATACACCCGGAACGACAGTCTGCGCAAGCACGCGCTTTCCGTGGAGGCGGCCATGCGCTATTACGCGCGGCTCTGGGGAGAGGATGAAGACTACTGGGGAGTCACCGGACTGATTCACGATTTTGACTACGAGCGCTATCCGCAGCCCGAAGACCATCCGGTCAAAGGCGCGGAGATCCTGCGCGGCAAGGGTTTCCCGGAAGACGTGGTGACCGCCATCCTCGGGCACGGCGACCATACCGGCGTGCCGCGCACCACCCGGCTGGCCCAGGCCCTGTACGCCGTGGACGAACTGGCCGGCATGATCACGGCCGCCGCCCTGATCCGGCCCGACAAGTCCATCCTGGCCCTGGAGGCCTCCTCGGTCATCAAGCGGATGAAAGATAAAGCCTTTGCCCGGGCGGTGAGCCGCGAAGGGATACGCGAAGGAGCCGAGGTGCTCGGCATCCCCCTGGAGGAGCACATTGCGGCGGTGATCGCCGCCATGCGGGAAATTGCGCCGGCGCTGGGCCTGGCCGGCAGACAGATACCATAAAGGAGCAAGACAATGAAGAAGATATTTGCCATCGGATGCCTGGCCCTGGTGGTCATCGGCATTCTTGTTGCCGTCGGAGTGGTCTTCTGGGCCATCTCCCTGCGAAACAATTTCGTCACCCTGGAAGAGCAGGTCAATGAAAAGTGGTCCCAGGTTCAAAACCAGTACCAGCGGCGGATGGACCTGATTCCCAACCTGGTGGAAACGGTGAAGGGATATGCCGCCCATGAAAACCAGACCTTCGAGAACCTGGCTGAAGCCCGGGCCCGGGCGGGATCCATCCAGGTCACCCCGGAGGTGCTCAACGACCCCCAGGCCTTCAGCCGCTTCCAGAAGGCCCAGGGGGAAATTTCTTCGGCTCTGAGCCGCCTGCTGGCCATCTCCGAAAACTATCCGGATCTCAAAGCCAACCAGAACTTCCTGCAGCTGCAGTCCCAGCTGGAGGGAACGGAAAACCGCATTTCCACCGAGCGGATGCGCTTCAACGAAGCGGCCCGGACATTCAACGTGGCCGTGCGCCGCTTTCCGGACAGTATTGTGGCCGGCTATTCCGGCTTTAAAACCAAAACCTATTTCGAGGCCGAAACCGGCGCCGATCGGGCGCCCAAAGTGTCGTTCCAATGAAGCGCTCCCTGCTCTTATCGATTCTCTTTTTCCTCAGCCTCCGGGCGGCCATGGGCGCCGCCGGACTTCCGGAGCTCCACGGCCGGGTCAACGACCTGGCCGGCCTGCTCTCGGCCGATCAGGAGGCCCGCCTGGAAGCGCTGCTGAAATCCTACGAGGAGGAGAGCAGCAACCAGCTGGTGCTGGCGGCCGTCCCCAGCCTGGAAGGAGAAGCCATCGAAACCTACGCCGTCCGGCTCTTTGAGAAGTGGAAGCTGGGCGACCAGAAAAGAGATAACGGAGTGCTGCTGGTTCTGGCCATGGAGGACCGGCGCATGCGCATCGAGGTGGGCTACGGCCTGGAGGGCCGCCTCACGGATGCCATCTCCTCCGCGATCCTTCGGGAGACGCTCACCCCCGAATTCCGTAACCGGAGATACTTCGAGGGGATCTACACCGCCTTTGAGCAGATCATTGCCGCCACACGCGGAGAGTACCAAGGTACTCCCAAGCGTTCCCGGTCCTCTAAAAACAACGCCGGGCCAGTCGGCCTGACCCTGGTCATACTGTTTTTCCTGCTCCCGGTCATTCTGTCCGCCCTGAAGCGGCGGGGAGCCGGCTGGACCGTCGGACATGACGGCTACCACCGCAGCGGATGGGGCGGTGGCAGCAGCTGGGGCGGAGGAGGCGGCTCCTGGGGAGGCGGCGGCAGTTCCTGGGGAGGCGGCGGTTCTTTCTCCGGAGGGGGCGGATCTTCCGGAGGCGGCGGAGCCAGCGGCAGCTGGTAAACCTTCCAACCGATGGAATCCATGATCAGCAGGAAACGGATATGAGCTGGAAAGACTGGTTTCGAGGCAGACAGCTGCAGGATTTTATGAGTTCCGAGGAACAGGCGGAAGTGGTCGCAGCCATCGGCACCGCCGAGGAGAGAACCTCCGGCGAGGTGCGGGTGCACATCGAGATGCGCTGCCGCCGGGATCCGCTGGAGCGCGCCGCCCGGGTATTCGACCGGCTGGGAATGAGGAAGACCATGGAGCGGAACGGCGTCCTGGTCTATTGCGCTCTCGAGGACCGCAAGTTCGCCCTCTACGGCGACGCCGGAATCCATCAGCGGGTCGGGGACGCCTTCTGGCGGAAGCTGGCGGCCGATGTCCTGGAGCAGATTCGGGGCAAACGCCTTTCCGCCGGACTTTGCCTGGCCGTGGAGCAGATCGGCACTCAGCTGGCGACTCATTTCCCGCGCCAGACCGACGACCGGAACGAGCTCACCGACCAGATTTCCTTCCGCGGAAATTAGTACAGCAGGTAGCGGCGGCGCTTTTCCAGGAATCGGCCCAGATCCGCCTGCCAGCTTTCCTCCATCGCCCGGAGTTCCTCTCCCGCCTCCAGGCTGCGCCTCAGCGAATCGGTTCCCAGAAGGATGTCGATCGGCATCTTCTCATACTCGTACTCGTAGGGCGGCTTTCGCCAGGCGAACCGCTCCGGGTAGAGGCGCAGGACTTCCCTCAGTACAGCCAGCCCGGCCAGGAACGGCCGGAAGGACGCGCGGTCGGTTACGTGGATCTGCACGCCGCCGCAGAGCTCTTCGGCCCACTTGTGGAACGTCGGCCGAAAAAAACAGGGGCGGAAATGAACTCCCGGCAACCGGTGTCCGTTCAGCTCCCGGGAAAGCAGGTAGGGGTCGATATAGGGCGCCCCGATCAGCTCGAAGGGCTGGGTGGTTCCGCGCCCTTCCGACAGGTGAGTCCCTTCGACCAGCACCGCCCCCGGATAAACGGCCGCCGTTTGGAGGGTCGGCATGTTTGGCGACGGCATCACCCAGGATACGCCGGTTTCGGAAAGCCAGGCATCGCGCTGCCAGCCTGCGGCCCTCACCACCTCCAGCTCGGCTCCGATCCCGAATTCCCGGTTGAATAAACAGGCCAGCTCTCCGATCGTCATTCCGTGCCTCATGGGAATGGGAAAAAGACCGACGAAGGAGCGGAATGCGGGATCCAGGACATTGCCCTCCACCTCGGTTCCGCCGATCGGATTGGGGCGGTCGAGAACCACGAAGCGCTTGCCGCGCTCCGCGCAGGCTTCCATGGCCAGCGCCATCGTATAGATAAACGTGTAGATCCGGGCGCCGACATCCGTCAGGTCGCAAAAGAGAATATCCAGCGAATCGAGCATCTCCGGAGTCGGCTTGCGGTGCTCGCCGTAAAGGCTGTAGACGGGGACATCCCGCTGCGGATCGCGGTAGTGATCCGATTCGATCATGTTGTCCTGCTTGTCTCCGCGAGCCCCGTGCTGCGGGCCGAATACGGTGGTCAGGCGGAACCGGGAGCAGTCCGCAAACAGGTCGACGGCATGCCGGTACTGCCGGTCCACCGAGGCATGGTTGCAGATGATTCCGACCCGGGCGCCGCTGCAGCTGCCGGGAAAGTCCTGAAAAAGCCGTTCCAACCCCAATGTTACCGACATAAGCCCTCCGCAAAGGTGGATTATAGAATTGGAATTCCAGCGACTTCAAGATAACATTCCTGGAGAACTTCAAAAGGGGATAAAGAATGTTCCATCCGACTTGGAGAAGCTGGAAAATCACTGTCGGCCGCGACCCGCGGCGTGTCGCCGGACCGGCCCTCATTCTGTTTCCTCTGCGCCCGTCCCGCCTCTGCTGCGGGCTGGCGGGCATACTGGCCCTGAAGCGGGAAGAGCAGGAGCCGCCGGACCGCTTTTCGTCGCTTTCGGGTCATTTCATGGAGCTACGCGGCGCGGAACGGCAGGACGCCGATAGAAACGGCCGCCCTCCAGCCCTGGTAATCGGGGAAATGGAAAAAATCCTTTACCAAATCAAGCAGGACGCCGACGAGCAGTTCCGGTGGCACAGGAACGGCGGCCTGGACCGATGGAGAAACCTGGCCGACTCGATGGAGGACTTCGTCCGCACCGAAGAGGCAGCCCTGGAAAAGGACGCATCCGGTTGCTCCACGCAGGAGCTGGAGAGAAGCTCCCAGTGCCTGATCCGGATCAAGGATATCGCCTGGGGCCTGCGGGAGGATCTTCTGAAGAACCAGGAAAAGATCCTTCATCTGGCCGGAGGTCCCTGCGCCGATTCCCCGGCCGTTTTCCGGAAGTACCTCCGGCTGAACCAGCTGCTCAACTCCCTGGACCGCCTGGAAGTGCGAGGCCGCGACTCCACGGGCATCCAGGTCACCCTGGAGTTCCCCGCCCGCGAAGAAGAAGAAATCCTTCGTGCGGTATCGGACCCCGGGCAGATCGAAGAGTTCCGCCGGCGGACCCGGGAAGGGGACCTGGCGGACGACTCCATCAGCCTGTTCCCCGGCGGAGTGACTTTCACCTACAAGACCGCCTCCATCACCGGGGAACTGGGGAAGAACTGCCGCGCTCTTCGCGACCGGATCCGCAGGGATGATCTTTTCAGGGAATTTGTCTCCCGCGCCGGGGACCGCGACCGCTACCTGGCGCACACCCGCTGGGCATCGGTGGGAGCCATCACCATCTCCAACTGCCATCCGGTCAACCACTTCACCCTGCCGGCGGAAGGGTCCGCCTCCTGGCCGGTGCGTCACTACCCCCGCTACGGCACGGGACGCTGGTTCATTCATGCCGCGCTGAACGGCGACATCGACAATTACCAGGCTTTGAAGTCGGAGGCCGAAGCGGCCGGCCGGCTGGTCGACCAGCGCGTCACCACCGACACCAAGGTGATTCCGCTGCAGATCGAAAAGTACCTTCTCGAGGGGCAGGACCTCGCCGCCGCCTTCCGGCTGGCGCTCAACGATTTCGAAGGCTCCCATGCCATCGCGATGGAGAGTAGCCTGGAGCCCGGCCAGACCTTTCTGGCCCTGCGCGGCAGCGGCCAGGCTCTTTTCGTCGGGCTGGCGGAAAACCAGTATTCCTTTGCCTCGGAAGTCTACGGGCTGATCGAGGAAACGCCCTGTTTTCTGAAAATGAACGGGGAAAGTCCGCGTCCCGACGGCCCGGCGGAAAGCCGGGGGCAGATCTTCCGGCTGCACTCCGGCCGGGGCGGCGGCCTGCAGGACATCGAAGCCTGCCATTACGACGGATTCCCCCTGGAGCTCGGCCCGACGGCCATTCAAAAAGCGGAAATCACCACCCGGGACATCGACCGCCGGGGATTCCGCCACTACCTGCTCAAGGAGATCCTCGACGCGCCCGATTCGATCCGCAAAACCCTGCGCGGAAAGTACCGCATTTCGGACCGCCGGGTGGTTTTCAACTTCGGGGAGGACGTTTTTCCCGAATCGATCGCCCGTGCCCTGAAGGAAGGAAGAACGGAGAATATATTCGTCATCGGGCAGGGGACGGCCGCCGTGGCCGGAGCCGCGGTGGCCGAAGCCCTGAGCCATTATCTCCAGGGAGCCCGACTGCGCATCCAGGCCCAGAAAGCGTCTGACCTGAGCGGGTTTGCCGGCCGGGATGAGCTGAGCCGGTCGCTGGTCCTGGCCGTCACCCAGTCCGGGACCACCACCGACACCAACCGGGCCGTGGCCCTGGCGCGAGAGAGCGGGGCCGGAGTTATCGCCATCGTCAACCGCCGGCAGTCGGACATCACCACCAAGGCCCACGGCGTGCTGTACACCAGCGACGGACGGGACATCGAAATGTCGGTCGCTTCCAGCAAGGCCTTCTATTCCCAGATCGTCGCCGGGCAGGTTCTGGCCCTCTATCTCGCCCAGCTCCTGGGAACCTGTCCGGACGATCGGCTGGTCGAAGCGCTTCGCCATCTGGAGAAGACCCCCGCATGGATGGGCCGGGTGATCGGACAGCGGGAGGATATCCGGCAGGCAGCCTGGGAGGTCGTCCGCCGGAAGCGCTACTGGGCGGTGGTCGGCAGCGGCGCCAACAAAGTGGCCGCCGACGAAATCCGCATCAAGCTTTCGGAGCTCTGCTACAAGACCATATCCTCCGACATCATCGAAGACAAAAAGCACATCGATCTCTCCTCGGAGCCGCTGGTCCTGGTGCTGGCGGCCGGAAGCCCGGACGTGGTAAAGGAAGACATCGTCAAGGATACCGCCATTTTCAAGGCCCATTCCGCCCGGGCCGTGGTGGTGGCCGATGAAGGCGAAAGCCGTTTCGACGCCGTCGCCGATCATGTGATCCGCGTGCCGCGAGCCCCTTTTCCGGTGTCCATCCTGATGAACGCCCTGGCGGGCCACCTGTGGGGCTACTTCGCCGCCTGCAGCCTGGACGAACAGTCCGGGCGGTTCAAGGAGTTCCGCACCCGCCTGGGCGAAATGGTTTCCGCCCACCGGCTGCGCGGGCTTACTTTTTACGAAAGCATCGGCAGCGCCGAGTTGAAGCGCCTGGTGGGGCCTTTTTCCGCGGAATTTCACTCCTGGCGCTCGGAAGGCTGCCTGACCGCCATGCATGTGGAAACCGCGGCCGAGCTGACCCTGCTGCTCAAATACCTGCAGGGAAAGCTGCCGGTCGAGGATTTTGCCGAAGATTTCCGGGGCGGCAGCTTTCCCGCCTCTCCCCTGGAGACGATGGACATGGTTCTGGGAAGGGCCATGGATGAGTTCAGCCGGCCGATCGATGCCATCCGCCACCAGGCCAAAACCGTCACCGTCGGCACCAGCCGCAAGGCGGAAAAACTGCGCGGCGTGCTTTTCGATGCCCTGGCGGGATGCGGCTTCTCCCAGGAGAACCTGGCCGCCCGGGACATCCTGCATCTCAAACGGCTGCAGCCGGCCGTGCAATCGATCCTGGGATACACCCTGTACCGGCTGGAGGGGCTGGACCCGGAGGGAAAGCCGGCCGAGGACACCACCATCTCGATCGTCCGGCGGGGGGGGATTTCGGAAAACATGCCGTCGAGGGTGGCGGGCCGGGCTCCCCTGCTGGGAACCAAGCGGACCATCGCCCGGACCGGGGAAATCTACGCCGGCAGCGGTAAGTCCGACGACGCCTCCATCCTGATCCTTCCTCTGCGCCGCCCTCCCCGGCTTCTGGACCATCTCCTGCTGCTGCACGTCGCTTTCAATGAAGCGCTCTCCTTCCTGCAGAAGAGAGAGCTGCTGGACGAAAAATACTGGGACATCCGCAACCTGATGAACGAGAAAAACCGGGCCTGGAACGACGAATTTCTGGCCGGCCTGTCCGTCAAAACCCTGCTGGGAGAGGCGGTGGAAATCCTGGTGGAAAGAATCAGCCCTCAACCGGAAAGGACCTGAAATGAGCCGATTGTTCGGAACGGACGGAATTCGCGGAGTCGCCAACTCCTTCCCCATCACCGCCGAAATGGCGTTGAAAGTCGGGATGTCCATTGCCCACCTGTGCCGCCGCCCGGGACACGTACCGCGGATCGTCATCGGCAAGGACACCCGCCTTTCCGGCTACATGATCGAGAACGCCCTGGTTTCCGGCGTCTGCGCCATGGGCGCGGAAGCCCTGCTGATCGGGGTCATGCCCACGCCCGGGGTGGCCTTCATCACGGCCAACATGCGCGCCGATGCCGGAATCGTCATTTCCGCCTCGCACAACCCCTATGAGGACAACGGCATCAAGCTCTTTTCCAAGACGGGCTACAAGCTCCCGGACGAGCGGGAGCTGGAGATCGAGGAGCTGGTTTTTTCCGGGGAGCTGGAGAAGCTGGCCGTTTCCTCCCGGGAAATCGGCAAGGCCTACCGGATCGAGGACGCCCGGGGACGCTACATCGTTTTTCTGAAGAACACCTTTCCGGAAGAGCTGACCCTGGAGGGGCGCAAAGTGGTGCTGGACTGCGCCAACGGCGCCACCTACCGCGTGGCCCCCTCGGTGTTCTTCGAGCTGGGAGCGGAGGTGGTAGCCCTTTTTCACGAGCCGGACGGCAAGAACATCAATCAAAAATGCGGCTCGCAGCACGTCGAAGCCTTGACCGAGGCGGTGATCCGCAACCGGGCCGACGCGGGCTTTGCCTTCGACGGGGACGGCGACCGGGTGATCGCCGTCGACGATAAGGGCGGCATGTGGACCGGCGACCAGATATTGGCCCTCTGCGCCTCTGCCATGAAGCGGCAGGGCCGGCTGAAGAACGACCGGGTGGTCAGCACGGTAATGAGCAACCTGGGGCTCAAGGTGGCCCTGAAAGAGCTGGGAATCCTTCACCTGGAGACCAACGTCGGCGACCGCTGCGTGCTGGAAGAGATGCGCGCGCGCGCGGCGGTGTTGGGCGGAGAGGAATCCGGCCACCTGATTTTTCTGGATCATCACTCCACCGGGGACGGGATCGTAGCCGCCCTGCAGCTGCTGCGGGTGGTCTGCGAACAGGGCCGGCCGCTCTCCGAGCTGGGAGTGATGAGCGTCTTTCCGCAGAAGCTGATCAATGTTCCGGTGAAAAGCAAGCCGCCTCTCGAGGAGGTGCCGGCTCTCGCCGCCGCCATCCGCCAGGCGGAAGAGCGGATGGGGGAAAGGGGCCGCATCCTGGTGCGCTATTCCGGCACGCAGCAGATGTGCCGCGTGATGGTGGAAGGGCCCACTGCCGGGGAAACCGAAAGCGTCTGCTCCGCCCTGGCCGGCGTGGTGCAAAGCTGCCTGGGCTGACCGCCCCGCCTGCTTTCCGCACTCCCGATCTTTTCACAGGAAGACGGGAAGACCGGGAAGGAAGAAAGAAGAAGTCAGGGCATTTCGGAAGGGCAGCGGTACTTTTTGCGTGCGCCATCAGGAACGATGAAGGTGTAAAAAGCAGCTGGAACCCCAAAGGGGTTCCGGATCACAGCCCGGGGGTGCGCCGCATAGGTGCTACCCCGGGCAAGCGGATTTTTTTGAAAAGCAGCCCTGAAAGGGCTGCGCAAACACCTGCCATGGCTGGATTTTGCGCAACCCTTTCAGGGTTGTCTCCTCCGAACAATCCTACCCGGGGTAGGCGCGAAGCGCGCCAACCCCGGGCTGTGTTACGAAGCCCTTGCAGGGCTTTCCCCAACGGAAATCCACAGGTGCGGGACTTTTTACCGGCCTATCGCGGACCGGTCCGGCATCTCCGTTCCCTGCCCTTCCGCTTTTCTTCCCGCTCTTCCATTCTTCCTGTGAGCCTTCCCCGCGGGGGCACTACTGCGCGGGACACACCGGGTATGCCGTGGCCAGCTTCTTTCCCGTGGCGCTGTTGGAAAAGTCGCTTTGCACCGATCCGGAGTAGGCTTTCACCCAATAATAGTAGCCCGTTCCGGCCACCGCGGTTTTGTCGTCATAGGCCGTTGCCGTGCCGGTTCCGATCATCTGGGCGGAAGAGGAACTGTTGGTCGTGGAGCGGTAGATCTTATAGCCGGCCGCGCCGGCCGAGGCGCTCCAGGAGAGTGCCACCTTGCAGTAGTCGTTGGATGTGGCCGACAGACCGGTCGGTGCCGCAAGCGCCCGATAGCCGGTGGCCGCCGCACTGAAGGAGCTTTCCCCCGCCGGGAATACCGCCTTGACCCAATAGGTATAGGCTTTGGCCGGAACCAGCCCGGATTCCGCGTCCTGGTAGGAGGTTCCCGTTCCATTGCCCAACAGCTGGGCGGCGGCGGGATCGGAAGATTCGCTGCGGAAGATCCGATAGCTCAACACCGCCCCGCCCGGCGAACTCCAGCTCAGGGCAACCCAAAGGGAAGAAGTCCCCTGGGAAGCCTGCAGGTTGGAGGGGGCTGCCAGCGCCGCATATCCGTAAGCCACAATACTGAAACCGCTTTCCCCGGCCCCGTTGGAGGCTTTCACCCAGTAGTAATAAGCGCTCCCGAGAGCGGCGGACGTGTCGTCGAAGGTCGTCGACGCACTGCTGCCGACCTGCGACGCAACCGCCGAGTTGTTGGCTGTGCCACGAAAAACTTTGTATAAAGTGGCGCCGGCGACACTGCTCCAGCTCAGCCGGACTTTCCCGGAGAGGGTGCCGGTAGAAGCGGTCAAGCTGCCGGGGGCGGCCAGCGGCGCGGCCAGCGTGGTAGTCGTGGCGGAAGGGGTCGTGGTGGTGGTGGTACCGATCGAAGGGCCGACTCCGGCGAACAGCGCCGGAAGAAAGACGCGAAATCCCGTCTGCAGGGAGCCGGTGGCCGTGGCACTGAAATTTCCCCTGTTGCTTTGGCTGTCGTAGGCCCGGATCCGGTAGGTGTAAGTAACCGAGGGCTGCAGCCCGGACTGATCCTCGTAGGAGAAATTTCTAGGCGCCGGATAAGGGGGCGAATTCAGGACTGCCACCTGGGTGAGAAGGCTGGAATCGCGCCACAGCTCATACCCGGCCACATTGGCGCTCCCCTTCCAGGTGAGTACAATCCGGTCTCCGAGACGGCCGCTCGCCGCTTTCAGATCCCCGCTGGAAAATCCGGCATCGCTGTTGCTCAGGCTGCTGAAATCGCTCTCGCTGTTGAAGCTGCGCACCCAGTAATAAAAAAGGGTTCCGGGTACCGCGGAGGTGTCGTCGTATGTCAGGGAAGCGGGCGGGGGGTACGGCGGCGTAACCTGGCCCAGCACCGCGGCGGATGCGGAGTCGCTGGAGGCGCTGCGGTAGATTTTATAATAGGTGAGGGCGGAGGTTTTTTTCGGAGACCAGATCACCCGGGCCAGGTCCATGAACAGGCCGTTGCTGGCACTCAGGTCGGAAGCCGGGTAAGGCGGATAGGCGGTCACGGCAAAGGCCCGCCTGACGCCAAGGGGATTCAGCTCCGCATCGGGCGCAAACAGAGCCACTCCCAGCAGACCAAGAAAAATAAGGCCGCTTATCCAAGGAAACAGATCTTTTTTTCTCACCGGAATTTTCCTCCCGCAACCCGCATGATGGAATCGGTTCGTCACCGACTCCATCATGCGGCAAAACCGCAAGGGAGGCTGTGCCGGGCAATACAAAAGCGGTAAAACCCGGCCGATTTATACCAGGTTGCGGCGGGCCATATTCAATGCGTTCTGCGCCGCGAACTGCCGCACCAGCTCGCGGTCGCCGTTGAACTGGATCCGTTCGCTGTGGCAGTGGGCGGAATCGCTCCATCCCAGGAAAACCAGGCCCACCGGCTTTTCCTCGCTGCCCCCGGAGGGGCCGGCAATTCCGGTGGCGCTCAGGCCGAAGGTGCTGCCGAAGCGGCGCCGCACGCCATCGGCCATCTGCTCGGCCACCACGGCGCTGACCGCGCCATGCTGCCGAAGCTGCTCCGGATCCACTCCCAGCAAATCGATTTTCGACTGGTCGCTGTAGGTGACCACGCCGCCGTTGAAATACTGGGAGCTTCCGGGAACGTCCGTCAGCCGCTTGGCGATCAGCCCCCCGGTGCAGGATTCGGCCACCGCCAGTGTTCCCTGGCGCATTCCCAGGAAAATGCCGACCACTTCCTCCAGGGTCTTGTCCTCCGTGGAAAACACCTTGTCCCCCAGGGCTTCTTCGATCTGGTCCTGCAACCGGTCCAGGTCGTATTCCGCCTGGGGATGAATCGATTTAACCGCAGTGAGGTGCACTTCGATCTGGCCCGGCGCCGCCAGGATGGTGGTCTGGATCTTGGGATACCCCAGGTAGATTGGCGCAATGCGCTCGTCGGCGGTCGACTCGGGAATTCCCGCCAGCTTGATCACCCGCCGGAGAATGGGCTCGCCCCGGGTGGCCGATGCGAGCCGCGGGATGACGTGTTCGTCCAGCATCCGCTTCATCTCCCGCGGCGGACCCGGAAGAAGCACGATCTTCTTCTTCCCTTCCTCCAGCCAGAGGCCGGGCGCGGTGCCCACCGAATTGGGCAGAATGATCGCTCCCATCGGCACCAGTGCCTGGCGCAAATTGTTTTCCGCCAGCGCCCGGCCGACCCGGGCGAACCGCTCCCGAAGCTTCTGGGCGATCTCCTCGTTGTAGATCAGCTGGCGGTCGAGCACGTGGGCCGCCACTTTCCGGGTGATATCGTCCTCGGTGGGCCCCAGCCCGCCGGTGATCAGGACTGTACTGACCCGCCTCATGGCAATGCGCAGGGCCTCTTCCAGGGAAGCAGGCTCGTCGCCGACGACCCACTTTCTCTGGACCAGGATGCCGATATCGTTCAGCCGGCGGGTGATATAAAGAGAATTAGTATCCAGCCGCAGCGGAGTCAGCAGCTCCGAGCCGACGGCGATGATTTCCGACGTGGGCATAAAAGTGAAAGGCACTCCTTAGTGCAGGATGCGAAAGTGAAACAGGACCTGCAGAAGCAGGTGGGCGTAAATAGCCGCCATCAGGTCATCCATGACGATCCCCCATCCGCCGGGCAGATGCTCCAGGCGCCGGGCGGGGAAAGGCTTGACGATGTCGAAGAAGCGAAAAGCCAGCAGTCCGATCAGGGCCGTCGGCCAGTGAAAGGGCAGCCACAGGAGGGTGAACCACTGGCCGAAGATTTCATCGCAGACCACTTCTTTCGGATCTTTGTTCCCCAGCTGCCGGGCGGCGCTGCCGGCCGACAGGACGGAATAGAAAAAAAGCGGCACCGCCAGGCCGGCATGCACCATCAGCGGCACCCACCGGGCCAGCAGGGCGTACAGGCCAAGGCCCAGGATAGCCCCATAGGTTCCCGTGGGACCGCGCAAAAAACCGAGGCCCAGCCCGGTAGCAAAAAACAGGTCCAGCCGCTGCCTTACTTTTCCGTCCATACCTTTTTGCTCCGCCCGGCGGCATGCTCGGCCGGCGCCGGCGGGGTCCCGGTAACGATGGTCCCGACCAGGTCGTGGTCCAGGGCCTGGGTGATCCGCACCCGGTAGAAGCATCCCGCCCGCACCTCCGGGATCTCCGCCTCGTTGATCAGCACGGTGCCGTCGATTTCCGGCGCCTGCCCGGCCATCCGGCCCTGGAAAAGCCACTCGCTTTCCGGATGCACGCCGTCGAGCAGCACCTCCACCTCTTTTCCCAGAAAGGCGCGGTTGATTTTCCGCGAGATCCGCGCCTGCTGCGTCATCAGGCGCATCTGCCGGCTCTCCATGGTGCGCCGCGGAATCTTGTTTTTTTCCCGGAAAGATGCGGTTTCCTCTTCATCCGAATAAAGAAAAACACCCAGGTGTTCGAAGCGCATTTCTGCGCAGAAGTCCATCAGCTCCTGAAAGTCCTCCCGGGTTTCCCCCGGATAGCCAACAATCATGGCGGTTCGCAGGGACACAGCCGGAACGGCCCGGCGTATGCGGCCCACCAGCCGCTCCAGCGAGCGCCGCGTCCCGCCGCGGCGCATGCGGTGCAGGATGCGCCCCGAGGCGTGCTGCAGGGGCAGATCCAGGTAGCGGCAGATCTTGGGTTCCGAGGCCATCAGCTCCAGCACGGCCGGGTCCAGCGTGCTCGGGTAGGCATACAGAAATCGTATCCAGCGGACGCCGGGTATCTGCGCCAGCTTTTCCAGAAGGCGCGCCAGGCCGTGCTCCAGGTTGCGGTCCTGCCCGTAGGCGGTGGTATCCTGGGAGACCAGGTTCAGTTCCACTACGCCGGAATCCGCCAGCTGTTCGGCCTCGCGCAGGATGGAGCTCATCGAACGGCTGCGGTGCGGCCCCCGTATCTGCGGAATGACACAGAAAGCGCATTCATGGCCGCACCCTTCGGCAATCTTGAGATAGGCGCTGTGGCCGGGGGTGGTCAATTTGCGCGGCGGCACCGGATCGTGCTTTCGCGACCGGTCCGGCTTTTTCCCGGGCGCTTCCTCCGTACAAAGGGTAACGATCTGGTCGAGTTCATGGACTCCCAGAACGGCGTCAACCTCCGGGATTTCCTTGCGGACCTGCGGCCGGTACCTTTCGGCCAGGCAGCCGGCAACGATCAGCTTCCGGCAGCGGCCGCTTTTTTTCATTTCGGCCATCTCGAGAATATTCTGAATGGATTCCTCCTTGGCCGGCTCTATGAAGCCGCAGGTGTTGACCACCAGGATATCCGCCTCGCTCCTGTCGGCGGTAATCTCGAAACCCTCCCGGGACAGCTGACCCATCATGACCTCGCTGTCCACCAGGTTTTTCGGGCAGCCCAGGCTGACAAATCCGATTTTCAGGGTCATGGCCGGCAAGCTCCAGAAGGCATATCTCCCCCGCCTGCCGGGGGGAAAGACCGCTTTTCAAGCTGTTTCGTCAAACCGATTGCCAATTTCCAGATATCGAATCCTGCCATGGAACCCATAAGCCAGAGGGGAAATTATAGCTGATATTCTCGCAAAAAGTTTTTCGAACCCCGAAGGGGTTCCGGAACACAGCCCGGGGTTGCGCCGCTCAGGCGCTACCCCGGGTGGACGGATTTGTTTAAAAATCAGCCCGGTAAGGGCTGCGCAAGCGCCCGGTATTGCTGGATTTTGCGCAACCCTTTCAGGGTTGTTCTATCCGAACATCCTTACCCGGGGCAGGCGCGAAGCGCGCCAACCCCGGGCTGCGATCCGAAGCCCCTTCGGGGCTTCCGCGAGAACTTCGGACTTTTGCGGTGCCGTCAGGCGGAGAGTTCCGCTCTCAGGGAGTTACCGGCTGCGGGGGCACCGCGGACAGCACCGTGAAGTTCTGCGTGCCGAACACCGCAAAGCTGAAGACCGGCACCGTGGAGGCCACCCGGAAATAACCTTTGCCCATGGCGGGAAGGTTTGGTACAACCTGGTTCAGAATTTTTGAAATCCGGGCCCCCGGGGCGATCTTTTCCGTGCCCGCTCCCTGAATCCTGCCGTCCACATCGTAAATGGAAAGTACCACGGTGGCTTCCTCGGCATTCGGATTGGTGATCGCCACGCCGGTAAAAAAGGTGGCATCCTGCACCACCTGGGAATAAATCACCTCCCGGCGCGCCGTCGACACAAAAGGCAGCGAGGTCTGCAGCATCAGGCCGGTTTCATCTCCGAACCGGACCGTTCCGGTAATCCGGCGGTCGCTCTCCACGCGCACATAGCCGGAATTGGGCACCGATGCCTGGAAAAGGTTGGGATCGGTGATCACCTTCCGTCCCATGGCCGGCAGAATCAGGCTGACCGGCACGCCGAGGACCGAGCCCTGATCGTTGATCCAGGTCAATGTGACCACGGCCGGCGCGCTTTCCAGGTTGACGACGGTCATCGAGGTACGGTAGCCGAAGCCGACGACGTACTGGGGAGAATACAGCAACCGGGCACCCCCCTGGGAGCTGCCGTCGACCGCCTGCAGCGCCCAGGTGTTGAATCGCGGCGTGTTCTGCACCTGCACACCGGCCAGTCCCAGCGTGGAGGTCACCTGATAGTAGCCGCCTTCTTTCAGCGTGTCCGAGGGGAAAAGGCTCGGGGTAACCGCCCTGTAGCGGCCCTTGGGCGGGATGGTAACACTCACCGCTTTCAGCGGTTCGGCGCCCTGATTGGTGATAAAGTGGATGGCGGCATCGGCAGACAGAGTTTCGCTGGGGTTGGCCAGCGAGATTTCCGTGTTGTCCGACTCGGTGAAAATCAGGGGAGTGAACAGACGGTCGCTAACATCCGTCCCATCCATGGTGTTGAGCTCCGGATCAAAGGTCAGAAAGAAGCCGGCCACTTCCGACTGGTCGCTGACCACCTGTACCCAGCTCCCGCTGGTGTTCAGAGAATCGCCGAAAATCTGGAAGGCAACGGCCGAGTACTGCTGGCCGGCAGGCAGGGTCAGGCGGGTCGGATTTTTGCCGGGAGCCGCGGTGGCGCTCAGCTTTCCGGTCCCCTCATAAGCAGTCAAAGTTAGATTCGCCGCGGCTTTGCCAAAGTTCACAATGGCAAAGCCGGTCCATTCTCCGCTGTTGCTTACCATCCGGGGAAAATGGAGGGTCAGCGAGGCCTGCGCCGAACCGGCCTTCTCCGGGACGGCACTCTGTCCGGCCACCCTTCCCCAAAGAGCAATAGAAAATAGACTCCCAACCACAAGATATCGTTTCCATTTCAATAACCGCATTTCCACTCCTGTTCTTATTTTCATCGGCCCGCCGTGTGCCGGGCGACCGGATGCACAGGAGTTCGTTCCCCCCCGCGCATCCCGGCTGAAAAGCCGGGCAGAATAATACTAAAACATCCTTTTAAGTTCAACTTTGGGGTAATATTTTAAGGGACCTTTACACGAAAAAGAAGCATACAGCATTTCCGATCATGCAAAGCGGCAGCGGCATCAAAACCGGGGTGGAAGACCGGCCTGATGAAAAGATGGACGCCGCGCGCCAGGTTTTTCTTTCGCCGTTCATCCGCCGGTACCACGAAGCGATTCTCGACACCGATCATCCCTTTGCCCGGCAGGTGGTAACCGAAGGCCTGGAGCAGGGGATTCTTCCGGAGGAGATCCTTTTTAAAATCGTACTCCCCTCTATTGAGCAGATCATGGTTTCGGTAAGCGAAGCGCGGGACATCAGCCTGGCCCAATACTTCATCGCCTCCCAGATCGCCTCTGAGGTCGTCGAGGAACTGATACCCCGGTTCCGCCAGTCCCCGGACATGGTCGGGAGAGTGGTCATCGGAACCGCCTCGGGCGATTTTCACGGCCTGGGAAAAAGAATTGTCATCGGATGCCTGAAGGCCATGATGGTGGAAGTGTTCGACCTGGGGCTGAACGTCGCCCCGGAGCAGTTTGTCGAAGCCGCCCTGCGGGCTAACGCCCAGGTAATCGGCATTTCCGCAATGATGATTCACACCGCCCGCGGCGAGAATGGCTGCCGAAAAGTCCGGCAGATCCTGAAAGAGCAGTGCCTGGAGGAACGCTTCCGCATTGCCGTGGGCGGAGCCCCCTATCGGTTTAACCCGGACCTTTACCGGCAGGTCGGCGCGGATGCCTGCGCCGAAAACGGAATCGCTGCGGGGAAGGTGATCACCGGACTCATCCGGGAGGTGCAACGCCGATGAACAGCATGGAACGACTCGTGGCCGCAATCCAGGGGAAGCCCGCGGACCGCATCCCGATCTTCTGCAATCTGCTGGACCAGGGCGCCCGGGAGCTGAACCTTTCCCTGGAGGAGTATTATTCCAAAGGGGAATACGTTGCCGAAGGGCAGCTGAAGATGCGCGAGAAGTACGGGTACGACAATCTCTGGAGCCTTTTTTACGTGGGCAAGGAGGCCGAACTTCTGGGGTGCCGCCGGATGATTTTCGCCAAGGACGGCCCGCCCAACGTGGGGGAGATGGTCCTCCGCAGACCGGAGGACATTCCCGCTCTGCAGGTGCCCGATGACATCTACTCGCACCCCGCTTTCGAGGAGCAGCGCAAGTGCCTGCGCATCCTGCGGGACGAAGCCGGCGGCAAATATCCCATCTGCGCCTACCTGACCGCATCCATGACCCTGCCCGCGATTCTGATGGGGATGGAAAAGTGGATGTCCCTTCTGCTGACCGGCCCGACGGCCCTCCGGGACGAGCTGCTCCACAAATGCTCCCTTTTTTTCCAAAGGGAGATCGAAGCCTATCGCCAGGCAGGCGCCGATGTCCTGGTCTATTCCAATCCCTTCGGCTCGACGGACTTCATCACCCCCAAAATTTTCCAGGAGCTCTCCCTGCCCTGGATGCAGAAGGATCTCCAGCCGGGTGGCACCGCCGGCGTGGTCTATTACTGTGGCAGCTCTCCGTTCAACGATGTGATCGAAACGGTGATTGAGCATCTCGGAATACAGGTTTTTTATTTGAGCCCGATGGACGACATCCGCACGGGAAAGCGCAGGGTGGCCGGGCGAGGCCTGACCTGCGGGGTCATTAACGACATCCTGCTGATCGACTGGACCAGGGAACAGGTCCGGGCGGAGGTCCGGCGGATCATCGAGGCCGGAAAGCCGGGAGGCCGCTTCCTTTTCGGAACCCTGGTCATGCCTTTCACGATTCCCGAAGACAACATCCGCGTCATGCTGGAAGCCGCCTGCGAATTCGGGGAGGGAGAAACCGTTTGTTGAATCCGGAAACTCTACCCCGGCAGATGATCGGTTGCGGGGTCCTCCGCAAAGAAATTAGTTTCTTGATTCAAAAGAACCGGTGGCCCGTGGAACCCCTCTTTCTGGACTCTTCCCTCCATGTGGATTTTGACCGGCTGGCCGCGGCGCTGGCCGTGGCGCTGGACTTCTGCCGGCCGGGCGGAACTCTCGTCTGCTACGGCGACTGCCATCCGGACATCGACTCCCTTTTGGAGTCCCGCCATGCCCGTCGGATGCCGGCCAGAAACTGCCTCGAAATGCTGCTTGGGCCGGACCTCTATCTCAAAGCCCTAAGCGAGGGTGCGCTTTTTCTGCTCGAGGACTGGACGGGCGGCTGGGAGCACTCCCTGACCGGCCTGTTCGGAAGAAACCGCGCAGTTTTGCAGGACATCATGCGCCAGGAGCGCAGCCACCTGCTCTGCATCACCACTCCCTGTTCCGGGGATTTCCGCACGGGGGCCCAATCCGCAGGGAGCTTGGTCGGGCTGCCGCTCCGCTGGCACCATGCATCCCTGGACCACCTGGAATCCCTGTTGGAAACATCCCTGGGGGACTCACGGAGACACGTTCCATGATTGAAAATCCTCCGATGGACCCGGAAGATGTGGAGCATCTGAAAGAGCGGATCCGGAAGCTGGCGACCGACAAATCCCACCTGCAGCTCGTCCTCAATCTGATGAGCAAGGTGAACGCCGCCTCCGGCCTGGATTCCGTGATCGATGCTCTGCTGAAGAATGTTCTCGAAGTCATCGGCGGAACCAACGTCATCCTTTATTATCAGATCGACCAGGACCTGCACTACGCGGACCTTTTCGGCAGGCGCACCCGTCTGGAGCGGATCGAGGACCCCCTGGTCCGCCAGGCCTTCGAGGATCGTGTCGGCACGGAAAAGGAAGGCGATTTTAAGGCCACCCGGATGCAGACACCGGAATTTTCCAAGGCCTACACCTGGGTATTTCCCTTGTGCACCGGCGGGGAGCGGGTGGGAGTCCTGAAGCTGGAAAATCTGCACCTGTCCTCGCGCCAGATCTATGACCTCCTGAGTGTATTTTTCTCCTTTGCCGCCAGCATTCTGAAAAACGAAATCCAGGGTCACACCCAGATCCGGCAGGCCTGTGACCGGCTGGCCGGGACCAACGAACAGCTGGCCCAGGAAATCCTGGTTCGCAAACAGGCGGAAGAGCAGCTGCGCCTTTCCAACGAGGACCTGGAGACCCGGGTCAGGGAGCGGACCGGCGACCTGACCTTGTCCAACCAGCAGCTGCAGCACGAGCTTTCGGAGAGGAAAAAAGCGGAAGAGGCCCTGCGGGAAAGCGAAGAAAGGTTCCGGCGCGTTTCTTCCATGATCTCGGACATCACCTATTCCTGCACCCGCTCGGAGGAGGGAGGATACAGCATCAACTGGATGAGCGGAGCGGCCGAAAGGATCTGCGGCTACTCCATCGAGGAGATCCAGGCACGCCGCTGCTGGCGCTTCCTGGTGGTGGAAGAGGACTACCCTCTGTTTGACCGCAACGTCATCGGATTGCAGCCGGGAGGCCAGGCCTCCTGCGAACTCCGCATCCGCCATCGGAACGGCGGCCTGGTGGTTCTGACTTCGTATGCCGAGTGCATACGGTCGGAGGAATGCCCCGGACACCACAGCCTGTTCGGCGCTCTGGTGGATATCACCGGGCGCAAGAGGGCCGAAGAGGAAAAAACCCGGCTGGAAAACCAGCTGCAGCAGGCGCAAAAAATGGAATCGGTGGGCCGGCTGGCGGGCGGCGTGGCCCACGATTTCAACAACATGCTTAACGTGATCCTGGGCCACGCGGAAATGGCCCTCGACCGGATCCGCCCTTCCGATCCGGTAAGCGAGGATGTGGAAGCCATTCGAAAAGCTGCGGAGCGGTCTGCGGAGCTGACCCGGCAACTGCTGGCCTTTGCGCGAAAGCAGACGGTTTCGCCCCGGGTGCTCGATCTGAACCTGACCATCGAAACCATGCTGCGAATGCTCGAGCGCCTGATCGGGGAGGACATCCAGCTGCTCTGGAATCCGGCCCGGGACCTGGGGCGGGTCAGGCTGGACCCCTCGCAAATCAACCAGATCCTGACCAACCTGTGCATCAATGCCCGTGACGCCATCGCCGGCGTCGGCACCATCACCATAGAAACCGGAAACAGCACCGTCGACCGGAAGTTCTGCGAAGCGCATCCCGACTTCCTGGCCGGAGATTATATCCGCCTGGCGGTGAGCGATACCGGCTGCGGCATGGATGCCGAAACGCTGTCTCATATTTTCGAGCCTTTCTTTACCACCAAAGGCCTCGGCAAGGGAACCGGCCTGGGGCTGTCCACGGTATACGGCATCGTCAAACAGAACAACGGCTTTATCCATGTTTCCAGCAACCCCGGACAGGGTTCCACCTTCGCGATTTACCTTCCGCCGGAAAGGGAAAGCCAGATGGCCGCGCTGTGGCCGGAACCGGACGGAAGGTCGCACCCGCCGCGGAAAGGCAAGGCAACGATCCTCCTGGTGGAGGATGAACCGGCGATCCTGAAACTTACCGAGGCAATCCTCAGCAACCAGGGCTATACGGTGCTGGCAGCGGATACCCCGGGAAAAGCCATGCGCCTGGCGGAAAAACATTCCGAGGCCATCGACCTGCTGATGACCGACGTGGTGATGCCGGAGATGAACGGCCGGGATCTGGCCGAAAAACTGCTGGCCGGGCACCCCGAGATCCGCTGCATCTTCACCTCCGGCTACCCTGCCGATGTCATTGCCGAGCATGGCGTGCTGCAGCAAGGAGTCTGTTTCATCGAGAAGCCCTATTCCCTGAAGGACGTGATCGCCAAGGTGCGGGAGGCACTGGAGAACCGGCCTTCTTTTCCCTGTTGACTTCCCTGGAGAATCGCCGGATGAAAACCTTGCATCGACGCCGGTTTGTATCGCAGGCCATGACGGGCGTGGCCCTCCCCGGAATGGCAGCCCGGCAGACACCGCCGCCCGGGCCGCAGCCCGGAGACCGCCCGGACCGGCCGGCTGGTCTGACCATCCTGAATCCGTGCGGCCGCGTGCCGGTCAGCCTGATCATCGACGATTCCACCTGCCTGGTCAACCTCAACCGGTTTGCCATGCCGCAGTTCGACCTGGCCCACGGCGGAAAGAATCCGGCCTACCTCCGGAACTGGAGGGAGTGGCCGGCGGAGATCCCCGATTCTTTCGTGAGCAGGTTTGGCGAGTGGTGCGCGGAGCAGGGGGTTAAAGGGAAATTCAGCGTGGTGCCCTATCCGGCCTGCGTCGGGCGGCTGGACCGGCTGCTGCCCGGGTGGTCGCCATCGGAGCTGGATGCCAGCCTGGAGCTGGTGCGCACGCTGCTGGCTCCGAACTGGGACTTTCACCCGGAGATGATCACCCACACCCGGGTCATCGACCTGAAGACCGGGCATCCTTACCCGGAGACTTCCCTGAATTTCATGGAAAACTGGGAATGGACCACCGGAAAATCGGCGGACGAAATCGGCGCCTATCTGCGCTATGCCCTGAGTATCCTGAAGAATGTCGGCCTGCGATGCGAAGGAGTTACCAGCCCCGGCGGGTTCGGAAGCCGCGCCCGCCCGGAGCTGGCCCGGGCAGTCGGCCAGGCGGTCCGCGACATTTTTGCCGCGGAAATTCCGCATTACTTTCTCGACCTGGTGGACCGCGGCACGGCCGCCGTTACTCCGCGTGTGGAGCTGGCCTCCGGCCTGGAGAGCGCCGATCCGCGCTGCGTGGTGAGCATCGTCGGCTGCACCAGCGACTGGACCGGCGGCTGGGACAACACCACGCCGGGAGGAGCCGACCGTTTTATTACCGCGGACCTGCAGCAGGGAAGGCTGGTGGAGGTGATTGGTCGAAAAGAGCCGGCAGTCATGGTCTGCCATTGGACGGGCATTTACTGGAACGGGCAGGAACTGGGCTTCCACATTTTTCAGGAGGTGGTCCGCCGGCTGGGCTCCCGCTACGATCACCTGATCTGGATGAAGCTGAGCGAAATCGCCCGCTACTGGGCCGCGCGGGAGCTGACCCGCATGGAGCGGGAAACCGGGGCCGTCGTTTTCCGGGCGCCCTACGCCTGCCCGGATTTCACCATGCAGTGGGAAGGGGAAACGCCTGGCGGCCTTCGGCTCCGCCACCAGGATCAGACTCTGCCCCTGAAACGCGTTTCCGCGCCGCTCCTGCTGCGCTCCGGGGCCTGGATTGCCGAAGGCCGTCAGTCCACGGCCTGCTTCGATCTGCCGAAAGGGATTTCCCGATTGGAATTTGCCGAAGCCTGACAAACCGGGAAAAAGCCACCATCTTCATTCGACAAGGCCTTCCGCTTTTCTTCCCGCTCTTCCTTTCTTCCTGTGAGCCCCATCTTTTCACAGCCATCCATGTATTTGCAAACTCGCCAAGCCGGATATTCTAACAAAAATTCTGAGAAACACCCGAAAACAAACGCCCAAACGAAATCCGTTTAGAGTACAGCCTTCAGGCTGCGCGCTGCAAGCAGGTTTCCGCTTGTGCCAAGCAAGCTAAAGCTTGTACTCTGAACAAAAACTTTTTGCGAGATTGTCAACCCTGACAAACCGGCAAAAAGGAACCCCGAAAGGGGTTCCGGATCACAGCCCGGGGTTGCGCCGCACAGGCGCTACCCC
>CAINFC010000204.1 GCA_903847975.1 uncultured Acidobacteriota bacterium | reverse complement strand
TCGGCTTGACTTTGCTCATGATTCCTCCGGTGGCTTATGTCGAAATAAAGGTTCTCTTGCATTTCCGAATGAAACAACCCCCCGGCTGACTGGACCGGAGTTGCTTTTCCCCGCGTTCTTACCACTTTGCAAGTATAAGCCTCAGCTGCCGCAAAATCAAGAGGAAGCGGATCCGGTGAGCAGGGAGGCGAAGGAGCATACCCGTCGGGAAGGAGGAGCCGAGAAGGGGCGCAGGACGACGCAGCCGCCAAGGCTTTCCGGACTCCCGGATTCAAAAATCCGGGCAGCAGAGGAAAAGCATTCAGCCCGACATGCCTCAATGTCTCCCGGAAAAACCGGATTTTTCATTTCATGGCTGCTGCTTGCTTTCTACCCGGGTAATCTGTAAAATCGACAGGTATTAGAAATTCAGAAAAAGCATTTGGCTGTCATTTCGTTCACCACCTCTTTTTCGGTTGTTTTTCCGAGGAGGAGTCATGATTTCCAAAAAGCGTTCTTTTCTGCCGGCCATCCTGATCACCGGCGTTATTCTCTTCTCCGCAGAGAACACGGAAGCAGTCATGGAACAGGCAGCTGTCGTTTCGCTTCCCGGTCCAGGCATTGCCATCTCGCAGCGGGACAGCGACGAGTACAGTCCGGATATAGCTTACAACACCGCCCATGACGAGTATCTGGTGGTCTGGGAGAATGTCTGGGCGAATGGCGGGCACCACGACATTTATGCCCAACGCATTGCCGGCGACGGTCGGCTGCAGAGCTGGTTTGCCGTTTCCTCCGGCTCCAACAAGCAGAAGGAACCGTCGGTGGCCTATGACCCGATCCACGACCGCTATCTGGTGGTGTTCCTTTACGACGTGTCCGGCACCGGTACCGATTGGGATGTGCATGGCCGCCTGATTCCCTGGGAAGGTCCGTCGGCCGGCCTGACGGATTTTCCGATTTGCAGCTTCGCCAGCAACCAGGGGCATCCTGTGGCGGCTTTCGCATATGCGCAACAGGAGTTCCTTGTGGCTTGGATCAACTTCCCCTCCGGGCAGCCGAGTTATCTCAGCGCCCGGCGCATTTTTTCTGACGGCAGCGGTTTTCCTTCCGGGCCTTTCGTGGTCTCAAGCGGGTTGGAAAACCGCGACTTTCCGGACCTGACCTATAATCCGATCCGCAACGAATACCTGTTGGTTTGGGATGTCCTTAAGGCGGGTACGGCGGTCGATATTTACGGAATCCGCCTTTCGGGTACCGGCAGCGTTCTGACCGGCGGTACGCCGCCGGTGGCCGCCGAGTTTCCAATCGCCGGGTGGCCTGCCATCGAGGAAAAGCCGGCGGTGGCCACCTGCGCGTCTTACGACCAGTACCTGGTCGCCTGGCAGTCCGATCAAAGTACCGGCAACTATGCTATTTACGCGCGCCACCTTAACGGGGTGGCTGCACTGGGGGGGGTCTACCGGATCGCGGATACGGCCGCTGACCAGCTTAACGTCGACGTAACCTGCAATGGCGGCGGGCTTCGTTACCTGCTGGCCTGGCAGGATCGTTATGTGGGCGGAGAGTACGGCATTTGGGGGCGTCAGGTATACCCGTCCGAGAACATGGATGCCGACTTCGAGATCTATGGCCCACGGTCAGCCGCCGACCGGCAATATCCGGCCGTGGCCGGCGGGGGAGTCAGCTACCTGGTGGCCTGGGAGCACGACCGTGACGGCGGAACCAACCTGGATATTTACGGGCGGCTGCTGCGATTTGCGGCCTTTCTGCCGGCGGTAATCCGGTAAAGACCGCTGTGCTCCGGAACCCCTGGACTTGGGGGTTCCGGACTCTTACCAAGCCATCTTGCCCGAAGGCTTCGCAAAAAATCGGACTGGTGCCTTCCGGAAGAGGTCTTTCTGTCCTCGGGAAAGGACGTGTGGACCGTCAAGGATTTGTATTCAGCAAGGCGGGCGGAAAGCCCGAGACCCATCCTCTGGGATCGATCCTTCACAACGGTTTTTGTCCGGGACCTTCCTTTGGGAATAGGACGGAAGAATGTCTCGGGCTTTCAGCCCTTATGGTTAACCTGACTGCGTACCTGGGGCTGCGCTGCGCTTCGCTCCACCCCAGGCTATTATGTGCCGGGCCTTTGGCCCTTGGCTCTTTCCGGAAATTGAAATGTGGGACTTTTTGCGAGATTCACTTGCCTGACGGCTTCGCACAAAGTCCCGGTCTCCCGGCGAAAGTCCCTACCGCTTTTCTTCCCGCTCTGTCTTTCTTCCTGTGAGTCCAATCATTTCACAGGAAGAGGGGAAGAGCAGGAAGGGAAAAAGAAGCTATCCATGTATTTGGGAAGGGGGAAGGGACTTTTTACGAACTTGTCTTACCGGATGAAGGTGCAAAAAGTATGCATGATTTAGTTTTGCCGTCCCTCACGGGACTTGCTTGTGTGCCACACGGGGCGAAATAGCGGATATCGTACCGTTGCGCTCCGCCAGGCCTTGGGAGGTCCCGAGAAAACCGGCACGGGACTGTTATTGCGAGGCAAAGTCCCGTAAGGGACGGCAGAACCGGACCCATCCACGACTCTTTACCGGTTCATCCGGTGGATTCGCAATAAGTACGGATACCACCCGTAATAATCTCCCAAACGAAAATGGCTCGGAGTTCAAGTTTGCATGGCACAAACGGAAATCCGCTCGCAGCAAGCCAACTCACGGATAAAGTTGTCGCATTCTTGGGGGAAGGCGAGGCGGGCCGCCCGGCCGGGTCGAGGTCCTCGCTCCCGGCCAGGGGCGGATAGCCGCACTCGGAAGCGGCTAGAATTCCAGGCGCAACCCGATCTGCAGGTTGCGGCTGTTGTTGGCGGAGCGGATGCTCCCGGCCGTCGGCAGGTCCACGTTGTTTTCCGGCATGCCGAGATTTCCGTGGTTGGTCAGATTAAAGGCCTCCATGCGGATCTGCAGGGCGCGTGCCTCGGTAAAGCGAATCCGTCGGGAAAGGGCGGCATTCACCACGATCGTGCCGGGTCCATCCAGGATGTTGCGGCCGGAATTGCCGAACCGGTAGGCGCCGGTCGGTACCACCTTGAAGGCACCGACATCGTACCACTTCTCGGCGTTCGGATCGGAAACCGATCCGGTCGCCAGGCGGTCCGGCCGCGTGGCCTCCCCGGCCGCGTAGTTGGAGTTGGCGATACGCGGGGTGAAGGGCTGTCCGCTGTAAAGGGTCCAGATTCCGGAAAGCTGCCAATCGCGAAGCAGCCAGTGCCGGGCCAGGGTTGGGGTCCAGATAAAGCTTCCGACCAGGGCGTGCCGGACATCAAAATCGGCGCGGCCGCGTTCCGCCTGGAGATTCCTGGAATCCTGCGCCTGGGGAAAGTTGTACTGCAGCACGCCGCCGGTGTTGGAGGATTCATCGATGGCTTTGGCCCAGGTATAGGATCCGCGCACAAACAGCTGTTTGGAAAAACGGCGCCGCATGGTGATTTGCCCGGAATGATAGATCGAGGAAGCACCGTCATTGGT
Source organism: uncultured Acidobacteriota bacterium (assembly GCA_903847975.1). Classification (GTDB taxonomy): domain Bacteria; phylum Acidobacteriota; class UBA6911; order CAINFC01; family CAINFC01; genus CAINFC01. Next base: position 28,267 of record CAINFC010000204.1, on the reverse strand, counting down.
GATCGAGATGGAGCCGAAGAAAGGATACGGCCGAATGTTGCTGCTGGCCTGATCCCGACCGGGTTGATTGATGTCATACACCCGCTGCAGATGAGTGCCCTTGGAGCCGGCGTAGGTTACCTGCAGGACGGTGCCTTGCAGGAATTCCCGTTCGACGGTCAGGTTCCAGTTTTGCAGATATTGATTTTCCGGCCGGGAACCGGACATGCCGGAAGTGCTGTTCACCCCGGAAAATCCGCGCCGATCCGTCGGAAAGGGATTGGAAAGAGTCAGCCGGGTGGCATCGGAGGATACGCGGCTGAAAACCTCCGTAATGGCATAGGGGTAAACCTGGGAAAAGCCGTCAAAGCGATACATGGAACCGGAGCCGTAGAAAATTCCGTAGCCGCCGCGCAGAACCAGCCTGGAACTTCCGAACATGCGCCAGGCAAAGCCGAAGCGCGGCGCAAAATTATTCCAGTTCGTCCGGATAATGGAAGCGGGCAATCCCACCGAGGAAGCCATGACGGTATAAGGCCCCAGTCCTGCGCTGCTGATGGCGGCGTTGAACGCTTCCTGCGTCATTCCCCCCAGGCCGGCGGTAACTACTTTGCCGAGGTCGGGCAAAAACTGGGCCATCATTCCTCTTTTCTCTGCCGGAGGCTTCAGAACATCGTAGCGCAGGCCCAGGTTCAGGGTCAGAGAACGGCTTACCTTGAAATCATCCTGGACAAAGGCAGCCAGATTGGTTACACCGACATGCGGGCCCGCCGGACCCAGGGCACGGCGGGAGCTGTTCAGATAGCCCAGCAGGAAATCCGCCGCCGGAAAACCCGTCCAGCTATTGGTGAAAACGGCGCGGCCGCGGGTATCGGCCCACTGATCCGAGGTGTAGTACAGGCGCAGAATGTCGGCCCCTGCCTTCATGGAATGCCGGCCCCGGATGACGGTCAGGTTGGCCATGGCCTGGTAATTGTCGAATTTCCAGATCTTGGGGATGCCGTTGACCGGCCCCACAATCACATAATTGGTAACCGACAAATAGGGCACGCCGGCTGCGACCGGAGAAGTCGTGCCGCCCACAAATCCGGTTTCCGCCTGCCAGTCTTTTTCCGCGCTGTGCGGCCAGACTTCATTATTGGAGCGATGAGAGTAATTGACGCTGGCCTCCAGCAACAGTGTGGGGGAAAGGATCTTCAGGTACTTGAGGTAGGTCAGCAGCTGCAGCGTATTGTTGGCGGTGCCGAAATAGGGGATCGTATTTTTGGAGTCGATCGGCCCCCAATTGCTGGCCGGGCGCCAGAAAATGCTGCCGGTCAGACGGTCCTTATCTCCGAGGCTATGGTCTATTTTGATGCCGAAGCTGTCGAAGCGGTCTGTGGAATTGTCGCGGGCCAGAAAGTTGTAGGTGCCGCTGGTGTAGTTGGGAGCCGGAAAGTATTTGGCCAGCTTGAGTGCCACCGGATCCTGCCGGCCCAGAGGAATCTGGCTGTTGGGGAAACAGGCCCTGGTGTCGCTGGTCCTGCAATTACCGGAGAGGAGGGGATCTTTGATCAAAAGGGCTTTACCGGAGTCGTCTTTGGAAAAATCGCCGCGGAGCATGGCCGGAGTGGGTACCAGGCCCAGCTGGGTCAAGCCGGCAATTTGCCGCAGCGATTCCCAGGTAAACAGGAAAAAGGTGCGATTGCGGCCATCATAGATCTTTGGGATATAAACCGGTCCGCTGACCGTGGCGCCGAACTGGTTGCGTCGCAGTTTGCTTTTGTCCGGATCAAAGTATCCCCTGGCATCCAGCAGATCATTGCGAAGGAAATCGTAAAGCGAACCCTTTAACTGATTGGTTCCGCTTTTGGTAACCACACTCAGCATTCCGCCGGAGTAGCGCCCGTATTCCGCCGAAAACCCGGAGGTCAGCATCTTGAACTCCTGTACGCCTTCCACCGGCAGGTCCACCATGGCGTTGGTGTTACGTCGCTGGGTATTGTTCATTCCGTCCAGCAGGAAGCCCCCGTTGTCGGCCCGGGCTCCGTTGACCGCAAAGGATCCGTCCGCACCGCTGGCCTTCGGGCCCACGCCGCCGCTGAGATAGGCCAGGTCGGCAAAGGCTCTTCCCGCCAGCGGCAACTCTGCGATTTCATCCTTGGAGGTGACATCTCCCAGGGTGGAGGTTTCGGTGTTGAGGGCCGGCAGGGCCTCCGCTACCACATTCACGGTTTCCTGTACCGCTCCTATTTCCAGACGAATATCGAGGCGAAGAACCTGGTCCACCTGCAGCGTGATCTCCTCCCGCCTGTAGGTATGAAAGCCTGTGGCACTGGCCTCCAGCACATAACGGGCAGGATTCAGGAAAGGAATTTCGTAATTGCCGTCCTCACTGGAAAGAGCCGACCGGCTGAGGTTGGTATCGGGGTTGGTCACCTTGATGGCTACGCCGGGAATGACCGCTCCGGATGCATCGGTGATACGGCCCACGATACTGGCCGTGGGCGTCTGAGCAAAAGCAACCCCGGCGGCAACCAACAAAACGATCCATAAGGAAGTGATTTTCATTTGCTGCTCCCCCCCAATCCTTCTTTCTGAAAAAAATATACCTGCCGGATGGCTCCCACAGTACTTATTGACCGGCACCATCTGTATAGTATGTAATATGTCATACGCTTTGTGGCTGCGCAATATCCCCAGGCACTTTTTTTTGACATTTTTAGGAAAGATGCAGGTTCCACGGTCTCTGGCACGGGGGCTCACCGGTCAGGGCCAGGTGGCGCGTGAGGCGATCGGAACCGGGAGGCGGGCGAAGGCCCCCCGGCACAGGAAACCGTCAAAGGTCAGCTCTCAAACCAGGCGCGCGGGATCAGCGACAGCTTGAAATCGGTGAAGAAGAAGTTGGCGCTGCCCTGCATCCATTCATAATAGCCCAGCAGAACCTGGTCCTCAAAAGGCCGGCAGGACGGGTAGGACCATGCGCGGCCCTCCTTCTCCTCTACGGTCTTCCGGAATTCGAACGTCCGGCCCTCGTCTCGACTGGTGGCAAAGGCCAGCGGCCGGCGATCCGACCAGGCTGCCTCGGCTCCCTTCGGGCTGTTGTTGTACACCATGATAATGCGGTCGGAACCCGGCAGCCGGAAAAGGGTCTGGGGCGAAGCCGGAGCGACGATCGGCACGATCGGACCGGGCTCGCTCCAGGACTCGCCTCCGTCCTCCGAAAAGCAATGATACGGGTGGCCGAGACGGGTTCGGATGATCATCAGCACCCGCCCGTCCCGCAGCTCGATCAGCCCCGGCTCCTGAAGGGTCAGCCGGCCGCTTTCGACCGAGGGGAAACGCTCCGGGCGGAGGGAGCATGCTTTCCCCTGCCGCCAGGTCTTCCCCTCGTCGTCGGAGAAGTATGTCAGGCAGGACTGGAGACCCCACTCGAATTCATGGCCCGGCCGCAGGTCCACCGCGCACGGCACGAGGAGCCGGCCTTTGGAGAGCTGTATCACCCGGGCGTTGTTGACGACGAAGTAGTGCCCGAGGTCGGAGATCGCGAAGGGCTCGCCGAAGTTCCGGCCGTCCGCAGTATACCGTCCGTAGACCGAGCATCGGAGCCTGCGCTCGGCAGTCGGCGCATCCGGATTCGTAGCGCCCTTGCCCAGGTAGACCATCAGCAGTCGTCCGGAACCGGGCAGCGGCCAGAGGCTGGCACTCATCAGATTCGTGTTCTGCCGGTGGAAAGGCTCCGAAAGACTGGCGACAGAGAAAAGAGCACCCCAGCTGCGCCCCCGGTCCTCGCTGGTGCGGCCGACAAGCTCGGCCGTCGCGAAGTCGCTGGAGCCCCGGAAACGAGTCCAGACCGCCAGCAGCCTCCCGTCGGGCAGCACCGCGAGGTCGCCCTCCGAATGGCGCGGATACATTTCGTCCGACCTGCCGAGAACGATCTCGTGGCCGGGCGCGCCGGAATCCCGCGGCCGGGCGAGAATGCGCTCCGGGACGCTGCCCTGTTCCTGCAAAGGCCCGACCGCGGCGAATCCGGCCGGGCCACCAGCGGCTCCGGCCAGAAGTCCGAAAGCTTTCAAGGCCGATCTTCGGTTCGTTGATCTTCCCATGGCGCGATCCTCCGTTCGTGTGGATAGGTAAATGTTACTGCCCGTTACGAAAAGTGCACGGGCCGGGCGGCATCCGGCACCAGAGTGCCGATGCGGTCGCGCACCGGGATCCGGATAAGAGCCACGTCCCGGCCGGTTCCAGTGCCATACATGATGGTGGATGCCGGTTTCCTCGAACACCATTCCAAAGGTAAACAGTCGAAAGGTAAACAGTCGATCGGATTAACCTTCCCGCATACTGCGGCAAGCCAAGTATAACGATAAAAAAAACCTGTGGCAAGGGACGAGCCGGGGGCCGTAAACGGCAGGAAAGAGGAACCGGCGAAAGCGGCATGGCTGCTTTTTCCGCATGGGCGTTGCTGACTTGCCAAGGTTTCCATATGGTGATACCCTGCTTTTTCGCATGTGCTCCTGCCTGGTGGATTTACGCCCATGGGGCCCGCGGATTCTGTCTCCGCCGGCCGAGCGCGATTCCTGACCCGTCAGGCCGGATGCCGGATGAAGCAGGAAAGGATTGCATCGATGAAACACAGGTACTTTTTCCGCCTTGGGTTCGTTCTGTTATGCCTGATTCCGTTGGTGGGGGCAGCTCTTCGTGCCCAGGCGGTCGGAGAGGTTTTCCCTTCCTGGACCCCGGGGACCATGGATATTCATCAGATCAGCACCGGCCGGGGCAACTGCTCGCTGTTGATCCTGCCGGACGGTACGACTTTGCTGGTTGATGCCGGCGCCCAGGTGGGGACGAGCGAGCGCTGGGTGACCGCGCGGCCGGACGACACGCGGAGCCCGGGAGATTGGATCACCCGCTATGTCCGTCAGATGCTGCGGCATGATTCCGCGGTCCGGCTGGACTATGCCCTGCTCACCCATTTCCACTCCGACCATATGGGCGCCGTGTCCCAAAGCAGCAAAGCTTCGCCGTCGGGGGGCTACAAGCTGTCCGGGATTACGGAAGTCGGCGAAGAGCTGCCTATCGGCAGGATGCTGGACCGCGGATGGCCGGACTACCAGTACCCCGTCCCGTTGGAAGATACGATGGTGCAGAACTACAGGATATTTGTCCGGTGGCAGTCGCAGCAGCGGGGTATGCGCGTCGAACGTTTTCTGCCGGGAAGAAAGGACCAGATCCTGCTCCTGCGCTCTCCCGGTTCCTACCCTGATTTCGAAATTCGGAACGTCGTGGCCAATGGCGAGGTATGGACCGGTGTGGGGAGCAGCACCCGCCAGCACATCCCGCCGCTGGCGGATATTCCTCGGGAAGACCGCCCCGGCGAAAACATGTGCAGTGCCGGATTCCGTTTGAGCTATGGCAGGTTCGACTACTTCACAGGCGGCGACATTCCGGGAGTGCCTTCCGAAGGGTTTCCCGCGTGGCAGGATATCGAAACCCCGGTGGCGCAAGCGGTCGGACCGGTCGAAGTAAGCCTGATGAATCACCACGGCTACATCGATTCCCAGAACGCGTTTTTCGTGGCAACGCTGCGGCCGAGAATCTGGATCCTGAACGTCTGGGATTCGGCTCACCCGACGGCGCGCGTGTACAGCCGTCTTCAGTCCTCCCGTCTCTACCCCGGCCCCAGGGAAATTTTTACCACCCACATGCATGAGGCCAACATCAAGGTGATTGCCGGGCTGGACAGGCTCCCCAGCATTCACGGCCATATCGTGATCCGGGTCGCCCCCGGGGGAAATTCGTATCGCGTCATCATCCTGGACGACGCCAAAGAGAGCTATCGGGTGACTTCGGTGCATGGTCCCTATGAAGCCAGGTAGGGAAAGCCGTTTGCGGCGGCGCCGGCCCGGATGGCGGGCTCTCTGCCGGACGACAGGGCGGCGAGCCCGGAGATGCAGCCGAAGAACGGACATCCGTTGTCATTCCAAGCCTTTCGGCAACGGGGTTATTATAGACGGAAGTTGATCCCCGGACGGGGGAAAGGAACCGGAATATGAATGCAGAGACAGTTTCCATTTCAGAAAAATCAGGCCTGCCCACTATTGTCGAGGCCCTGGTCGTCCCGGTCGCCGGGTACGACAGCATGCTCCTGAACCTGAGCGGGGCGCATGGCCCCTTCTTTACCCGCAATGTTCTCATCCTGAGGGATTCCTCGGGAAGGCAGGGAGTGGGCGAGGTTCCGGGAGGCGAGAATATCCGCAGGACACTGGAGGACGCGCGGCCCCTGCTGCTCGGGCGCTCCCCGGCGGCCTGCAACGAAATCCAGCAAACCATCACGGAGCGCTTTGCCGGTCTGGATGCCGGCGGACGCGGGCAGCAGACCTTCGACCAGCGCACGGCCATCCATGCCGTGACAGCCGTGGAGTGCGCTCTGCTGGATCTTTTGGGCCAGTTTCTCGGTGTGCCGCTTGCGGCCCTGCTGGGAGAAGGTCAGCAGCGTAAGCAGGTGACGGTACTGGGCTACCTTTTTTATGTGGCCGATCGCCGTCGCACCAGCCTGCCCTACCGGGAGGAAGCCGATTCCCCGGAGGAATGGTTCCGTCTGCGGAACGAGGAGATCCTGACTCCATCCTCCCTGGTTCGTGCCGCCGAGGCGCTGCAGGGCCGATACGGTTTTCAGGATTTCAAGCTCAAAGGCGGCGTATTTCCCGGGGAGCAGGAGATGGAAGCCGTCTCGGAGCTGGCCCGGCGCTTCCCCCAGGCCAGGATCACTGTGGATCCCAACGGAGGCTGGCGGTTGCAGGAGGCGATCTCCTATTGCCGGCCGGCCCGCGGCCTGCTGGCCTATGCGGAAGACCCCTGCGGAGCGGAGGGCGTATTTTCCGCGCGGGAAATCATGGCGGAATTCCGAAGGGCAACGGGAGTACCCACGGCGACCAACATGATCGCTACCGACTGGCGTGAGCTGACGCATGCCCTGCGGCAGGGTTCGGTCGATATTCCCCTGGCGGATCCGCACTTCTGGACGTTGCGCGGCTCGGTGCGCGTGGCCCAAACCTGCCGAGACTGGGGTTTGACCTGGGGCTCGCATTCCAACAGTCATTTCGACATCTCCCTGGCCATGTATACGCACGTGGCTGCGGCCGCTCCGGGGGCCACAACCGCGATCGACACCCACTGGATCTGGCAGGACGGGCAGCGTCTGACCCGGGAACCCTACCCGATTGCGGGCGGTCTGCTCAACGTTCCCGATCGGCCCGGACTGGGAGTGGAGCTGGACATGGCGCAGCTCGAGCAGGCTCACCAGCTATACCGGAAGCTGCCCTCCGGCAGCCGCAACGATGCCGCCGCCATGCAATTCCTGATTCCGGGGTGGCAGTTCGATCCGAAGCGCCCTTGCCTGGTTCGTTAGCTGCAAAGGTGCTTGTTTCCGCGTCGGCGCCGGACGGCATTCCCCGGCTGCCGTCGTGATTCGAAGGGCGAGGGGAGGCCATCAGGCGAGGGATCGCTCCATAACCTCGATCCCCGGGAACCGAGTGAAATGCGCATCCAGGGTCAGTACGGCGGCACCGATGCGCCGTGCACAGCACCCGATAATGACATCCGTCAGGGGCAGCATGATACCCTTTCGATCCAGCTGCCAGACAGTCTCCTCGACGTTCTTCCACAGGGTGGCATCCGTCGGGATCTGGATCATCGAATCCCAGAAGGCCTGGAAGCGATGCAGGATCACGGGATTTCGCAGGCCTCGGGCCACCTCGCAGCGGATCACCCCGCATACCGCCAGATCTCTTGCGGCTGCGGTGAACGCCAAAGCACGCAACGGATCCCTCCCGCAGCGCAGCTGTTCGATATAGTAACAACTGTCAACGAGAACCGGACTTGCTGCCATACCCCGCATCCGGCTCGGCGCAGCGCAGTTCGGGTTCCGCTTCACCGTAAGATTCGAAAGCCAATTTCAATTCCGCCTCGCTCAAGCCCAAACCCTCGCGAGCCAAACGAACCAGTTCGGCTCGACGGTCGATTTCGCGTAATGCCAAATCGACCGCCCGGGTTTTGCTGCTGACCCCTGTGACTGTCATAACGCGCCTCAATAAGTCTTCATCGATGTGTAAAGTCATTTTCATACATCGATAGTATGGCATAGTTGCCATATAATAGCAAGTATGTTGGATTGTTTTTTTATGGGTTGGTCGGTATGAATCCACGGGTTTATGAGTTAAGTCTTCATTCGACAAGCCCTTCCGCATTTTTCCCTCTCTTCCTTTCTTCCTGTGAGAGCTGTCTTTTCACAGGAAGACGGGAAGATCAGGGAGGGAGAAGTCAGGGCTGGGGTGCGTAGGAGGTGATCCGCCCCAGGATGCGGCCGAGCTTCACTTTGGCATCGAAGCGGACCGGGTAGTGGCGTTCCTTGTGAAACCAGAGGAGCAGCTCGCCCCCCTCGCGGAACAGGCCGCCGAAGACCGCCCGGGTGCGGACCCGCCAGGCGGGCATGGACCCGATCGGGGTTTCCACTATCTCCTCTTTTTCCACTTCGGCTTCGATGTCCCGGGTTCTGCCGTTGTCGCTGACGGTGAAGGTGTAGGTGCGTCCGGCCTCGAGAGTCAGGAATCGGGAGCTGTAGAAAATCGAAAGGATATCCTGCACACAGGAGGGCAGGCCCCCTGTCTCCAGTTCTCGGATTTTCTTAGGAGGAGAGGCGCCGGCATCCATTTCGACGAGGCGCATGCAGCCGCTCTCGCGGTCGAAGGTTACCTCAACGTCCCTCCGGCGCTTTCCCTCTCTGATTTTCTTGAAGATGCGATAGGAGCAAAGCTCCTGCGGGTCCATCCAGGATTCGAAATAATCGTCCACCTTCATCCCGGTCAGGGAAGAGAGCGTCGAGGAGGATTCCGCCCGGGCCGTCAGGCGCCAGAGTTCCTTGCCCGGCAGAAGTTCCGGGACTTTTTGCGCCTCGAAAGTTGTGGTCCCGGCTGAAATCGTGGGAATAAAAAACAGCCAGAGCGGAGATCGCCAGCGCACCTCGAATTTCAGGACCTCTCCGGCGGTAAAAGGGGCCGCGGGAGGAGCTCCGGCGGAGGGCGCTGACAGCCCGCCCAGCAGGATCATCAGGCAGGAAAGCCATGGATTCGGCCGGAAGTTCATCGCCGCAGAAAAAGCTTCAGGCTGATGACCAGCAGGACCAGCAAGTAGCCGAAGAAGGCACTTTGCTCCCTGTTTTTAAAGGCCTGCCCGAAGCGGAAAGTCTGCCCGGAGGAGGGATAGCGGGTGTGTCGCGGAAGGAATCTCGGTACGGCGGCCGCATAGCGGTCATACGATTCCTGGTAGCCGCGGCGAAGTTCGTCCTCCTCCCGGAGCATTGTCGGGATGTAGATCAAGGCGAACAGAAGAACAAAAACCAGACCGGATATCCAGCTGCCGCTGGTGACCGCCAGTCCGATGAGCATGATAAAAGACCCGAAATAGAGCGGATTGCGAGTGAAGCGGTAGGGCCCTGCGGTGGTCAGGGTGCGGGCCTTGTGCAGATACCCGGCGGCCCAGAAGCGGAACAGCAGGCCGCAGAAACCGATGCCGGAGCCGGCAATCAGCAGCGGGACCCGGGGCTCCATGAGCAGGACGAAAACCAGCACGGCCAGAAATCCCAGGGGGACGCGGAACTTCTGCGCCCAGTGCAGATACTGCATTCTCAGGGGCAGAGAGGCAGGAGCATCGTACGGTTCGGTCATGGCGCAGGTTCGGCTCGGGCCGTGGTTTGCGTGGAAGAGGCGCAACGGATCCGGGACAAACGGTCCCGGATGGCTTGGATCACTTCCCCCGCCTCGATGTTCATGCATTCCATTTTATAAGGACATCGCCGGAAATAGCAATTCGAACAGGGGAGAGGATGATGAACCGAGATATCCTCCGGGGCAAAAGGGCCGTTCCGTCGCGGAGTGCTCGGACCGAACAGGGCCACGGTCGGGGTTTGCAGGGCGCAGGCCAGCTGCATCGGGCCGGTATCTCCGCCGACAAACAGCCGGGCCCGGCGGAACAGCGGGATCAGCTGAAGAAAAGAGGTCTGGCACTGGCGGAAGGAGGCACCCGGCATCCGGGATCCGATTTCTTCCAGCAGGGGCACGTCACCCGGCCCTCCGGTGAAAAGCGGGGTCAGTCCGGTTTCCGATGGCAGGCGGCGCGCCAGCTCGGCCCATCGCCGGGGCGCCCAGATCTTGGTGGGCCAGCCGGCGCCGGGATGCAGGACCGCAAACTCCCCCAGCGCCATCTCCTCCACGATCTTCCGGACTTCTATTTCTTCACGGGGAACGGGAGGAAGAGGGAAAGTCCAGGGCCGCGGATCCAGTCCGAGAGCTTCCACCAGGGCGTTGTTCTGCTCGATGACGTGCACGGCGGAGGGCGCCGGTGAAACCGGCCGGGTGATCAGCAGGGAGCTGGAGGGCTCGCGGCGGAAGGGAGCGGCGTGTCCGGAACGATAAGGTATGCCGCAGAGTGCCCCGATCGCCGCGGACTTGAAAAGCCCCTGAAAGTCCAACGAGGCCTGGTATTTCTGCCGGCGGATGTCCCACAGGGCGCGGAGCAGGTTCCGGCTGCCGGCGGCCATGGAGCCCGATCGCCGCGGCGATCGGGTGTCGATAACATGAACCGTGTCGGCGATGCCGCTGCCTTCAAGCAGGAAAGCGGTATGGCGCTCGGCTACCCATCCGATCCGGCATCCGGGCCAGGCACGGCGGATGGCGGCCGCCGCAGGCAGGGTGTGCAGGATGTCCCCCAGAGCGCTCAAGCGGAGCACCAGGATCCGGTTGAACGGTCGGTCGGGCATATCAGTCCGGGCAGGCCAGGTATTTTTGCCGAACCAGGGAAATCAGGTCGCGGGTGGAATGGTTCTTGGGATCTCCGACGATGCGAACCCGGCCGCCATAGCTGCGGACCATTTCCCTCTCCGGCACGGTTTCCTCGGTGTAATCGGTCCCTTTGGCGTGGAAATCGGGCCGGATACGGGCGATGAGACCGGTTACGTCGCTTTCTTCAAACAGGACCACATAGTCGACGAAGCGCACGGCGGCCACCAGTTCCGCCCGCTGGTCTTCCGGCAGGATGGGGCGGGTGGGGCCTTTCAGCCGCTGCACGGAGCGGTCGCTGTTAATGGCGACGATCAAAACGCCCTCCTCCGGCGGGAGGATCTCCCGGGCTCCCTGCAGGTAGCGCACATGACCGGCGTGGAGGATATCGAAGCAGCCGTTGGTCAGAATAATCTTTTTGCCCTGCCGCCGGGCCCGGTCGACTTCCGGGAGCAGCGGTTCCAGGGGCAGGATCTTTCGGAGGTAATCGGGCCGGTCGGACATACGATTTGGTTTTACTCCTTGGCGGTCGGCAGGCTCAGGAGAGCGGTCCGGATTTCTTCCCGGCTGGCGGTAGCCGTCCCTTTTTTCATGACCACAATCCCTCCGGCCAGGTTGGACAGGCGCGCCGCATCGATGAAATCCGCTCCGGCAGCCAGCCCCAGGGAAAAGGCGGCAATAACCGTGTCCCCGGCGCCGGTGACATCGGCCACCTGGTCGGTCCCGAAAACGGGAATATTCCATTCCGCCCCCGAAGCCTCATAGAGGATCATGCCGTACTTCCCGCGGGTCACCAGCAGGGCCTGCAGCTTCTGGCGGGCCATGATTTCCGCCGCTTTTTTCCGCAGTTCGTCGAGCTGGTTGTCAAGCCGGCAGTGGCATGCTTCTTCCACTTCGGTAATATTGGGGGTGAGGGCGGTAACTCCGCGGAACCATGGCAGGCGGAAACGGGAGTCCACGACCACGGGTATTTTATTCCGGCTGGCAGTTCGGATCACCAGGTCGCGGACAGCGCGGCTTACGGCCCCGTAACCGTAGTCGGAAATTACGACCCCGCTGCAGTCCGGAAGGTGCTGCGACAGGTACTGCCGGATTTCCGGCTCGCGCGCCTGCGCGGCTTCGGCGTCGAATTCGTGGTCCAGGCGCACGATCTGCTGGGCGGGCGAGTGAGGCAGCCCACCCATGATCCGGGATTTGGTTGTCGTCCGGGCGCCGGGCACATCAAAAAGACCTTGACAGCCGATCCCGCGCTCCTCGAGGATCTGCCGCAGCGACTGCCCGTTGCCATCGTTGCCCAGGACTCCGACCGGCAGCACCCTGGCCCCCAGGGCGTGGAGGTTGGCGGCTGCGTTGCCCGCTCCTCCCGGAGCGTTTTCCGTCCGCGCGTGGCGCAGGATCAGAACCGGAGCCTCCCGCGAGATGCGGGAGCTGACCCCGTAGACGAACTGATCCAGGACCATGTCGCCGATCACCAGGATTTGCTGCTTCCCGAAGGTCCGGACCAGTTCCTGCATCCGGCGCAGCGTATTTCGCGAAAGGGGTTCCGTAACCATCGGTTACCCTGCAGCCAGAATCGCCTTTACGGCTTCCCAAAGGTTTTCGGCCACCAGGTCGGGCTGAAAAACGCTTTGCTGCATGAGAGCATCGGCACCCTCTCCGTAGCCGGTGCGCACCAGGGCGCCGCGGGTGCCGGCATTACGCGCCAGACCTATGTCCACATCGAATTTGTCGCCCACCATCCAGCATTTCGCCAGATCCAGGCCGTGTTCCGCGGCAGCCTGCAAAAGCATTCCGGGGGCCGGCTTGCGGCATCCGCAGGAGACGGCATATTTTGACACCTTCCCGCCGGGGTGATGCGGACAGTAATAAATGCCGTCGAGGCGTCCTCCTCCGGCTGCCACCTCCTGATGCAGGAACCGGTGAAGCTCCCGGACATCCTCCTCGGAAAAATAGCCGTGTGCTATTCCCGCCTGGTTGGTGACGACGATGACCTTCCAGCCGGCCCGGTTCAGGGAGCAGATGGCATCCACCGCCCGGGGGTAGAAGTGAAAATCGGCGATGCGGTACACGTAGCCCCTGTCCTGGTTGATGGTCCCATCCCGGTCCAGGAAAACGGCGCGCGCCTTTAAACCGTTGTCTGTCTTTTTTTCCACGTTTCCGCCAGCATCGTTTCGGCCTGAGATAATACCTCGTTTGCCGAAATACGGTCAAAGCACAGCAGGTCCAGCGGGCACTCCCGGAGCAAACAGGGAGAGCAGGCGGTTTCCTTGCGGACGAGAATGGAGCGGGAGCAAAGAGGAGCGGTGGCTACGGGATCGGTGGATCCGAAAATGGCAAGGACCGGAACGTCCAGGGCCGCCGCCAGATGCATCGGTCCGGAGTCGTTGGCCAGGAAAAGGTCCATGCGGCTCATCAGGTCCAGCAGCTCCGTGAGGCTGGTTTCTCCGGCAAGAATCCGGACCGGATATTTTGCCAGACCGGCAATCGCTTCCGCCAGCGGCCTTTCCCCTGCCGAGCCGATGAAAACAATCTCTGCCTCCCGGCGTGAAAAGAGGCCGTCGGCCACCTGGCCGAAGCGCTCCGGAAACCAGCGCTTGGCTGCTCCATAGCTCGCTCCGGCGTGAATTCCCACGCGCGGGCGCCGCGGGGTGCCGAAAATGCCGAACCGGGCGGCGGTTTCCTCCGCCCGGGCCGATTGTGTCGCGCTCCTCGTCAATCGGGCCTCCGGCCGGAACGGGCCATCCTCCAGATAGGAGGTGGGGCTCAGGCCCAGCGAGCGGATCAGGTGCAGGTAATGAAAGCACTGGTGCCTTCCGCGGAGCGCTCTGCCTTTGGGGACGGAGCGGGTCAGCAGCAGCTGCCGCGCGTCGGTGGCATAGCCCCATCTTTCCGGGATTCCGGCCGCTGCCGCCAGAAGTGCCGGGCCAATGGCGTTGGGCAGCAAAAGGGCGGCGTCGTATCGTCCCCGCTCCAGGCGCCTCCTGTCCTGCTGCCACCGGTCCAAAGCGCTGCCTTCGGAAGCGCAGGCCACGGCGTCGTCGAAGAAATCCTGTTCCTCCAGGAGCCCGATCACCCAGGGGCGGGCCATCAGGGTGATTTTTGCCGCCGGCAGGTGGCGGCGCAACTCGCGGAGAGCCGGGATGGTCATGACGGCATCTCCGATCCAGTTGACGCAGCGCACCAGCAGGGAGTTTGCCGCCGGCGGGCGGCCGGGAAGGGCATGGAGGCTCATGCGGACTCCAGCTCGCGGAGCATGCGCGGCAGGGGCTCCTCCGGTTCGATCCGCACCCGGATTTTCAGAAACCAGAGAGGCAGTTCGAGGCCGCCAGGCTCGGCAATCTTCACTTCGTCTTTTTCCGTGGTCACCAGAAGCCGGGCGCCTGAATCCATACATTCCCGACGGATCCGGCCGATATCCTTCGGAGTGTAGGCGTGGTGATCCGGAAAAGAGATCCTCCGGCGAAGCTCGATGCCCAGCTCTTCCAGCTGGGAAAAAAAAGCGGACGGTCGGGCGATTCCCGCGAAGGCCACCGCCGGCGCGCCGCGGAAGGCCTGCGGGGGAAGCAGCTCCGCGTCGCGGCCTCCGGCAAACCCCGCCGGCTCATGCCAGGAGAGCAGCACCGGGACATGGGGGTGGTACCGCCGGATTTCATCGACCAGGCCGGCGGGCGGCCCGGAAGGCGGTACGCGGGTCAGGCAGACCAGCGTGGCGCGCCGGATGGCGGAAAGAGGCTCGCGCAGCCGGCCGGCGGGCAGCAGGCGCCGGCCGCCGAATGGATCCCGGGCGTCCATTAAAAGAATGTTGCTTTGTCGCTCCAGGCAGATATGCTGGTAGCCGTCGTCCAGGAGGTGAACGCATTTCGGAAGCTGCGATTCGCTGACCAGGCCGCATTCGTACCTCTTCTTGCCCACGACGACCATGGCGGCGGGGTGGTTCCGGGCCAGCAGAAAGGGCTCGTCGCCGCAGACCGAAGGCGGCACAAGCGGGCCCCGGCCCCGGCAGACCACCTGCACCTTTCCCGGGAAGCTGCCCCGGTAGCCCCGGCTCAGGATGCTGACCTGGCCCCCGGAGGAGGCAATACAGGATGCCAGGTAGTCGACCATGGGGGTTTTCCCGCTGCCGCCGACGGTTAGGTTGCCGACGGAGATCACCGGGCGGCTCAATCGTCGGACTGCCAGAACTCCGCGGCGGTAGAGCAGCAGGCGGAGGCGGGCTCCCATCCCGAACAGCGCGGAAAAAGGGACCAGGGCGGGGTGGGATCTGGCTTCCATTACGGGTTCGTTCCGCGAGGGCTCCGGCCGCCTGCCAACCGGTCGATGTGCTGCAGGGTCCGCTGCAGGGCACCCCCGTTTTCGCGCATAATGGCAGCGGCCCGCTCCCCGAGGGCTTTCCGCCCTGCGGAGTCGCCGGCCAGCCGGAGGACCGTCTGCTTCAGCTCCTCGGAATTCCGCACCTGGACGGCACCTTTCGCGGCGAGAAAGGTATTGGCGATATCCTGGAAGTTGCGCATGTGCGGTCCGAAGACCACCGCTTTTCCCAGAAATGCCGGTTCCAGAATGTTGTGCCCTCCGTAGTTTGCCAGGCTGCCGCCGATGAATACCAGGTCGGCCAGGCGGTAGACGTGAGCCAGCTCCCCGATGCTGTCCAGCAGTAGAATATCCGCCGTCCGGGAGGATTCGCCGGATGTCAGCCGGCTTCGCCGCAGAAAGGGAAAAGGGAGAGCCTGCAGGTGGCCGGCCACCTCGTCAAATCTTTCCGGGTGCCGGGGAGCCAGGATCAGACGGCACGGGATGCCGGAATGCCGCAGAAAGGAGAAGAGGTCGGTAATCAGCGGCTCCTCGCCGGGCATGGAGCTCCCGCATACCAGGGTAAAAACCTCCTCCGACAGGCCGAGATTCGAACGGATGGCTTCGAGGGTCCGCTGCAGGGCGGCATCGGTTTCCAGCGACAGGTCGTACTTCAGATTTCCGGTAGTGATTATCTTTTCCGGGGCAACTCCCAGCTGCCCGATCCGCTGCGCATTGTCGGGAGACTGCATCAGAAAGAGGTCCACATGGGCGGCAATCCGCCGGAAGAAGAATCGGATCCGCCGGTAGTTGCGGAAGGATTTCGGGCTGATGCGGCCGTTAACCAGGACCAGGCGGCAGCCTGCCCGGTGAGCCAGCCGGAAGAAATTGGGCCATATTTCCGTTTCCACGCAGACAAAAAGTCCGGGTTTCAGCCGCAGGAGAAACCGCCGGATGATCCCGGCCCAGTCGATCGGAAAGAAAAATACTTCCAGCGAAGGAAAATGCTTCCTGGCCAGGGCGTTTCCGGTGAGGGTGATGGTGGAGATGACGATCCGGGCCTGCGGATATCGCCGGCACAGGGATTGAATCAAAGGCCGGGCGGCCAGGAACTCTCCCATGGAAACCGTGTGCACCCAGATGCAGAAGCGGTCCGGCGGCGTCGGGGTGGGCAGGTTGAACCCGCAGCGCTGCCGGATGCTGGGGAGGTATTTACGGCGCCGGTCCGGAAGCAGGAGGAAGAGCAGGGCCAGGAAAACGTGCCCCGGAACGGACAAGCAAGTATATATAAAGTACATGGCTCCTATTATCAGTTATCTTTCCTAAACCGAGAATCGATTGACAAGGTTTTTTGCTCTGATTATACTTCCTTTTTATATTGAAAAATCTCCGAAGGACATCGAACGATGAGTGGGATAAAGGAGTTTTGTATGAATAGAAATCGAATCCTGTCATTCATGTTTTTCCTGATTCTGCCGGTTTGGGCCGTTCTTTCCCTGGGCACGGAAACAGCCCTGGCAAAATCGCTTTACGTGATTGCCGGCATCAACGACAATCCGCCCTACGTCAAAACCTACGACCTGGTCGGCTCTCCGGCCTACATGGTCTACCAGGCCAGCAGGGAAATACCGGACCGGTCCAGCGGACCGGTCGGCCTGGCGATCGATACCAATAACGCCAAGCTTTTTGTCACTTACGAAGGCAGCAATGTCATTCAGATCATCGATGCGGTCACCTTCAAGGATCTGGGGACCACCACGGCTCCAAACGCTGCCAACCTGGCGGGCATTGCCCTGGATGCCGGGAAGCGCAGGATGTACACCATCGACCGCAATACCAACAAGCTTTATGTTTACGACTGGAACAGCAGTTCCAATACGCTGACGCTGGTCAGCGGCGCCCCTTTCTCCCTGGCCAGCGTCACCTCTGCCTACGGGCTGGCACTGGACGAAAGCAGGGGGCGGCTCTATATCGGCGATGCTAATTCGACGACTCTCCGCTATTTCCGGACCGACACCTGGGCGGAAGCCGGAAACTTCACCCTCGCCAAGTCCGGGCAGACTCCAGAGGGGATAGCCGTTGATACCGTCCGGAACATCGTTTACTCCGGAAACCTGATGACCGGCAACAAGAGAATGCTGGTCAAATACGATCTCAATACCAATTCGGAAAGCAGCTACACGCTCCCTGTTTCCACGGACTCGGTGGTTGGCGTGGCGGTGGATGAGGATACCGGTTATGTTTATACCACTGTCGGATGCAACAACTGCTCCTCCTCGGCTACCGTTCTTGCTTTTGATTCCAACCTGAACGTTCTCAAGAACAATCTGGGGCAGATCGGCAGGGGTCCGACCGGTATTACCATCCCGAGGGCGGCGATCAGCTACAACCCGCTCAGCTTTACCAAAACCGGCCCGACCAGCGCCAGCGCCAATTCCGTCATCGACTACAGCTTGTGTTACGACAACGCGGCCAATACCACCGGGGTAAGCAATGTGACCATCGTGGATACGCTGCCCTCCGGCCTGGCCTACAACTCTTCGAGCCCCTCCGGGACTTATAACAGCAGTGCGGGTACGGTCACCTGGAATATCGGCAGCCTGGCTGCCGGGGCCCGGCAGTCCTGCGTCAAGCTCACGGTTACGGTGACCGCTTCCTCCGGTTCGGTGGTCAACCGAGCGGTAATCAACAGCACGGAAACCGGGCAGACCACCCAGACCGTGACGACGGCGATCGGCAGCGGAGGCGGCCCGGGAGCCTGCGACTATCTGAAGCAGGATTTCAGCGGCTCTCCGGGAACCGCCTGGGGCCACCTCGACGGCACAACCGGCCCGGCTGCCACTTGGACCTGGCTGAACGGCAAGCTGGATGTGGACCAGATCCAGTCGGGGAAAACCAGCTGGTACGGCACCGACATAACGACGCCGGATCTGTTCACCGCCGATGTCGATGTGGAGATCGTCGCCCAGCAGGGCGGGTTCGGCATGGAACTGTTCTCCTGGACGACATATCCCTTCGTCATTGACGGCAAAAACCTGGATGGCATCGGCCCCCGGGTTTCCTCCTTGGGCGATGTGTACCTGACCGGCTGGGACAGTTCGGGACAGTGGCTGAGCGCAACGTCCTACAAGCCGACGGCAACGATCACCTCCATCGGGGTACAGGTCACGGCAACGGCAGCCATTCTGCGGGTCAATAAAACCAACACCGGCGTCCAGGCAACGGGCAGCTTTGCCTCCGCCATCAGGCAGATTGGCGGGCTGGCCTTTTTTGCCAGCGCTACGGGAACGCATATCCGTTTCGACAATCTGTGTGTCAGCTCCCAGGGAGGCTCATCCACCACGACCACCACCACCACTACGACCACCCGGCCCAGTACCACCACGACCACCACCACGCTGCCCAGCGGAGGGACCACCATTACGGTGGATTGTCCGCCGAATGCCGCCGTCGGCAGCCAGGTGACCGTACCCATCCGCATCACCTCCACGACCTCGGTGGCCGGCTTCCAGGTGGAGCTGCTCTTCAACACCTCGCAGCTGACCTATGTCTCGGTTGCCAAAGGTGCCTCCGCGGTCTCCTCCGGCAAGGATATCCAGAAAATGGACATAACTTCCGGGCGGATCCGGTTCCTGGTGCAGGGCAGCAACCAGACCCCGATTCCCGACGGGGTGATCATGAACGTCACCTTTCAGATCGCTTCCGGGCTGGCCAGCGGGACGCAGATTTCCATCGGCTGCGATAACCTCTACGCTTCCAATCCCAGCGGGTCGCTGGTGCCGGCGGCCTGCGCGAGAAGCGCCTGTGCCATTACCGTCACCGGTAAATGCGGCTGCGACGTGGACAAGGACGGACGAATCCTGGTGAACGACAGCCAGCTGCTGGTGAACATGATCCTGGGGGTGATTCCGGCCACCTGCGATGTGAACGGCGACGGCACGGTCAACGTGCTCGATTTGCAGATCGTGATCAATGCGGTTCTCGATCCTCAGAATACCTGCCGTAACTAGTGGAAATCAGCCGGACGATAGAGAAGCCCGATGATGCAAAATACACATTCCCCGGGCCGGACGGCCCGGGGGTTACCCCTTGTTCTTGCCTGCCTGGCCGTCCTGTGGCTTGGGGGGATCGGGGGCCAGGCCAAGTCGGTATACCTGATCGCCAATATTGACGCCGACCCCACGCCGCTGCGGACCTATGACCTGCAATCCGCTCCCCTCTACCTGCAATTTCAGGCCGAGCAGCTGATTCCCAATCTGGCCAGCGGGGCGGTGGGCCTGGCGGTGGACAGTAAAAACAAGAAGCTGTTCATTACCTACGAAAACGGCAACCGGATTCAGATTCTGGACGCCGAGACCTTTCGGGACCTGGGATATGCGGTGGCTTCCGGGGCCGTGGACCTGGCGGGGATTGTCGTGGATCAGGGCAGGAGCCGGGTGTATGCCGCCGAGCGCGGCACCAACCGGCTGCACATCTACGACTGGAACAGCAGCGCCAACCAGCTGACGGCAGTGGCCGGGTCTCCTATGGCGTTGCCGCAGATCACCTCGGCCTTCGGGCTGGCGCTGGATGAGGGGCGCTCCCGCCTTTTCATCGCCGACTCCAATTCCACGGCGCTCTATTATTTCAGCACCTCGACCTGGGTTCCCCAGGGCAGCTTCGTGCTGGTCCGATCCCGGCAAACTCCCGTCGGGATTGCCGTGGATTCGCAGAGGAATTTCCTTTACACCGGAAATGCCGTCAGCGGGAGCGGCCTGCTGGTCAAATACGATCTGAACACCGGCACGGAGTCCCTTTACACCCTGCCGCAGGCGGGTTCCGGGGATCAGGTGGCCGGAATTGCCGTGGACGAAGAAACGGGCTACATATATGCCACCACCGGCAATATCAACGGGGGAGGCACGGGCAGCCTGTATGTTCTGGATTCGGACCTGAATGTGCTGCGCAACGACCTGGGGCGCATCGGTCATCCCACCGGCATTGCCATTCCTAAAACCCAGCTGGGCTACAATCCTCTCAACTTCAGCATGAACGGCCCTTCCAGCGCCGTTCCCAACACCATTGTGGATTACAGCCTCTGCTTCGAAACCCTGGGCTACGGGAAGCCGGTATCGGGCCTGACCGTGACGAACGTTCTGCCTTCCGGTCTGGTTTTTACTTCCGCCACCCAGGGCGGAATTCATCAGGCGGGTACGGTTACCTGGAACCTGGGCTCGGTGGCGGCCAACACCGCCCCCACCTGTCTGCGCCTGGCGGTCACGGTGACCGCCGCTTCCGGTCTGCTGGTCAATACGGCTACCATACGGAGCAATGAAACACCGGCCACGACCCAGTCTTCCGCGGTGCGCGTCGTAACTTCCAGCACCACGGTCAGCACTACGACCACCACCACCAGCTCCTCCGGGACCACCTCCACGACCGCGGTTCCCGGCCGGGTGACCATGGCGCTGGAGTGCCCGGGGAGCGTGGTGCCCGGCGTGCAGGTGACCATTCCGGTGCGGATGACGGCGCCGTCCGGTCCCGGCGTGGCCTCCTTTCAGATGGACCTGCAATTCAACCGGCTTCAGCTGGCCTACGTCGGGGTGCAGCGGGGTCCTTCCCTGGTAACGGCCGGCAAGGACCTGCTGGTCGAATCGGGGGTCCCCGGCGTGATCACCCTGCTGGTGCTCGGCGGCAATCAGGGGTCCATTCCCAGCGGAGTCGTGCTGAGCGTCGTTTTTCAGGTCAGCTCCAGCGTTCAGCCGGGAAACGCGCTGCCCGTTTCCTGTGCCAATCTTTATGCCAGCGACCCGTATGCGCAGCTGCTTCCGGCGGCCTGCTCCGGCGGCGGATGCAGTGTCGGCATCGTCACCAAGTGCGGCTGTGACGCCAACAAGGATGGGGCCGTTCTGGTCAACGACACCCAGCTGCTGGTGAACATGGTCCTCGGGTCAGTGGCCGCCACCTGCGATGTGAACGGGGACGGACTGGTGGACATCAAAGACCTGCAGATCGTGATCAATGCCATCCTCGATCCGCAGCACCGGTGTCTGAACTAGAACTGCGGAGGGACAGAAGACTATGAAACATTCATGGATTTTTATGCTTCTGGCCGGCGTCCTGGCGGCGCTGTGCTCCCCGCTGCGGGCCAATGACCAGGAGCCGGTCACATTGGAAGTGGGAGCCGCGGAGCCGGCCGGCGGGTCCGACCTAAGGCTGCCGGTCCTCCTGCAGTGTCCTGCCGGGCGGAGCGTATCGGCGCTGCAATTTGATCTGCTCTACAACCCGCGCCTGGCGAGCCTGCGGTCGGTACAGCCCGGGGAAACCGCCATGCGGGGAGGGAAGCAGCTGGTTTCCAAAGCGGTAGCTGCAGAAGAGACCTTTCGCGGCAACGTCAGCGAGCCGCAATATCTTGCAATGCGCAAGCCAAAGACCGGGCCCGCGGGGGGAAGCCCTGCGGGGGAATCCGTCCGGAACGAGACCGGGCGGGAGCGCGTGGTGATCGTCGGGCTGAACAGCCGGGCCCTGGACTCCGGGGTGGTGGCCTGGGTGACTCTGCGATCCGGGGATGGACCGGGTTCTGCTCCGGCCCTCCTGCAATTGGCCCATGTTTCCATGGCCGGGCCGGACGCCAAGGCCGTCCCTTTCCGGATTAAAGGCGGGGAGTCCGGAGCGGAAAGCAGGAAGACAGGGCGCCCGGCGGCGGAGAAGGAATGAATTTTTAACGGAAAGTGCAATCAAAATAATTAATAAGGTAAGCGAGCTATGAAAAAGATAGTTTTGGCAATGGCGTTTCTGATGCTGGTTTTCTCTTGCGGTCTGCGGGCGCAGTCGGTTCAGATCGACATGGCCAGCGTCCCCGGGTCCGCGGGGGCCACGGTGCAGGTTCCGGTCCACCTCTATTCGTTCGGAGGTGCCCAGCCGGCGGGCCTGCAGCTGGGGCTCGATTTCAATCCGGCGGTACTGACCTTCCGCCAGGCCTCGGCCGGCCCGGTAGCCACCGCGGCCGGAAAGAGTGCCCAGGCCAATTCTCCGTCCGCCGGCAATTTGCGTCTGATCGTCTTCGGTCTGAACCAGAACGTCATGAGCGACGGAATCGTGGCCTATCTCGAATTCCAGATTGCCGCCGGCGCCGCCCCGGTGGCCACTCCTCTGACGGCATCCTCGGCCAGCGCCGCAGGCTCGCAGGCCCAGAACATCCAGGCCGTTGGAGGGAGCGGAGCGGTGATTGTCGGGGGGGGAGTCGCCAGTCCCAAGGAGATGTTTTTTACCCAGGTTGCCGACGGGGGCGGCTTTATCACCAGTTTTGTTCTGGTCAATCCTGCCGGGCAGGATACCACCGCCCTGTTGGAGCTTTTCAAGCAGGACGGCTCGCCGCTGATCTTCCCTCTCAACGACAACTACGATAACGCTTTCCCCGTTACCATCAAGGCCGGAGGAATGACCGTCCTCCGCTCCGCCAATACCGCAGCCGTCACCAAGGCCGGCTGGGCGCGGGTCCGCTCCGCGACCGCCATCGGCGGCTCCATGATTTACGGATTCGCCCCCGCGGCCGGAAAGCTGATCGAGGAGGCGGGCCTGGATCCCTCCGTCCCCTCCTCCGGGTTTTCCCTGTCGGTCGATACCCGGCGGTCCATTCTTTCAGGAGTGGCGGTGGCCAATCCGGGGAGCAGTGCCGCCAGCCTGACCTTGACGCTCTTCGATGCCAACGGGGCGCAGCTCAATCAGAAAACGCGATCCCTGGCCGCCCTGGGGCAGTTTGCGCAGATGGCCGACGAGATCTTCCCGGAAAACAAGGCCGCTCTGGCGAACTTTACCGGGCTGATCACCCTGGCCTCATCCGGGAGCCAGGTGGTCGGAACCACGCTGCGCATGGCCCCGGACCTGAATACCTTCGCCAGCATTCCCGTGGTGAGCCCCGGCGGCAACCCGGAGCCCAACAATCTTTATTTCCCGCAAATTGCCGACGGGGGAGGTTTCCGGACCTCCTTCGTTCTGCTGAATGCAGGCAGCACGGCGGTGAGCGGCACGCTGGAAACCTTTAAAAGCGACGGCACGGCGCTGAGCCTGAACCTGAACGGAACCACCGCCGCTTCGCGTCCGGTAACCATTCCCGCCCGCGGCGTGGCGGTGCTGGAGTCGACGAACCAGGGTTCCACCACGGTGACCGGTTGGGCCCGGGTGCAGGCCAACGGCCCGATCGGGGGCTCCATCGTGTATGCCTTTCTGGCCGGCGGCGCCGTCCAGTCCGAAGCCGGGATTGATCCATCCCGGAAAGTGTCCGGGTTCAGCCTTTCCGTGGATACCCGCAGCGATTTCATGGCCGGGGTAGCCTTGGCCAATCCGGATGCCTCGACGACCGTCAACTGCTCCATCACGCTTTACAACAGCCAGGGTACCCAGGTAGGGCAGGCTCTTTCCTTGCGCCTGGCGCCGCGGCAGCACCTGGCCAAGCTGGTGGGCGATCCGGATTTCTTCCCCCAGGCCAAAACCGGATTCACGGGAGTCATCCAGGTAAAATCCTTTGAGGGCACGGTCATCGGAACCACCTTGCGCTTCAGCGGCGACCTGAAGGTTTTCGCCAGCATACCGGTCATTTTTTAGTATTTCCAAATTGCCCTTGACAGAGCTTTCGGTCTGCGCTATAGTTTCAGCCCTGCGTGATTGTCCGTACTCTCCCGCAGGAAGCCGGGCGACGCCGCTCTGGCCGATCAGCAAAAAATTAGGATTTTTAACACAGGAAACGATTCAGGCACCAACGGAGAAGCAGCTTTGCCGACATTCAGCCAATTAGTCAGAAAGGGCCGTAGCGAGGTTTCGTATAAGACTAAGAGCCCCGCTCTGCAAGGATGCCCGCAACGCCGCGGAGTTTGTGTCCGCGTTTACACCACAACGCCGAAAAAGCCAAATTCGGCTCTGCGGAAGGTAGCCCGTGTCCGTCTTACCAACGGAATCGAAGTTACCAGCTACATTCCCGGTGTGGGACATAACCTGCAGGAGCACTCGATCGTTCTGATTCGCGGCGGTCGTGTCAAGGATCTGCCCGGAGTTCGTTATCACGTGATACGCGGTTCCCTGGATGCCGTAGGCGTGCAGGGCCGGAAACAGGGGCGCTCCAAGTACGGCGCCAAGCGACCGAAGGGTTAAGAAGTTAAAGAGCGAGTTCGTTTACTTAATTTTCCTTCCATTTTATTGGCCGTCTCCTCCGAAGGTGAGGAGCGCCGGCATTCTTGGTCTTTACAACCTATTTTGAATGCCGTTTGAAAAGGCGGGTGGGGAGATCTTTCCCCCCGACGCCGGGCCGCAAAAGGTCGGGAAACGGAGCAGCGAGACGCAAGCGGCAGGGGGAAGAGGCGGCTCTTTCCGCCGGCCGTGGATGATTCGATTTAAACATAGATAGAAAGACGCAAGGGAGTTTCGTCGAATGCCAAGAAGACGAGTGATTGCCCGCAGGGAAGTAATCCCGGATCCGATTTATAACAGCGAACTGGTGACCAAGTTCATCAGCTGCATGATGCTTCGGGGCAAGAAGAGCACCTCCGAGAGGATTCTGTACGGAGCCCTGGAAAAGATCCAGGCCAAAACGAACGAAGAGCCCTTGAAGATTTTCAAAAAGGCGGTAGACAACGTCAAGCCGGTGGTGGAAGTCAAGTCCCGGCGCGTCGGTGGTGCCACCTATCAGGTGCCGGTCGAGGTCAGCCCGTTCCGCCGCAACAGCCTGAGCATTCGCTGGATCGTCAACCACGCCCGCAACCGCAGCGAGAAATCGATGCGCGAAAAGCTGGCCGGCGAGATCCTGGATGCCTACAACAACCGCGGCAACGCGATCAAGAAGCGCGACGACACGCACCGCATGGCGGAAGCCAACAAGGCGTTTGCGCATTTCCGCTGGTAGTCTCAACAGAACGGTAATTCGAAAGACAGTCAGGATTCTAACGTGCCCCGCACTGCTCCACTGGACAGGACCCGCAATATCGGCATTATGGCCCATATTGATGCCGGTAAGACTACGACTACCGAGCGGATCCTCTATTACACCGGCATGACCCACAAGCTGGGAGAGGTCCATGACGGCACGGCCACCATGGACTGGATGGAGCAGGAGCAGGAGCGCGGGATTACGATTACTTCCGCGGCAACCACCTGTTTCTGGGGGGATCACCGCATCAACATTATCGACACCCCGGGGCACGTCGATTTCACCGCGGAGGTGGAGCGTTCGCTTCGGGTGCTGGATGGGGCCGTAGCGGTCTACTGCGCGGTCGGCGGCGTCGAGCCGCAGTCGGAGACGGTCTGGCGGCAGGCGGACAAATACGGTGTTCCGCGCATCGCTTTTATTAATAAAATGGACCGCCCCGGTGCCGATTTCGATCACTGCCTGCAGATGATGAGGGATCGGCTGCGCGCCAATCCGGTTGCGATTCAAATGCCTCTGGGAGCCGAAGAGGGTTTTGAGGGAGTCATCGACCTGGTTTCCATGAAGGCTACCTGCTACCTGTCGGAAACCCTGGGTGCGGAGTTCCGGGTGACGGATATTCCGGAAAAATTTCAGGAAGCCGCTCATGTCTACCGGGAAAAGCTGGTGGAAGCAGCCTGCGAGGCAGATGACCACCTGCTGGAAAAGTACCTGGCGGGCGAGGAGATCGGGACGGAGGAGCTGAAGCAGGCGGTGCGCAAGGGCACCATCGGCAATCGCTTTACGCCGGTGCTCTGCGGCTCGGCTTTCAAGAACAAGGGAGTTCAGCCGCTGCTCGACGCCGTGGTGGATTTTCTTCCTTCCCCGCTGGACATTCCTCCGGTGGAAGGGGTCGATCCCGAGGAAAAAAGCAAGGTCATGAGAAAGGCGGACGACAAGGAGCCTTTTGCGGCCCTGGCGTTCAAAATTATGACGGATCCCTTTGTCGGCCAGCTGGTCTTCCTGCGGGTCTATTCCGGCACGCTGAAGCAGGGAAATTCCGTATACATCCCCTCCAAGGATCGTGCCGAGCGGGTAGGCCGGCTGGTGAAGATGCACGCCAACAAGCGGGAGGAGATCAGCGACGTGTATGCCGGCGATATTGCCGCTGCGGTCGGTCTGCGCAACGTTACCACCGGGGACACGCTCTGCGATGAAAAGCATCCCCTGGTGCTGGAGGCTATGGATTTTCCGACCCCGGTCATTTCGGTGGCCATCGAGCCCAAGACCAAGGCGGACCAGGAAAAGCTGGGCATGAGCCTGGGCAAGCTGGCCCAGGAGGATCCGACCTTCAAGGTGCACACCGATACGGAGACCGGGCAGGTGATCATTTCGGGCATGGGAGAGCTGCACCTGGAAATCATCGTGGACCGCCTGATGCGCGAGTTCGGGGTTTCGGCCAATGTGGGCAAGCCGCAGGTGGCCTACCGCGAGTCGATTACCAAAGAGGCCCAGGCCGAAGGGCGTTTCGTGCGCCAGACCGGCGGCCGCGGGCAGTACGGGCACGTCAAGATAAGGATTGCGCCTCTGCCTCCGGGCAAGGACTTCGAGTTTGTGAACGCCATCGTGGGCGGCACGGTTCCCCGGGAGTATATCGCGCCGGTGGAGCGCGGTTGCCGCGAGGCCATGGAAAGCGGTGTTCTGGCCGGCTTCGAGATGAACGACGTGCAGGTTACGCTGTACGACGGTTCTTACCACGAGGTGGACTCTTCGGAGATCGCCTTCAAGATCGCCGGCTCGATGGCCTTCAAGGAAGCGGCCGCCAAGGCCGGTCCGGTGCTGAAGGAACCGGTGATGAAAGTGGAAGTGGTGGTCCCCGAGGAGTACATGGGAGAGGTGATTGGAGACCTGAATTCCCGTCGGGGGCGCATTGAGGCAATGGAATCACGCCTGGGAACCCAGATCATCCGTTCGGTGGTACCTCTGGCGGAAATGTTCGGTTATGCCACGGATTTGCGGTCCAAGACGCAGGGCCGGGCAACGTATAGTATGCACTTCTCGCATTATGACGAGATCCCCAAGAACCTGAGTGATGAAATTGTCTCCCGGGTCAGGGGTCGGGTATAGCTTCGGAGAGGAGATAAAGTATGGCCAAGGAAAAGTTTGATCGTAGTAAGCCGCACGTGAACGTGGGGACGATCGGGCACATCGATCACGGCAAGACGACGCTGACGGCGGCGATCACGATGGTGTTGAACAAGATGGACCCGAAGATTGCGGTGCGGACCTTTGATTCGATTGACAACGCGCCGGAGGAGAGGGAGCGCGGGATTACGATTGCCACGGCGCACGTGGAGTATTCGACCAAGAAGCGGCACTATGCGCACGTGGATTGTCCTGGGCATGCGGACTACATCAAGAACATGATCACCGGGGCGGCGCAGATGGACGGGGCGATCCTGGTGGTATCGGCGGCCGACGGACCGATGCCGCAGACGCGGGAGCACATTCTGCTGGCGCGGCAGGTAGGGGTACCGTGCATTGTGGTGGCGCTGAACAAGGTGGACATGGTGGACGACCCGGAGCTGCTGGACCTGGTGGAGCTGGAAGTGCGGGAGCTGCTGACGTCGTACGGATTTCCCGGGGACGAGATTCCGGTGAAGCGGGTATCGGCGCTGAAGGCGATGAACGGGGAGGCGGATGCGGAGAAGGCCATCATCGAGCTGATGGATGCGGTGGACGAGTACGTACCGATTCCGATGCGGGATGTGGACAAGCCGTTTCTGATGCCGATCGAGGACATATTCTCGATATCGGGGCGCGGGACGGTGGCCACGGGACGAATTGAGCGCGGGCGGATCCGAGTGGGACAGGAAGCGGAGATTGTCGGGATCCGGCCGACGGTGACGCGGGTGGTGACCGGGGTGGAGATGTTCCGGAAGCTGCTGGACGAAGGGCAGGCGGGGGACAACGTAGGCCTGCTGCTGCGGGGGACGGAAAAGACGGATGTGGAGCGCGGGCAGGTGATCGCGGCGCCGAAGTCGATTACGCCGCACACCAAGTTTCGCGCGGAGGCCTACATCCTGACGAAGGAAGAAGGGGGTCGGCACACGCCGTTTTTCAATGGGTACCGGCCGCAGTTTTACTTTCGGACGACGGATGTGACCGGAGTGGCGCATTTGCCGGAAGGGGTGGAGATGGTCATGCCGGGCGACAACTCGAACCTGGTGATAGAGTTGATCACCCCGATTGCCATGGAAAAGGGTTTGCGGTTTGCCATCCGCGAGGGCGGCCGAACCGTAGGTGCAGGTAC
>CAINFC010000203.1 GCA_903847975.1 uncultured Acidobacteriota bacterium | reverse complement strand
GGTGAATCCGTCGGCCTGGAGTGGGGTGGCCGCTGGCCTCATTTCCCCGACCGCCCTCATTTTCAGCGGAAAAGAAATTGAACTTCTGATCCCGCTTCGGAAGGAATGAAATGAAACAGATCTACCGCAATTTTCTCAAGTGGTTCGCGGACCGGATGAAGGAACCCACCACCTGGCATGGGCTGAACATCCTGACCACGGCGGTCGGCGTGACCATCCGGCCTGAAATCATGAACGCCATACTAACCCTGGGGTCGGCCTTCTCCGGCCTCATTCTGATCCTGACCAAGGAGGAAACCCGATGAATCCAAAATCCAAAGAACAAAACAAAGCCGCCGTGGCGATCGTTATCGATAAAACCAAACTCCGCGAGGCGGCCAATCGCTATCTCAACGCCAGTGCCGTTTACCTGGCCCTGAAGCCTCTTTCCCGGTTTTCCTGGGAAAACCTCGCGGATCTCTGGCGCACCATCCAGGCGTTGGTCGAAACCGTGATCGCCTCGGTAGAGCTGGCCAAAGCCGAACTGCTGAAAGGACAGCCCGCCGGCGCCAAAATCTCTGCCGCTCTTGCAGCGACGACCGCGGTGGATATTCTTGATGACGTGGTGACCTTTACCGGCATTTCCGGCAAACTGCTCGAAATGGTCGATGCTCCTTTTCTCAAGCTTCTGATCAACCTCATCCTCGGCGATCGCCACGGGGTGAACTGGACGGCGGATGCCAGAGTCATCCTTGGGCTGAAGTCCGCATAACCGGAAAAGAGGAAACTCCATGATCGAAACCAATCATTTGCGAGAGGGAATCGCATCCGTTCTTGACCGACCGGCGACCCAGCAAAATCTTCTCGGAATTGCCGGGAGGTTCCATCTCGAATGCCGAGACCGGGACGGGAACCTGAAATGGACCGAGGATTTTGGCAATGCAGTCGTTGACGCCGGGAAAAAGTACCTTCTCGACGCCATGAACAACAGCATTTCCGCGGTCGGGCCCTATCTCGGGCTCATTTCCGGGACCCCGACCGTTGCCCAAACCGATACCATGAGTTCCCATACCGGGTGGACGGAGTGGACCTCTGTTGCCGCTCGTGGCACACCGACCTGGACCGCTGCCAGCGCAACCGGGGGAACCGCCACCAAAACCCATTCGGGAAGCGTCTCTTTCGCCATGACCGGCAGTGGAACCGTAGGAGGCTGTTTCATCGTTCTTGGAACCGGTGCAGTGACCACCATCGGAAACACCGGCGGCATTCTCTACAGCGCCGGCAGCTTTACCGGCAAGGCCGTCGCCAGCGGAGATACCCTCAACGTCACCTATTCCACCACCCTTTCCTGAAACGGAGACCACATGCCGCTGCAATTCAAAATCGGAGATAAAGTCCGCGAAAAAGTGTTCGTCATGACCGATGGCGAAGTGACCGGCGCCGCGATCGGCGATTCCGACGGTATTCTTTACTGCAAGGTCCGTTATACCGACGAGCTGGGCAACATGCAGGAACGATTCATTGCCGAAGACAAGCTAGAAGCGGTCTAGCGTGGATTTCCCATGGCGCTCACCTGGCAGACTCCAAGCGTTGCCACTTACTCGAGCCAGAACGGTAACAGCCTTTCGGTAAACTACCCGGTAGGCTGTGCCGAAAGCGACAAGCTGATCCTGGTGATTGGCATGAAGCCTTCGACCGCCAATTCCGGGAGCGTAACCACGCCGGCCGGATGGACGCCGGTCTGCAGCCTGGTTGGTGTGGGAGGTTACGGTACCACGCTGGGCGCCGATACCGGCAACACCAACCTGTTCGTTTTCGAAAGGACCGTGTCAGCCGGAGGCCTGAGCGGTTCCTTATCCGTTTCTGTTGCGGGAAATAACGTCTCCTGGGGGATGATCTGCCGGATCACCAAAACCCGCAGCGGCTGGGAGGTTGCCGGCACAACCGGCCAGGATACTTCCGCCGGGAACGTTTCCATCGCCTTCGGCAGCGATCCCGGTGTCGCATCCGGAGACCTCGTCATCGGGGCGATGTGCATCCCGACGGATGTTTCCACTCCCTCGCAGTTTTCGGCCGAGGCTTTCTCGCAAACCGGTGTCACCTTCGGAACCGTCGCCGAAGTGGAAGAACCGGACTCCCAGACCGGCAACGATATCGGTGGATTCGTCTGCTATGCGATGGTTTCTTCCGGAACAAGCTCCGGTCCACCAACTTTGGCCGCAACCGCCGGCGGAACTACCACCAATGTACGTGGCCCCGGCGTTTTCATTCGAGTTCGTGAAACCACCACAATCCATACGGCAAGCCTGAGCGAGCCGGGAACCGGCAGCGAATCCTCCTCTGATTCTGCTGGATTCGTACTTGCCTTTTCCGAAACCACCTTTTCTTCCCCGGAAACATCTACTGCAGGGTTGGCCTTAACCGCCTCGGGGACAGACGCAAGCACCTCCACCAGCAATCCTGCCGTGTTCGCCACGGGCCAGATAAATCTTGGCGAACAGGACTTTGTCTCGGCAGAAAGTTCGACTCTTCAGAAAGAAACCTCATTCACATCGGAGGAGACAGGATTCTCTTCCTCAACTTTTGAAGGAGCAAACCATGGCCAAACAGCAAACCACCAAGACCAAACCTCCTCGGGCGAAAACGAAACAGCCCTCACTGTTGTTTTTATCGCGTTTGGGGAAACCGATATCGCACCAGATGATCGCCAGTCGGGCCAAACCTCGATTCTGGAGCAAACTGGTGAAGCCGCCGTCCCAGGGGATGAGCAGCATTCCCTGGCAGGATTCGGCCTCGACTTTTCCGAACCTGGCCTCCAATTTGCTGACTTTCAAGAAGCAGCAGCACAGCCAGGATCCCAAACTTTCGTAACCTCTCTCGCCGAAAACCATTCCCTCTGGGAAGATCCGGCCGCTTGTCTCCTGGTTCCGGTTTCATTTGCGGAATCAGGAGCTCTCTGCGCCGATGATTTAAGCCAATTCCTGTTCCAAACCGCCTGGATGCCTGAATCCGCCGAAACAGGTATCAGCCTGGAAGTAAATACCTGCTTCTTGGAGCTTGCCCTTGAAAGCTATCTAACTGAAGATCAGAACCAAGCGAAGACTGCCCTCATGTCGGCTGTCATCGACGAGGTTCTGGGATATGAAGCATCGGCAGGAGCAAACTGGATTCCAATCATGGAACCCCTCCTTTCCGAGGATTCAACCGATTCCACATCAATTCTCCGCCTGGCTTCCATTCCGGAATGGCTGATCTGCCAGCTGGAAGCACCACTTTGCGTGAAACCTGTAATCTCCGTGGAGCTGACACTATGAGTTTTATCCCCATCCCAATTCGCGACAACCTGGTCTATTTCATCGGCAAACAAGGCTGCACCTGGTCCTGCACGATCACCCTGAACCAGGCCGGTATAGATCCCCCAACACCCATCGACCTTACCGACTATTCCGTCCGCGGCCAAATTCGCAAAGCATTTTCCGATGCCACGCCGAACGCAGAATTTGTCTGTTCCAAAGTCGACGACCTCGCCGGAAAACTGAATATCCTCCTGGAAGCCGAAACCACCGCCGCCCTGAGCGCCTGCAGAAGCTCCGTTGATAGCACCAACTACGCCTCCGCAGACAAATCCGGCC
Organism: uncultured Acidobacteriota bacterium; assembly: GCA_903847975.1. GTDB lineage: Bacteria > Acidobacteriota > UBA6911 > CAINFC01 > CAINFC01 > CAINFC01. The sequence goes on along the minus strand of CAINFC010000203.1, from coordinate 6,631 downwards.
AGTACCTCTACGATGTGGAAATCTACAAAGGTAATCCTGAGATTGTTTATCGGGTTATCCAGGGCATTATCTTTGTAGACGCAGAGGTAACCAAATGAGTGAAATGATTATACCGACCAAGGTGAACATAGAAATCATGGCAGAGGTTTCGGCAATGGATTACTTGACTGTAGCCTTGGCTCATTTATCCTCTGGTATCTTTATCAGCTTCCCAACCGATTCCATCTTTATTGTGTTAGACCTCTTTTTCGCTGAAAGCAAGTTCGTTCGGTACCGGGAAGACATTTTCAACACATTAAATCATCCCGGCTTTGCTCTGCCCGGACAGTCGCTCTGTGGTTTAGGGTTCGGCACGATCGGCAGTGCAACCAGTGAGCGGATCACGTAGTTCGGCTGCGCTTCAACTTCTAAGGTCCCCGAATAGGTATCGCTAACCCGCGACCTTCCGGCGCAACGCGGTCAACCTGGCCAATGCCGAACATACCCAGCAGCAAGGCCAATTCCTCAACGTCGTACTGCCCGTCGCTGTCGGTATTCAAAATCAGGTCCTTGGAGCAGTTGGCGAAGCCGGAGATCAGGACCCCGCGTTATCTGCAGTTGACACCGTATTGAATTACCTTGAGGAACGGGTATTGCACCATGAGCGAGCGCAGCAGTTATGCCAGTCCACTCGCGTGAGCCGTCATCCACAATGCGATTTCGTAATCACTCGTCCGCTTCGGCAGGATGTAGGCCATCGTGAGAATGATCTTGCCGATGGAGCCGGTATCGTCATAAGCCGGGTAAAACACTTAAATGGAATTGGAGGGATGGCACATCAATTGACCCAGAAGTAGTGAAGCGAGACGGTTATAGGATTTTATGGAATCGCTCCGACGGAAAGCGCGGCCAAGTCTGGCGCGATCTTTACCCGGTATCTCCCTGTCCGGCTCTCCCATTGCAGCACAAGGCAATCGGCACAGGGCTCGGGCGGCGCATTAAAGCGCAGATCCTCGGAGCGGGATCCGGTCATGGTCACAGCCATTCTTGCCATCCATGGGTTCAAAGGAAAATCGATCAGATAGATCGAGCCAGCCGGATGCCGCCTGACTTCCGTCATCAATTGCGTGGTGGGTGCCGCCCTTTTTTCGAATTGGGGATCCTTTTTCAGCCAGAGATAGGTGATATTGACGACGATGAAAAGGGCTACAAAGGCACGCACCAGAGCCGGCCTACCCAGCTGTCGCAGGAGCGAAGCCACGGCCCAGGCAAGCCCTATGGATGCTATGTACTGGTGGCGGCTGGGCAGGTGAAGCTGGTAAGTGAGGAAAATGAAGGGAAGGATCGTCAGCACAAGCCAAGCCACCCCTGCGACGGTCTCGGCCGGAACCCGCCCCTTCCTGACAATCAGGAAAGTGATCAGCGCCAGGTAAAACCAGGGGAACATGACCCGGTGCGCCGAAACCACGAGTACTGCAAATCCGCGCAACCCGAAACGGTAAGAGCCGTTGATTAGGAGATAATTGTCTGATGCGGTTACGGCAAACAGCAGCAGGTAGGCAGCCGTCGGAACAAGCAGGTACAGATATTGCCACCGCCAGGTCAGGCGCCGTATTCGGAAAAGTTCCAGGCAGGGGAGCAGGAGCAGAACAGCCGCGGCAGATTCTTTCGAAAATAGACCGGCAATGTAGCAGGCTGCCGCCCACAAGTACAGTTCCTTTCCCCACAGTAGGAGAGTGGCTAGAACGAAAAGAGCGGCAAGAGCGTCCGCCATTGCCGCCAACCACATGATCGCTTCCTGAGGGTTCTGATATACAGCGAAAAGGGCACCAGACATGAAAGCCAGCTCGCGGGAACCAGTGGCCTCCTTGGCCAGGTAATAAAGGAGAATGGAATTGAGAAGGTGTATCAAAATGGCAAAGGTATAAAAATATTCAGAGTGGAATCCGAACAGCGCCAACAGAGACCGAAAGACGACATATACCGTGATCCGGAAAACATCCGGGAAGATCCGGAACAGAAAGGTAATGTCTCCTTTCCACTGCTCCACCCAGTTCAGCATGATGAAGTCATCTGAGATGAAGCCATTGTTAACGGCGGGCATATAGGCTGCGAAAATGAGCACAGCCAGCAAAATAAAATGCCAACCGGTGGGCATTCCGACGATAAGAAAGCGTTCCCAGAACTCGCCCGATTCGGTATGCAATAATCCTGAAGTGGCTAATTTGTCGCTGGCGCCGGCTGTTTCCCATAGATGCTGCAAGATTCCGCTCCTGGTGTCCCTCCCGGTTTTAGGTTCAGCATGAGGGTGACAATACTGTGAAGGCCATTCGGAATGCATCCAGTAAAGGCAGTAGATTTCTACCAAAAAGGCAGTAGATAGTGAATTCACCGCTGGACTAGGATCCAGGCAGCTGGTGCACAGCACTTTTACATACGACACAAACTCGTTAAGATTGGTCATGCGGCGAGCGTGGCCATTGTGGCGCGGGGCCGTGCTAAAGACTGTGGGTTGGGTGATCGCTGCCGTGCCGGTGGAACTGCAATTGACCGCGATGGTGCAAAGTCCGATAAATTAGCTGGTATACCCGCTGGCGGTACGGATATTCAGATTGTCGGGCATTTTCGCCACTCAGTTATCGAGTGTCTTGACGACCGCCGCACTTCATCCAGTAAGGCTGATGCCGCCGCCTGTCAATTGAACCGGCTGTCCGCCGGCGTAAACGTGGATCGCCGACATATGACATCCGCCGGCAATGGCGTTGCCCACACCACCCAGATTCCACTTCTGACCTTTGCCGCAAGGCAGGTCGCAGATGTGGCCGAACTTGAAATTGTGGGGTATATCGAACTCGCCGGCCGATCGCTCCCAGTTCCAATGGTATGGATCCATTGCCCGTCCGCCGGCATCGACACGAAAGGTATTGGAAATCAACTCGGACCGCACCTAGGATCCTTGCAGATAGATACTGTTGGAGACGCGGCGCTTTATCATCAAAACTATGGTGTGATAGCTCGAATGACCGCTGCAGTCGCCATTGCCGCACCAATCCATCCCACGAATGCAATCATGGTAGGGGTAAATCTATGGGTTTCGTTCCCATCCCATCCGCGACAACTTGGTCTATTTTTTTTGGGAAGCAAGGCTGCAATTGGTCCTGCACCATCACCCTGAACCAGTCAGGCATCGATCCCCCAACACCCATCGATCTGACCGAATATTCCGTCCGAGGCCAAATCCGCAAAGCTTTTGCCGATGCCAGCCCGATTGCCGAATTCATCTGCTCCAAAGTCGACGACCCCGCCGGAAAACCGAACATCCTCCTGGAAGCCGAGACCACCGCCACCTTGACCGCCTGCAAAAGCTCCGTCGATAGTACCAATTACGAATCCGCCGACAGGAATGGCCAGTATGTCTACGACGTGGAAATTTACAAAGGAACACCCGAGGTTGTCCACCGAGCCATCCAGGGAATCATCTTCGTCGATGCCGAGGTAACCAAATGAGCAAGGTTTCTGTTGAAGCAGGAAAAGAATATGTGGTACCGGCAGAGGCGTTTGTTCTTGGGGAACTTATCATGGCTTGTATCGAATGCAGCACAGCATCTATTGTTCTGTTAGTATCCGAGTCGGAATTGGTTGTTTGATACCTGAATTTTGCACCCATTCGAGGGGATGCGGCAGAGAAAAAGGGGCTATGCTTCTGGATACCCTTTGTGTTAAGGTTTTGAGAATTTCCACGTCCACATAACCAAAACGACAAAGGAGCACCCAGAAGGTGAAAACAGAAAGTAAGGATAAGACGAAAAAGCCTGCAAATCAAGGGAAAGAACGAACGGTCCGGAACCCAGCAAAAATCAATGCGGACACAGAATATGCGACCAGCGATGTACGAATGAGCGCGTACGGCGGGCTTTTGGCGCTGATGAAGTTTTTGGACCTGATCGAATTTAAAGAGGCCTTCGAAAAAAACTATTGCCGGCCCACCCGGAAACCCGCTCTGGGCTGTTATCGGATGATCCTGGGTCTAATCGGCCTGTTATTCGTGGGTTTTGCCCGGATCGGACATTTCTTTTACCTGAGGGACGACGAAATGTTGTGTGGGTGGTTTGGAGTGACCCGACTGCCGGTAGTCAGCACCTATTGGCGGTATTTGTTTTCTCTGGGGCGAGGGCAAAGTCAATCGTTGTTGAAGCTCTCGGCGGTTCTCCGGGGCCGGGTCTGGGAGATCCGTCGCCAAATGCATCGGCGGATCACTCTGCACATCGATACGACGGTGGCCACAGTGTATGGGAAGACGGAAGGGGCGCGCAAGGGCCACAACCCGAAGCGGCGGGGGAAGAAAGCCCTGCGACCGGTGATGATCTTTATCGAGGAAACCGGGGAATATCTTTTGGGGAGTCAACGTCGAGGGGTGACGATGAGCGATCGGGAAGTGGCCGGACTGATTCGACAAGTCCGACGGTATCTACCCTCCTGTGTACGGCGGGTTCTGCTTCTCGGGGACGCGGAGTTTATTGGTCCGGAAACGGTGCAAGCCTGTGAGGCGTGCCGATTCGAATATATCCTGGCGAACAAGAGTGCCAAGCCCTATTTCGGGGAGGGGGGTTGGTACCGGAAAGGGGAGTATCATTACAATGAAGGCCAGTATGCTCCGCAGGGATGGGAGAAGGCCCGTCGTTTTGTGGTGATGCGGATACGAGAGGATCAAAAGGGGGAACGACAGCTAACCTTGTTTGAGATGGGATACTCGTATCGTTGCTTTGTGACCAACCTGAGGGACAAAGCGCATCGGGTGGTGGCGCGGTACGACCGGCGAGCCAACGTGGAAGGGCGGATCAAAGAAGCCCAACAGGAAGGGATCCTGGCGATCCCTTCGCGGCGGTTTTGGAGTAATCATGCCTATTTCCAAGTGGTGATGTTGACCTACAACCTATGGCGCTGGATGCAACTGGTGCAGAAGAGCCAGAGGTCTGTAGAGGGGGAAGTTCAGCGGGAGGAGGACGTCCAGGAAGTGGAGAGCGAGGTGGATCACACCATCCGCATCGCCCGGTTGAAGCTGCTGTTTGTGCCGGCACGGATTACGGAATCGCATCGGCAGACAGTGGTGAAGTATTCGGTGCACGATGTCCGAGTGGCCGAGTTGTTGGATTTTATGGAGTACCTGGACCGGAAGCGAGAGGGGAAACGGAGCTGGCTTTTGGAGGTACCGATAAATCGAGCAAAAATATCAGCTTAGCGCTAATGCAAAAATATTTTTGCACGGCAAACGGAAAGCGATAAAAACTTGAATCCAGTGTGAATTTCAGAGTGGTAAAGGGTTTGCAAAGGTCCGCCGAGATCGTGTGGGTCAGGAATGGAAGTGTGCCTGCTCGAGCAACACAGGTTTGGTGCAAAATTCAGGTGATACACCTCTCCAACCGATTCGGTGAATCGGTTCCCACAATCAGGGGGTCTTTTCCCGGGAAACTATCGTCGGTTTTGATTATCACACTTTAAAGCTTCGTGGTTACTTTAGTAGCCATCAGTGGAAGTGAGCTCTTTTCCGGTCTTTTAAAGTCCTTCCGATGCCGTGCAACCCCTCCGTGAAATGAGTAGCCCCCTTAACAAGTTCGGTTCCCATTCGGCAACCGTTTGAAACCTCCTCTCCCCTTCAGAACTCAGTTTTTTCGCTTGACTTCGATGCCACCGCAATCTACAATGGCAAAATGGTAGGAAGAGGAATAAACCAAACGCCTACCCATAAGGGCACAGTGCCTTTCGAGCTGTCCTCTCCAGATGATCCGTCGTGCTCCCTGGACCCTATGGCGATCGGTGGGGGTGCACCCCAGGGAGGCCAACCCGCCCATCTTCCCAATCCTCGCCCATTTCAGATCCGCAGTGCCTTGGCAATAAAGCCATAGTGCCCTAGGCGCCGCAAAGCGCGGGAGCACAACTCATGCAGACGATTCTCGGAAAACATTGGCACCACCTTCCCGGCGAGGATGTCCTCGAGGCCCTCGGAGTGAACCCCGAAAAAGGGCTCGATCGGTTCGAGATCGGGCACAGGCGGGAGCGTTTCGGCCCGAACCTGCTCACCGAGCGTCGAGGCCAGGGGCCGTTGGTGCGCTTCCTGCTGCAGTTCCACCAGCCGCTTGTTTACATCCTCCTCGCGGCCACAGCCGTAACGTTCGCCTTCGCCGAGTATGTCGACGCGGCGGTCATCTTCGGCGTTGTGCTGATCAATGCCTTTGTCGGTTTCTTACAGGAGTCGAAGGCCCTCCGGGCCATCAAGGCGCTGGCGCAGAGCCTCACCAGTGAGGCCACCGTGCTCCGCGCGGGCCGCCGGGATCGGATCTCCTCGTCGGAGCTCGTGCCTGGGGACATCGTTCTCCTCCAATCAGGGGACAAGGTGCCCGCCGATCTTAGGCTCATCGCCGTCAAGGATCTGCAGGTAAACGAGTCGGCGCTCACCGGAGAATCGCTCCCTGCCACTAAGGAGGAGGGTGTGTTTCCCCGCGACCTCCCCCTTGGCGATCGCCTGAACATGGCCTACTCCTCCACTCTGGTCACCTACGGGACGGGCACCGGCGTGGTCGTCGCCACCGGCGACCAGACCGAGATCGGCCGCATCTCGGAGCTCATCGCCTCCACGGATGTCCTGGCGACGCCT
>CAINFC010000202.1 GCA_903847975.1 uncultured Acidobacteriota bacterium | reverse complement strand
GGTGATATCGGAGATGGTCGGCAGTCCGGGTTTAACCGGAATGGCCCGGGTGAGTGAGCCGAAGTCCAGCACCAGCGGTTCATAGAAGGCATTCGGGGTGGACGCAGCGACGGAAGAGTAATAGCGCCAGGTCTCCGGATCGGTCGCCACCTGTACAGCAAGCAAGGTAATCCAACGGATCATGACAGGAATGCCCCTATTGGGTCTTCCCGGAATTCCAGATTCAAGGTGTTTACCCCGGGTGTGGCGAAGGTGGTGTTGAAATGGTTGGTCAGCCGGCCGAAACAGCAGGGACCCGCATCGATATCGAAGATCATCAGAAAGGGAGTCAATGAGCCGCGCTGCTGCTGATAGAGGGTCTTCATGGCAGCAATTGCCGCAGAATCCAGAAGCTGAAAGGGCAGCTGGTACTGCCCGGAATTGGATTTTTCATAGGGCAGCAGCATCCCGAATTCCGTTTCATGGATATCGTTCACGTAGACCCGGCCTTCATTCCATCCGTAGGAAAAGTTGTGGCTGAATACGGTCGCCACACCCATGACAATTTCCCCGATGCCGATTTTGGACACTCCGCCGCCGTTGATGACCAGCGCCGCGGAGCTTGTCGGTGCAGAGAATTTGTGCCAGATGGATTGCCCAGCCAATACGGGAACCGACAAGCCATTGATGGTGCAGCTGCCCCCGGTACGGAGGTTGTGCCCGCAGATGCCGATGCCGGTACAGCCGCCGGAAGCGGCAACCGTGATCGAAAGGGAGCCGGCCGCCCATCGGCAGGGCCGGGAGGAGCTGCCGTCATTCAGGTTATCGGCCGGGAAGGCGGTCTCCGGGGTTGTGCCGGTAATGCCCGTGACCAGGTTGGCAGTGATGAATCCGCCGTTTCCCATTTTACGTCAGCACCTGGGTTAATCGTTGCCGGGACGAATAGGTGTTGTTTTTGAGCATCTCCAGGAATTCCGGGAAGATTTTGTTCCGCACCACATTGGCCACATCCGCACCGTCAATGGCGGAAATCCGGGGAGCAAATACGATCTGTTGCGGGACCGCCGGTTGAGATGTCGGAGCGATGGGCTGCCCTAGGATAGTCGGTGCCGGGGTAATGGGCCGGTTAATCGGCAGACGCTGTTTTCCGGTGGTATCCGATGAACTTCCGGAGGCAGCCAGGACATTTTGCCAGTCGGGAAGGTTTTGCGACAGGGCCTGGCTCACGCCGAAGGCCTCGGTGAAAGCCTTGTTCAGGGCTGACGCATTGCCGGTCTTCATCCAGGATTCGAACGCGGTCCGGAAGTTGTACCCGGACGGGTTCCAAGCCGTGGTAACCGCCTCCAGGCTCTTCAGGAATTCATCCAGCTTCCCCTGCTGCTTGGCGAGCGGGAAGGCGATTTCGGTTAGCCACTTGGGAGAGGATAGAAGATCCTTGCGGATTCCTGAATATCCGGACTTTGACAAACCCAGACTGGCAGCAAATTCCTCGAACGTTTTAGAACCTGCACTTACTCCACCAAATTGGTCCTTAAACTCACCAGCGGCCCGGTCGGCAGGAGATTTATAGAGGAAGTTCCCTAGGGCGGCCAGACCAACGCCCGCCCCGACTATCCATCCGGCAGGACCCATGAGAGCCATGAGGAGAGGAGCTAGCGCCCCGGCTCCGACCGTTCCGCCGCTCAATAGCCCAGCCAGTGCGGCCCCACCAAAGGCACCGCCGATCCCCATGGTCCCCATGCCGAGGGCCTTTCCGAGGGATCCGCCGCCAAACAACCCACCAAGAGAGGAACCAATAGAAGCACCCAATCCCAATCCCAGAAATGTCCCTCCAGACGCCAGGCTGGCCCATCCGGATAGACCCGCTCCTGCAGCCGTAGCGCCAGATCCTCCCGTGTACCATCCGGACCCCATCATGTTGGAAAGGCCTGAAGGAATGATATTCAGAGCGCCGGCGGCATATCCGCCATTGGCACCTAATCCGGAATAGGCGGAAGAGCCGCTGTAAATCATCCCTGGAATGGCTCCGGCTATGGAACTGGAAACGCCTGACGTGCGAATCTGGGTAAGCATCGGGTTCAGGAATTTCATCATGAAAGCGGAAACCATCGACCCGAGCATATCGGTGAAGGACTTTTTGATCGAATCCCAGATTCCTTTCAGGGAATCTTTGAGCGAGCGAGCCCGGGAAAGCATGTCACTTAAGGCGCCAGCCAGGCTCTTTTCGATGGTCCGGCCGATCTCCAACCAGCCGTCGTTGATGATGCTTTGCGCTTTGCCGAGCTCCAGGGCCTCGCGGGTGGTTTTGTCGAGCAACTCGGGGTATTTCTCCAGGAGGTGGCCGTACTGCTCGTAAACTTCGCGCAGGTCCGCGCCCGAGGCGGTCAGTTGTTGGACCGCCGCGACGGCCACCGCTACATCCCTGCCGGAATTCCGGAAACTCTCGACGGCCGACTTTACGTCCGCGGCAAATTTCTTACCGGCAGTATCGTCAAGGGCGGTGCCGATCGGAGCACTAATCAGCTCGACCGGCTTCCGGCCGGCTGCAGCGGCAATCATCTTGGCGAACTGCTCGTTTTCCTTGAGAAGAGTTGGAGAGGGCCCGGGAAGCTCCTCTACTCCCAATTTCATCGAATTGTGGATCAGCCGCATCTTTTCGATGAGCGGATCCGCGCTTTTTGTGACCTTGTCCATTTTGGAAGCGATGACTTCGTAAATCTCGGCATAGGGCACTCCCTGCTTTTCCAGGGTGCGGATGATTCCCATTTCCTCTTCGGTCACCCGCCGTTGATCATGGAAGCTGGCGATCCCCCTATCGATGGCCTCCCTGAGGTCGTTTTGCTTCTTGATCCACTCATCCATCTCCTTAATAAAGGATTGGAGCATTTCCCGGTCCGCTTCGGAGGGCACATAGGAAAAGGCTGCTTTTTGACCAACCGCCGAGGAAAGTCGGGTATGCTCCCTAGCGGCTTTCTGCATCGCATCCGACCATTCTCCAAGGCTGCGGGTGCCCCTTTCGATTTCGACGCCGTATTTATCCCGCAATGTATTGGCGAGGTTTAAAGCGGCATGCTCTTCGGCTTGGATCTGCTCCGTGACTCCTTTATTCCAAAGTCCGGCAATGCCGCTCCAGGCGTAGAACTTCTGGACCAGCTTGTCGATGGAAGCACCCAGGATCTCGAACTGGGAGATCCAGCGGGTAATCTGATACGCAGCCAGTGCGACACCGACCACCAGGATGGATTTCCCCAGGAGGCCGAGGCTCATGGTAACCAGGTCGACCGCGGTCTTGAACTCTGTCCAGCTGCGCGCCATGGCAAGTACCCCCACGGCGGCCATCGGGCCGCCGGCAGCGATCGACAGGGTCTTGAGGGCATTGAGAAGTTTAACGAGAGAACCCAGATACATCCCGAGCATCGGGGCACCAAGGGCGACCGCGGCGGTAATGCTGCCTATGGCCAAGGTGGCGTTTTTGACGGAGTCCGGAAGACCCATGAAGGCGCGGCCCAGGCCGGCAACGACATCGGCGGCATCCTTCATCAGCGGAAGGAAGTCCTTCTTGAACTTCTGGTTGAGCATCTCCCCGAGCGGCATCAGGGCGACATCCACCGTATGGGCCAGAATCTTGAGATTGTCGGAAAAGGTGCGGGTGTCCGAGTCGGCCTTAGAGATGGTATCGGCGTTGGCTCTGAGCAGCTTGAACATGCTCTCCAGATCGAAGCGCCCCTCGCGGATGGCGGCGACAAAGTCCGGCGCCACCCGGGCGCCGACCAGCTCTCTCCCGAGGGTCATGGCCGCATCGGCCGAGGCCTTCCTGATCTTTTCGATTTCCTTGAGGATGGCTCCGGATGGGTCGATGCCCTGTTCCGCAAAGCGGCGCAGGCTCATGCGCAGCCCGGCGACTACCAGTTCGAGATTCACACCTTCCCGCTCGAATTTGCCGAGCATGACCGCGGTCTGCTCGAAGTTAAAACCCAGCTGTCGCAAAGGGGCTCCGTAGAATGTCATGGTTTCGGCCATGCGCCCAAACTGCAAGCCGGTCACCTGGCTCACGCGCCAGAGCGTATCCAGGGCTTCGACTTGCTTGTTGGCGGCAATACCCCAGTCTCCAAAGAGCCTGGTGGAGATCTGGACGGCATTGCGCACATCCATGCCGGCCACATCCGCGAGATCGAGCATCGTGGAGGTGAGTTCCTTGAGCGGCTCCCCGGTCAGACCGGTCCGCCGATTCAATTCAGC
>CAINFC010000201.1 GCA_903847975.1 uncultured Acidobacteriota bacterium | reverse complement strand
TTGCGGGTGATGTCCCGGTTCTGGGTGCCCGGGTCCTCGAACTTTCCGTAAACCATCTGCTTGCAGATGCCGTCCAGGTAATAGTCGGTCAGCTGCTGCAGCGACTTTCCGGAAAACTGGAATCGGGTTCCGGCCACCAGCGCGGCCCACTCGGCGAATGTGTCGGCATAGCTGAGGCCGTAGCTGAGGGTGTTGTTGACGCGGTCTTCGCGGTGGTGAAAGCTGTAGTCGTGCTGCATCCCGCGGAGTCCGGTATTAAAGCGGATCTCTCCCTCAATCACCCGGCAGACCTCGCCGAATTGCTCTTCGTTTCGCTGGAAGAGCAGGGACTTGGCCAGGATGCCGGCAATCTTGATGCGGTCCCCGCTGGGGCGCGCACCGCTGGCGTTCAGATGGGCGCGGGCCACCATTGGCAGCGCTTTTTCGGCCTGCTCCTTCTTCAGCTCTTCGTCCAGGATCAGCAGGATGGCCGAGAGCGAAGTGGGCGTGCCGATCTGGTTGTACCACCAGTTCTGGCAGAGGAAATCATGCGCCAGCCAGTAATCGAGTGCCCTGTCGATAGTTTTTTTCAGGCCTGGATCGCCGCCGAGCGGCGTACCTTTTTTCCGGTAGGCGCGGCTCAATTCCACCAGCTGATTCAGGTGCCGGCTGTGCTGAAACCCGGTGTTGGAGACATCCTGGTAGTCGATGCCCGGCCAGGTTCCGTCGGGACGCAGGGCGGACATCAGCTCGCGGATTCGGTTTTCCTGCACTTCCGGGGCCAGCAGCTCCGCCCGGACCTTCTGCCGGATCTGCTCGAAGTCCTCCGAGGCGCGGACTCCGCTTCGCGGCGGAAAAAGAAAAAGACAAAGGAAGGCTACCCCGAATAGGATCCGGAGAGACGGCTGCAAGGGGATCGGTCTTATTCTGTTTCTTGGCATCGTTTTATTTTAGCGGTGATCCGGCCCGGTCGGGTCCGTTTTGAACAGTTTTAAGGAAAAAACATCGTTCCATACGAATTTGGCGCGACGGTTGCCGGTCCTGGGAACCGCCTTGAAATTACGGACCTGCAGGCCGTTAACATGCCTGGCCCACAAAGCATAGGCGGGCAGGTCGCCGAACATGGCGAATTCAGGATACTCCTTCTCCTGCTCGGGAACAGGATTGCGGATTTCCAGCAGCTCCCCGGCGTCCCGATAGCGGATGTCTATGTCCGAAAGGCGGATGTTTTCGAGGGGAGCGCCGGGGATGCCGCTCAGCGTGCAGGGGAATTCGACGCCGGTTGCTTTTACCCCACGGATCCGGACCTCCTGCAGCCGGCCCCTCTCGTCGGCGGATTTCCCCCGGTTGCGGCTGCCGAGCCGGATAAAGATCGGGGCCATGATGTTGCTCATGGTGATATTCTCCACATCCACCCGGCTGACTCTTGCGCCGTCTACTGATTCGATGGCGATACCGGAAAGCCCTCCGGGCCAGATCCCCTCGACAAAAAACCGGCAGTCCGACACGCGGACGTCGCGGATATCGTTGGCGGTTTCGGTGCCGATTTTAAAGCAGTTGGTGGAGCTCATCACCGTGCAGTCCGTCACGCGGATGTCGGACATAGCCTGGTTCCGATCCTTGCTGTACCCGTTTTTCAGCACGATGCCGTCGTCGCCGGTGGCCACGAAACAGCGGTTAATGTCGACATGGCTGGAAGCGCAGACATCGATGCCGTCGGTGTTGCCGCCGTGATAATTGTTGTGGATGACGACGCCCTGAACCTCCACCCGGCGGCAGCGGTCGATCATCAGGGTCCATCCGGGAGAGTTCTCAATCCGCAGGTTCCGCACTTTGAGATCGGTGGAGCCAATGAGGCGCAGGAAGGGCGACGGCCGGTCGGGGAGCCGGGTGCGCTTGGCGTCGAAATGCATGGCCATCGCTTCCTTGAGAACAAAGGTGTCCGGCGGAGTCCGCGGGGGCGTTTTTCGCGGCGGATTCCACCAGTTTTCCCCCTCCCCCAGTATTTTCCCCGGCCCTTCGATAACGACGTGTTCGGCCTGCTCACACCATATCAGGGAAGGAGGGTCATAATCGGCGCGGTTCCGGCTGGCCCGCAAAACGGCGTCGGCGGCCACGTGCAGTGTGATACGGCTCTCCAGCCGGATGGTGCCGGTGACAAAATCGCCCCCGGCGACGAGCACCGTGCCTCCTCCCCGGGCGCGGGCAGCCAGCACCGCGGCCCGGATGGCTGCGGTGTTCACGGTTTTGCCGTCGCCCACGGCATGATAATTCCGGATGTCGAACACCGGACCGGGCGGAGGCGGCTCCATAAAGTCGATGAATTCCCGGTAGGGAATGTTATCCAGAAATTCGCCCGGCGCCGGCGGAACGATTCCGGTCTTTTCCGCGGCCCGGCCGGCGGGATGCCACAGGCTCAGAGCCGACGCCAGGAGGAGGGTGCCGATCCGCGATACACAACCGGGTCTCAATCTCATTTCCAGGTGTTCCGTTTTTAAGGGTTTAAGATTCAACGCCCGAGTTCGCGCAGCCGCCTCCCGGCTTCCGGATGTTCGGGCTGCAGCTCCAGCGCGCGGCGAAATTCCGCGGCGGCCTCCTCCATCTGTTTCTGTACCATCAGCGCCACGCCCAGGCTGTAGTGCGCTTCGGCGTCATTGGGCGCGAAGCGAACCGCGTCGCGGAACCGGCGGATGGCCGCCTCGTTTTTCCCCGACTTCAGCAGGGCAATTCCCAGGTACTGGTGGCTCAGGGCATCGTTCGGCTTGCTCCGGATCGCCTCTTCAAACTGGGCAATGGCCTGGGCGGTTTTCCCCTGCTGCTCCAGGGCGATGCCCAGGTTGCAGCGTGCCAGGGCGAACATCGGCTTCAGCCGGACGGCCTCTTCGAACTCGCGGACGGCCAGGTCCAGCCTTCCCCGGGTGACCAGAAGCAACCCGAGCTTGTGGCGGGCTTCGGCGTTCTGCGGGTTGCGGCGGATGGCCTCCTGGTAGCGGATCAGCGCTTCGGCCCTGTTTCCCTGGCGGTCGGAAACCAGCCCCAGATAATAGGAGGCTTCCGGATCTCCGGCGGCTGCTTCCAGCAGCAGGCGCAGCTTTTCCACTGAGGCGTCGGTCTTTTCCTGCTCGAAGAAGGCGAAGGCGAAATACCAGAGCGGCAGCCGGTCGTCGGTGCGCAATCGCAGTCCTTCGCGGAGGTGTCCGAGGGCTTCTTCCACCGCCACCGGCTCGCCGCCGTGGGCTTCGAGCAAGGTTCGCGCCAGGAAGTGGCGGGCATCGGCGTCGGTCGGCTCGACCTCGACGGCGCGGCGAGCCAGGCGGATAGCCTCGTCCGGCTGCCGGAAGCGGCTTTTCAGTCCGGCCTCTTTCAGCAGCCGCGTGGCCGAGCAGGAATAGCCGAGCAGCTCCTCTCCCAGAGGATCCCGGATCAGCGGAAGCACAATCAGCGTCGGCTCCTCGAGAAGGCGGCTCTCCTCGGCCGCTTTTTCCTTTTGACCCAAGGCCGAATAGGCTTCCTGGAGCAGCTGGTGGAGCGTTCGAATCCGGGGATTATCGCGGGATGGCCCCGCCAGGTAGTCCACGACCCTGCTCCAGTTATTGCGCCGCGCTTCGATCCGGGCCAGCCCGGCGAAAGCCTGGCAGGCCGATTCCCGGCCCCCGGCTTCGGCGCTCTGCCGGTAATAGCGTTCGGCCTCCTCCAGCCGTTCCTGCTTGTAGTAAATTTCGGCCAGCTTCTGAAGGGCCGGGTAATATCGGGGCTGCAGCGAAACCGTCCTGTCCAGCCACGAGGTCACTTCCTTTTCCCGTCCGGTTTCCTCTTTCAGCAGGGCCAGGCCGTACGGCCAGCGGTAGTCGCCCGGAGCACATTCGGCTGCCAGAAGGTAAAGGGCCTCCGCCTGTTCGAAAAACTGGTTGGCGTGGTACGCCATGGCGAGCCGCCCGGCGTTCTCCGCCCGGAACGGCGTACTTCTGGCTTGGGCATCGGCCGATTCCAGCACGGAGCGCAGGGAAGGCTTTCCGCTTTTTATTTCGGATGGAAGGGGCGGAATCCGTCCTGAAAAATCGGGCGAAAAAATAAAGAAGGAGACCAGCAGGATTCCCAGGGCCAGCCCGAGGGACAGGAGGATCCATCGAGCCGTCCCGCCCTTACCGAAGGCAGGGGAGGCAGAGCTTTCCGGAGGACCCTTTTTCACGGTTTTGGGGCCGCCTTGCCCCAGGCGTTTTTCCAGAAGACCACACGGCTCTCCCGGGTAAAAGGGGGATAGACGTTCATCCGGGCGGTGACGAAATCCGGCAGTCCGTCGCGATCCATGTCTTCGGATTCCAGGTTGATCAGGTGCGTGGGGGAATGAGCCAGATCGCGCTGGGTGAAGTTCATTTTCCCGTCGTTTTCAAACCAGACCATGCTTTGCGACTCCGCCTTTTCCCAGAAGTTGTAGCAGCTGACGGCGACCACATCCAGGTCCCCGTCGCCGTC
>CAINFC010000200.1 GCA_903847975.1 uncultured Acidobacteriota bacterium | reverse complement strand
TGGGGTCGTCCTGCAGGCAGATCAGGGCAATGCCGGTCCACCAACCTTGCCTGGAGGAGGTGATATGACTGAAAAGGAGACTCCGACCGCTCTCGCTGCTCAAAGTGAGCGCCGCCAGAGAATTCCCTTGGATGGTTCCGAACATCTCCCCGGCAGCCATATTGGCCTCCAGTACCTTGTCGCTCTTCAGGTCGTAATTGGCGATCAGGCCCCAAAGTCCTCCCAGCCGGGAAGTATCAGGCATTCCGCCATGGATCGGAAGGTAGAGGTTGTCGTAGAAATCGAAGAACAGCGATTTGTTCAGCCCGTTCAGTTCGAGGGTGTTGGCCTTATCGGCATTGTCCACGAACATGATGCTGCTGGTCACATTGGCCACGTTGCTGACTCCGCACAAGGTAAACCAACCCTCTTTCTGGGGATAGGTGATGTGGGGAATGAAAATCCCGTTACTGAAATTTTCGGAGGCACCGGTACAGGCCCAATTCCTGCCATCCGCAGTAACCGTCTCCCCGAAACCGATCAGACGCTTGTTGGAGGTCACCTTCACGAAGCTGGTGGCATCGTTCACTCGGAAATATTTCATGGCCCTGGGGTTGAGGGTGACCGTTCCCGAGGTCGCCACGCGGGTGCCGTCCTTCTTGAATTCCTCGACATTGTACTGCGTCTCGGTATCCTGCGGATTGGTAATACCGTAATAGCCCTGGTACCTTTTCCCGTAGTGCTCGAAGCTGGTAGCCATGGGATAATAGAGGTAATAATTGCCGGTGGGTTGCTGGGTGCTCGAGGTGATGCCCACGTCTTCGAACGCTTTCCTCACGGCAGCCAGCTCGGCAGAGTTCGCCCCGAACAGGTCGACCGCTGACTGCTCGAAGGCCTGGCGGGCCCCCTTGAAATCGGTGTTCTGGGTCATATAGTGATAGCCCCGGTACCAGATTTTCTCGGCCTTGGCCAGGCTCATGCTGCTGGCGGCATTATAAAAAGCCAGGTTGGGTATGCCGCTGTTTTTGTGCACTGCCCCGTTGTCGCGGTTGGCCGGGTAATTCTGGAACTCCCGCATGTGGGCGGGCTGCCAAAAGGGACTGTCCGCCGATCGCTGCCCGTTGTGAGGATCGGAAAGGCTGCGCAGCGCCGGCGCCTGGCCCGGCCGGATGATGCCTTCACCGATCAGCCAGTTGGCCCGCTCGACACAGGCCCCAAAAACATCGGACATGGACTCGTTCAGGGCCCCCGACTCGAACTGGTAAACCAGATTGGAGCTGTATTCGGTTACTCCATGAGCGAACTCGTGGGCCAGCAAATCCAGGGCCCCGGACCAGTTGGAGGTAACTTCCCCGCCGTCCCCCAGAATGATCTCCTTCCCGTCCCAGAAGGCATTGTCCAGCCCGAACTTGGGCTCGCTTCGGAAATTGACGAAAACCCGGATCCCCATACCGGCCCCGTCAATGCTGTTGCGACCATGGGTGTTGCGAAAATAGTCGTAGGTCTTGCCGATTCCATAGCTGGCCTGCCCCGCCTCCACGACTTCCAACGTATCATTGAACACATTATCGTTGTTCGGGTCGAA
This sequence comes from uncultured Acidobacteriota bacterium, assembly GCA_903847975.1. GTDB lineage: Bacteria > Acidobacteriota > UBA6911 > CAINFC01 > CAINFC01 > CAINFC01. The sequence continues at coordinate 2,417 of CAINFC010000200.1, read as the reverse complement.
AGCCGGATAGGTTTTCCCCATCACCGAGGTATCGGTGTGGTTGGTTTCCAGGATCATCAGGACTCCCCGTAAAGTGTCCATATCCAGGTTGCCGGGAAACATGGGCTTCGAAGCATCCAGAAGGTAGACTCTGCCGTCATCGTCCCGCCAGGTGTTGATGGCAACCGGTTGGCCATTGGGCGCCTGATTATTCCAAATGAAACCGGTGGAGGTAGCAGGGCTCCCGCTCATGACCCTATCGATGGAGTTCACAATTCCGCCGGTCCGGGCATCGAGAAAGACCAGGTATCGATAAGATACTCCCTTTGCCCAATCTGTAATTGCGGGTTCGCGTGAGGAAATAGTGTCGGGCGCTGAAATCCTGTCGGCCTCCGCCAACCTGATCGCTGCTATTATTGAATCCGCGAATTCCAATGAAAGTTGCTCTGGGGCCTACTTTCTGATAATTCTTACCGATCTTGCATCCAAAGAATCATCGGATGTCATTCTGATCCTCCGACTGGATTCCATCCCCGCTTGGATCATCCGAACCATCGCCGCTCCAGTAAAAACCACCAATTCAATCACGGTGGAGGTAAAACTATGAGCTTTGTTCCCATCCCGATCCGCGACAATCTGGTCTACTTTATCGGCAAGCAGGGCTGCACCTGGTCCTGCACGATCACCCTGAACCAATATGGAGTCGATCCGCCCGTACCTGTCGATCTCACCGAGTATTCCATCCGAGGACAGATCCGCAAAGCCTATTCCGACGCCACATCGCTAGCCGAATTCACCTGCACCAAAGTGGACGACCTGGCCGGAAAGCTGAATATCCTGCTTGAAGCCGAGACCACCGCCGCCCTGATCGCCTGCAAAATTCCTGTGGATGCTACCAACTATGCGAATGCCGACAAGTCCGGCCAGTACGTCTACGATGTAGAAATCTACAAAGGAACCCCGGAAGTAGTCTACCGGACCATCCAGGGAATCATCTTCGTAGACGCCGAGGTCACGAAATGAACGATGTTGCTGTTGAAGTAGGAAAAGAATACGCGGCAACGGCAGAGGTATTTGTTATCGGGGAACTATTCTTGGATTTCTCCACAAGTACCACGACATCCATTGAGCTACCGGAGTCCGTGTCGGAATTAGCGCTTTGATTGATAAGTCCCTCCATCCGCTTCGATGGTTGGCTGCGAGGCCGGAGTTACAGTATTCCCGATTCTCGCCAATAAAGGAGACCTGCCGAGCGCAGGAACAGTTACGATATCAGTCTAAGGCGGTATCCGCCTTTTTCCATCACGCCCACCTCATAAATCATCCGCCGGTCATACCCCCGGAAACACTTGATTCGCAAAACCGCCTATCCTGCCGTTTGGTAGGGTGTGGCGGAACGAATCGACGGTATTTATCTACCCCGAAATCCCAAGGCATCCCCACTTTATGGCTTGGTCGAAGACCACTTCGATGATTTCGAGCGAGTTTACGAGGAACGCTTTGCCGATAAGCACGGCTTCTGGCGGCCGGTGGTCCGCAAGGTAGCCGACCGGTTCTTGGACTGTGGTGACTTACGCCATGGATTCGCCCGGATTCGTTGTGAAAATCCAGACTGTCGTCATGAGATGATTCTGGCTTTCTCTTGCCGCGGAAGAAATTTTTGTCCGTCGTGCCATGCCAAAAGGGTAGCCGCTTTCGCCGATTGGCTGGCCGCCGAAGTCCTGGCGGAAGTTCCCCACCGTCAGTATGTTTTTACCGTCCCCAAGCTAATCCGTCAGCACTTTCGCTTCGACCGCAAACTCCTGGGTTTATTCAGTACCTGCGCGTATGCCGCCGTTCGGGAGATGATGCAAGCCGTGGCCGATGACCCTCGGTCGGTCCCCGGTATAGTGAGTAGTCTACAAACGTTCGGGGATAAGTTGGCCAATTGGCACCCCCATTGCCATAGCGTTATAACCGATGGCGTTTTCCGCACCGATGGTTCCTTCCAACCTTTGCCTCCCCTCGACTCTCAACAGCTCATGCTGCTCTTTCGCCATAAGCTGCTGCAGGAGCATTTGCGCTTGGGAAAGATTTATCCGGCGACCATCGAAATTCTTGATCGTTTCCGGCACACCGGCTTCTCCGTGTATCAAGGTCCGCCGGTTCTGCCCGAAGATACCGCGGCCCGCGAAAAACTTGCAATTTATATTGCCAGAGCTCCAATATGCCTCGACCGCCTCTCCTACGATGGTCCCAACGGTACGGTGGATTACCGGCCCAAATCCTCGCCGGGTCACCCCCTGTTCGCCGACGATGCTCCCCACCAGGACCCCTTGGAAGTCCTCGCTTCGGTTTGCGACCATATCCCACCTCCTGGCCAACAACTCATCCGCTACCTGGGTCGGTACTCCAACAAAAGTAGGGGTTTGCGAAAGAAAGCCGCCCAATCAGCCGCC
>CAINFC010000199.1 GCA_903847975.1 uncultured Acidobacteriota bacterium | reverse complement strand
GCGGAAAGCACCTGATACCCCCGGTAGGTGCCATGGACCGGGGTGTCAAAGGTGGCCCGGAAATTTTTCAGGTCGGCCAGGGTCATCCGCCCGCCGGCCCGGCTGGTTTCGTCCACCAGGGCCTGGGCCACGGGCCCCTGGTAAAAAGCCGCAGCCCCCTTCCGGGCCAGGCCTTTCAGGGTTTTGGCCAGCTCCGGCTGGCGCAGCAGATCTCCTTCCTGCAGGGGAAAGCCGTCGCGGAAGTAAACGGCTGCCGTGGCCGGATGCTTTTCGATCAGAGTGACATTGTCGAGGATGATTTTGCTGAGCGTGGCGTCGACAGCAAATCCCTGCTCCGCGTATCGGATGGCCGGCTCCAGCACCGTCCGCAGGGGCAGGGTTCCGAATTTCTTCAGCGCCGCGGTGAGCCCGGCGGCATTTCCGGGGACCATGATCGCCTTGGCGGTCTGGTTGTCCTTCCCGTATTCGAAGCCGGTTTCCATCACCCGGGAGGAGGCCCGCGGGTAATAATTGATATAAACCGCCTTGCCCGACTTCAGCCGGATCAGCATGCCGCCGCCACCGCCCATCCCGGACCCGTCAGGCTCCACGACACCGATGGTGAATGCCGCCGCCACCGCGGCATCGACGGCATTCCCCCCCTTGCGCAGCATTTCGATGGCCGCCTGGGAGGCCAGCGGATGGGCCGTGGCCACCATCGCCTCGCGGCCCGTGGCCGAACGGCTCTCCTCGCCGGCCTGCCCGGCGGGGACGGACCATGAAAGCAGGAAACAGAAAATCAGCGCCGTCCAAAGCAGACGTCGTTTTGCAGACTGGGTCTTGCGCATCATACCGAATCTCCCCGATAGCAGTTAGGCTCCGGTGAACCTCCACCGGCCGGGCAAACCGTTTCCCCGACCCTCCCGATCCACCCTGCTCACGAGGAAGGAGCGGGAAAATATCCGTTTAAAATATTTTGCCAAGCGGCTGCATGGCATCGGAAATCTTGTCCACCAGGTCGATCGGGATCTTTTTCCCCGCGGCCAGACTGGAAAAGAACTGGTCCTCATCGCCGGTGCGAACCACGATGAGCCGCTCCGAAGCTTCCGCGGCCAGCCGGTTGAAATCGTCCGACTGCCCGCCGCGGCGGGCTTTGCCGCCGATGTGCAGGGTGATCACCCGGATTTTTTTCTCCCGGGCGGCGTCCAGCAGGGCCTTCACCCGCTCCATCTCCTGCTCCTTGCTGACCCCGGCGGCGCCCAGGCCCTTGGTGCTGAATCCGGACACCACCATCAGCGTCCCGATCCCTTGCAGGTCGGCCGGCTTGGCCAGCGGCTGACTTTTGGCCTGCAGCGACAGTTTCTTGCAAAGCATCCCGGCGATGGCCACATCCGCGCTCTGGCCCGCGGAGCTGATCAGCACCGGCTGCGGCAGCTTATCCGCGGCCTGCGCCGGCAGCGGGCTTGTGCCCGGATACAAAAGGAAAATAAAAAGGCAGACGAAGGCATGTGCAACGGTTTTTTTCATAAATAAGCCCCGATTCAATGTTTTCCGCTTCCTCCCGTCAAGCACGGTGCTTGAAAAAAGGCCGCTTGATCCTGTCATGTCATTGATCCGAAACCGGCTCGTGCCCGCTCACTGCAGGAGCGAGCCGACACCGTTCCGTATGATTTCCTCATAGGAAGGAATCCCTTCCAGCTCCACGCGCCCTTCGGGATGAAGCTCGTTATAGGTCTCCAGGACCGCCTGAATGGCCCGAAGGTGCCGGCCCACGCGGCGAGCCAGGGGCTCGCCGCCGGCGTCGTAGGTGATCCGCATTCTCCCGCTCTCCTGCGCCAGACGGTATTGCCGGTCCTGGCCATCGACTGCCAGCGAGGCGCCGGTCCGTCCCCGCAGCCGCCCCTGGACCGGATTGGTGGTCTCCAGCAAAAAGGGAATGGCCGGGGTACCGTCTCCCCATTCGCGGTGGCTGAGCCCATGAAAGTTGGGAGGAGAAAGCTCCAGAGCATAAGGCAGGTTTTCCAGCTCCAGGCCGAGCAGGGCTCCGGCAGCCAGTTCTCTTCCCTTTTCATGGGTCACGATGGCATTGATGATCGGTATTTCCGGCGCCGCTTCATGCAGGTCGAATGCCAGATTCACCTTTTCGTCCCGAATCAGCTTCATGATGGCGAAAGCCGTCTTTTCGGTGGTGGTTCCATCGCTCTTTCCGGGGTAGGCGCGATTCAGGTTCCGGGTTTCGTTGCCGGAAAGCTGCTGCCCGCTGGGAAAGTGCCGGTAGATGATCGGATCCGGCCAGTCCTCCACCGGGTTGGCCGCCCGGGACCCGAAGCGGAAAGTCCGCAGCCGGCTGCGGGAGCGCAGAGAGTACGACTGCGGGTAGCCCTCCAGCGGATCGGTGCAGGTAAAACCGCTTTGGCAGGCCTGGGGAACCACGATCAGCCTCCCGGCTTTCACCCGGAGGCTCTCCACCAGGGCCACCGCGGCCAGGAAGCCGGCCGGCTCATTGGGGTGGGTTCCTCCCAGAACCAGCACCGTCGGTCCCGGCCGGCCGCTCTCCAGGAAATAGACGGCGGAATCGGAGCGGGTTCCTTCCAGGTTGGGGAAATAGTCCTTCAGCGCCCGAATCCGGCTGACTCCCTGCCCCGGCAGGATGGTGTCGGGTGCGTTCATCTTCCGGAATTCCTTTCCGGCGTAAAGGCAGGCGGCGGCCGCGGCGGCCAGCAGAAGCAGTGCGCGAATCCGGTGAATGGGAAAAAGAGGCATCGCTTTCCTACTTGATCTGCAGAATGCGCAGCACCAGCGGGATCAGGATCAGCACCAGGGAAACCTGGATCCGCCAGCTCTTCTCCTCGAACAGTTCCTCGAGAAGCAGCCAGGCGATCCAGGCGGCCATGGCCGTGTAAATCCAGTGCAGCATTTGCTTCCTTTGATTAATGATTGAACTTCAATAAAAAATTTTCCGTGCCGCCTCCTGCCTGGATCAATAAAGCCGGGCCACCTTATCGGCCAGAAGAATCATGGCGATCCCGACCAGGAGGCTGACCAGGATCATCGGCAGGCACTCCTTCAGGATTCGCCAGGGATTCTTTTCCCCGACGATCTGCGCGGCAAACGAACAAAGCAGCATGGGGGGCGGCATGAGGTCGCCGATCCCGGCGATGAGCGAAAGCGCCGAAGCGATGACAATCTCGTTTTTTCCCAGAAAGACATACACCAGCGGAACGCCGAGAACGGAAGAGGCGGCGTAGGCGGATCCGAAGGCAGGCATCAGCAGGGCGATTCCCAGGCAGAGCAGCGCCGGCGGTAGCTGCAGCGCTCCTACGGCCAGAAAGCCGCGCACTCCGGTGAGCGTCATGATCTGCACGAACATCCCCACCCCGACCAGGATCCCCATGACGGGAAGCGCCTCGCGGATGCCCTGGCGGGCGACCGGCCAAAAGCGGAAGCGCTCCCCGGTGAAAATGCCTGCCACGGCTCCCAGCATAAAGATCAAAGGGATGCCGATGTCCGGAACCCATTGGGGGAAAAGCCGAATGGACAGCATCAGCGCAACGACAAGGCCGAGAGGCAGGAAGAGCTTCATGCCGTGCCTGACATAGAGGGAAGGCGGCAGCTTGGACAGCACCTGCTCCAGGACGATGGTCCGCACGTAGCGGTAGCGATAATAGAGCGCGGTCAGGATGGCAATCGGGAAAGTGGCCAGCAGCAGCGGCTTGTCGAATCCGACGTAGGGCATATCCACTCCGCCGCCGATGATCATCACCGGAATATTGATCGGCGGGGCCACCATGCCGAGCACTGCAAGAAAGGCGATCAGGGAGCCGACCGAGGCCGCCGGAATTCCCAGAGCCTGCAGGGCGGGGGCCACCAGGGCCCCGGTGGTCAGGATGCAGGCGGAAGAAAGACCGGTAAGCATGCCCGGAAACATGACAAAAAAGGCGACAAAAATCATCAGCAGCGAAGGCCAGCGGTAGAGCCACTTCATCAGGCCGTAGCTGATGGTTCCCAGGGCTCCGCCGGCCTCGACGACTTTCATGAGCACCATGGCCGTGGCGATGATCAGCACGGCGTCCAGGTACCCGAAGGAGCCCTCCACCAGGTGGCGGACCGGGAGGCCCTCTCCGGCCGTCAGCGCACCGGCGGCCGCCGAAAGGACCAGGGCCAGCCCGGAAGGCAGCTTCCAGACAAAAACCGCAGCGGTAAAGACCGCCAGCATCACCGCCAGAACGACAGGCTCGTTTGCCATTGCCCTGCTTACTTCGATCCGCCGCCCGGAGGGAAAGGGAAGAGATCGGCCTGCCGCTGGTAGCCAATCAGGGCTTCCGCGGTAGCAGGAGAAGTCATGGTCAGCAGGAAGGCGATGGATTGCCGCTCCTCCTGGCTGAGCGGAACGCGCGAGACCACCTCGACGGTGGTGGCCGTCTCCGGGAACCGGCTGACCATGCCCTGATTCAGAAACAGGCGGCTCATCTCCAGATTCGGATCCACCACTTCCACCTTGCCTCCCGAAAGCTCCTGCAGGATCTGCCGGAATAGCTCCTGGCTGTAGCCGTAATGGGAGCAGCACAGCCCGGCCACCAGCGGCGCAGACGGCGGAAGGGCCCCTTGACCCAGCGCCTCACGGGCACAGGCTTCCACCAGGTTCCGGACCACGTCGCTTTTCGGGTCGGCCTGGATTTCGGTTTCCAGGTTCGGACAGGCCTGCACTGTGATCCGCCCGACATCCACGCCTGTGCGAAGCAGCCCTTTCTGGTGGGCTGCCTCCCGGATGGTGATCGGCGTTCCGAAGAGGATGAGCCGGGAGGCGGGATTCTGCTGCAATTTTTCCGCCAGGATCCGAACTCCGGATTCGACGATGCCGAGGACCGGGATGCTGGCAGCTTGCGCAAACCGCGTATCCGGGTAAAGTACGGAAAGCGTGTTGCAGGCGATCAGCGCCACATCCGGGCGGAAACGCTTGACCATGCCGCCCAGAGCGGCGTCCAGGGCCTGGATCTGCTCCTCCCTGCTGCGCATGGAATTATAGGTGTGGGCGGTATCGGGCAGGGCGTTGGCAAATACCAGGCGAACTTTCTGAAACACGCCCTGCTGCCGCAGGCCCTTTTCCAGCTCGGCGCAGACCGAGAGCCCGCCGAGGCCGGAATCGGTGATAAGTACCGTGATCTCTTTCTTCTGGAAGATGCGGTCCAGGGATGGAGGCGGGGCGCTGCCGCCGGCAGGCAGTCCGGACAGACAGCCACAGAAAAACAAAACAAAAAGAGCAAGGCGCCTGTGGCCATGCCGGGGCGAATGGTTGATTTGCATTTGCCTTTTCATGCGCCGATTCTAAAAGAGAAAAATAGCGAAGTCAAGAACGAGGCCGCGCAAGAAGTATGTACATTCCGGAAGAGGCCTTTCCGTCTCCCGAGGAGGACGTGCGGGCCGTCAAGGATTTGTATTGAGCAAAGCAGGCGGAAGGCCCGCTGATACAATAGCCTGGGGCTGCAGCGCAGCGGAACCCCGGGCTATTATGTGCCGGGCCTTTGGCCCTTGGCCTTTTTGCGAGATTATCCGACGTGCTGGCCCGGCAAAAAGTCCCACACCTGTGGATCTCCGTTGGCCAAAGTCCTGAAAG
>CAINFC010000198.1 GCA_903847975.1 uncultured Acidobacteriota bacterium | reverse complement strand
CCCTACCCGGGGTAGGCGCGAAGCGCGCCAACCCCGGGCTGTGTTACGAAGCCCTTGCAGGACTTTCCCCAACGGAAATCCACAGGTATGGGACTTTTTAATTACCGGAAAAAGCCAAGGGCCAAAGGCCCGGCACATAATAGCCTGGGGTGGAGCGCAGCGCAGCCCCAGGAGTGCAGTCAGTTTATACATAAGGGCTGAAAGCCCCAGACATTCTTCCGTCCTATCCCCAAAGGAAGGTCCCGGACAAAAATCTTTGTAAACGATCGATCCCGGAGGATGGGTTTCGGGCTTTCCGCCCTTCGTACTTTAGGCAAACCGACCTGGGGCTCTGCTGCGCTCCACCCCAGGCTATTATGTCAGCGGGCCTTCCGCCCGCCTTGCTGAATACAGATCCTTGACGGCCCACATGCCCTTCCCCGGAGACAGAAAGGCCTCTTCCGGAAGGCACCCTTCCGATTTCTTGCGAAGCTATCAAGATAGAGGTGCAAAAAGTAGCAGGAACCCTGTGGGGTTCCAAAACACAGCCCGGAGTGAAGCCCCGGGCTGGAATCATTTCGCCCCTACAGGGCTTCCGCGAGAACTCCCGTTCCGGCCTTCAGCGCGCCGGGGCTCGGCTTGCCGTCCAGGGAGCGCTGCCGCCGATGCTTTTGGCCTGCCCCTGCATTTTGGAACCGTTCACCTGGGCGGTGTACTCGGTAGTTCCTGCCGTAAAGGTGATCTGGTCTCCGCGAAGTTTTCCCTTGATTATCGCCGCCGCCCGCGTTCCGTTTTTCCAGGTTCCTTCCACCACCTGATATTTCTGGGTGAGCTGCAGCACCCCGTCCGTGGTGGTCCAGGACCCTTCCACCTTGGCGGGAACAATCCACAGCAGAGCCGTGTTGTAGGATCCGTAGGCCTCGTCGCTGTCCTCTCCCGCACCGCCGGCCGTCTCGTCCGCTTCCCACTCTCCCATGGTAAAGGTGTTGGAAACAATCCGGGTTCCCGGCTTGAGCTCCAGGATCTTGGGCCGCAGCTTCAAATTGATATCGGGCAGAAGAAACATGGTGATCACCGTGGCCTGGGAGAAGTCGCTTTCGAAGAGATCGGCCTTTTCGAACCGGGCCCGGTCGCTGACTCCTTCCTTCAGGGCGGATTTCTTCGAGAGCTCGACCATATTAATGTTGTATTCGATCCCCAGGGCGCGGGCTCCACGCTTGGCGGCGGAAATCACGGTTCGGCCGTCTCCGGAGCCCAGGTCGATGAGGTAATCCTTGTCGGTCACCTTGGCCAGATCCAGCATTTTGGTCACCAGGGACTGATTCGTGGGCACCCAGACGACATCCTTGCCGTGCTGGCCGATGGATGGCTGGTAATCCGACAGAGTGGTCGTGGTCTGCGCCCCCAGCGTCCCCGCCAACAGAAGAAAAACGAGCACGTTCCAGGAAATTCGTGGGATCCCGGCTTTGGCGATCATGGTCAAGCTCCTTTGGTTTGCTTTCAAGATTTCGGATCAATAACGATTCGGACGCCTCGGGTCATTTTAAATGGTCGCTCCTTTTCCGTCAAGCCGACCCTTCGAGCGAGTCCGACTGTGGGAAGGGCGGTTTTCTGTTTGACATTTCCCCCTTCCTTGCTTACAATCGCCGATCAGAAACGGTCCCGAACCCGGGGGACGGCACCTTAACAGCACAAGCGGCAGAACAGCCAGGAGGAAGCTATGAATGGGAATGTGTATAAATGGATGGTAGTCGCCATGTTATGGCTGATCTGCATGTTCAACTATTCCGACCGGCAGGCCATCGCCTCGGTGTTTCCGCTCCTGCAATCGGAGTTCAGCCTCACCGCCGTCCAGCTCGGATGGATGGTCTCTTCGTTCATGTGGGTGTATGCCGGGGCAGGATGGCTGGCCGGAATGACCGGAGACCGCTACCACCGGAAATCGGTCATCATCGGCGGGCTCATTTTCTGGTCGATCATCACCTACCTGATCGGAGTCTCCACCGCCTACTGGCATCTGGTTGTCCTGCGGGCCCTGCAGGGCCTGGGAGAGGCTTTCTATTTCCCGGCCGCCATGTCGCTGCTCAGCGACTATCACGGCAAGGACACCCGCTCGCGGGCCATGGGGATCCATCAGTCGGCCGTCTACACCGGAACCGTAATCGGAGGCAGCCTGACCGGCTGGCTGGCCCAATCGTACGGCTGGCGCTTCTCCTTCTACCTGTTCGGCGGCGCCGGCATCCTGCTGGGCCTTTTCCTGTTGTTCACCCTGAAGGAGCCGCGGCGCGGACAGTCGGAGGAAAACGGGGTAGCCAAGGAGGTCCCGGCCCTTTCTTTCCGGGAAATTTTCCGGAATATTCTGGTCATCTACCGGATACCTATGGTGCGCGTCCTGACCCTGGTTTTTATCGGCGCCAACTTCGTGGCCGCCATCTTTCTCACCTGGCTGCCCAAGTATCTTTTCGATCAGTTTCACATGACCCTGGCCATGTCCGGCTTCAGCGCCACGGCCTACCTGCAGGCCGGCTCCATCGCCGGAGTGCTGCTCGGCGGCGTGATCGCCGACCGCTGGGCCCGGCGCCGTTTTGGAGGCCGGGCGCTGAGCCAGTCCGTCGGACTTTTCCTGGGAGCCCCATTCCTGTTCCTGATGGGGTGGACCTTTTCGGTCCCGGCCCTGGTGGCGGCCATGGGGCTGTATGGCATCTGCAAGGGAATTTACGACGCCAATATCTGGGCCTCTCTCCACGATGTGGTGCTCCCGGAACATCGGTCCACGGCCGTCGGGGTAATGAATTCCCTGGCCTGGCTCGGCGGCGGCCTGGCCACCATGGCCATCGCGGTGGCCGCCCCCACCTTCGGGATGAGCGCCTGCCTGAGTGCCACCAGCGTGATTTACCTGGCCTTCGGCGCCCTTCTGTTATTGGGCACCCGCCGATATATGAAAGCACCGTCCCGGACCCATTAGTACCGAAGCCCGGTTCCGATCCCCCGGCAACAAAGAGATCCGCATGGGGTACTATTATAGACGCAGACATCGCAACGAAGTCAGTCATTGATACAACCGGGATGGGGTTGGTTATGCCTCTAAAAAAAATCAGCAAGTATGAGGTCATCGGGGAACTCGGCAAGGGAGCCATGGGTGTGGTTTACAAAGCCCAGGATCCTTTCCTGGGCCGGCCTGTCGCCATTAAGACCATGTCGGAAATGTTGTGCGACAACAAGGACCTGGTGCAGCGCTTCTACCGCGAAGCCCAGGCGGCAGGCAAGCTCCGGCATCCGAACATCGTCACCATTTACGACATGGGCGAAGAAGGCGGGATGCCGTTCATTGCCATGGAGCTGATCGAGGGGCAGGATTTGGACGAGATCATCAGCGCCAGGCTGCCATACCCGCTGATCAAGAAGCTGAACATCGTCTCCCAGATCTGCAAGGGCCTGGATTACGCCCACGAGAGCGGCATCATCCATCGCGACATCAAGCCGGCCAACATCCGCATTCTGCCCGATGGAAAATCCGTCAAGATCATGGACTTCGGCATCGCCCGGATGACGGACTCCAACATGACGCGTCCGGGTATGGTCATGGGCACCGTCAGCTACATGTCCCCCGAGCAGATCACCGCGCCGCAGGCCATCGACCGGCGCTCCGATCTGTTTTCCGTCGGCGTGATCCTGTACGAGTTCCTGACCTGCCGCCTGCCCTTTTCCGGCGACTCCATCCACGCCATCCTGACCAACATCGTTCACCAGCCGATCACCCCGATCAAAACCCTGCTTCCCGCCTGCCCGACGGGACTGGAGGTGCTGCTGGACCGCTCTCTGGCCAAAAACCGCGACGAGCGCTTTGCCACCTGCAGCGAGATGGGCCGGGAAATCGACTCCCTGGTGGAAATGATGAAGCCCCAGGCCATCAAGGAGCTTCTGCAGACCGGTCAGTACGAGCTGGAACAGAACAACCTGATCGCGGCCAGGCAGCACTATGAAGATGTTATTTCGATTCAATCCACCCACGACCTGGCCAGAACGTACCTGAAGCAGATCGAGGATCGGCAGAAAAAGCCCCTGCAGGCCACGCACCTGCCGACCGGAACCACCTCCGCCACGATCATGCCCGGCAGATTCGCGCCGACGCCCCCCGCAAGCCAGGCGGCAGCTCCGGCGCCCGGCGGGGCATCCTTCTGCCCTTCCTGCGGCAGCCGCCTGCCGGCCGGCACGAGATTCTGCTCGCAGTGCGGCTCCTCGGTTTCCACTCCGACGGTTTCTACTCCGACGGTTTCCCGGCCGGCTCCGCCTCCGCCGCCGGCTCCCGCACCGCCGGCTCCGGCGGTTTCCGCGCCCATCCCCGAGATTGTCGCTCCCCCGCGCACCGTGGCGGCCCGGCCCGCCTCCCGAGCACCTCTCTATCTGATGGCAGTCCTTATCCTGGCGGGAGTCGCCGGGGGCGGCTACTATTTCCTCTTCCTGCGGAATCCGGTGACCCCTCCGGTCCGGGAAACAAAAACCACGGAAAGCCCCTCCGCAACGATCGCTCCGCCGAGCACCCTGGCCCCGGAAGTCAGCCGGCCCGGCGAACCGCCCAGTCCGCCCACCACCCTGCAGGTGGCCGGCGGCGCCGGCTCTGCATCAGGGAGCACCAGCGGCCGCGGTCCCTCCGGGAAAACTCCGCCACCCGTGGTCCCGGAGAGCCGCGGTAAAACAACCGCCGCCTCCCCCGCCGGAACTACGGCCGTCCATGCGGAATCCACGGAAGGGCGCAAACCTCAAGTCATCGAAGTGGCATCCAACGCCAACAGCCAGCCGATCGGGGGCAATTCCTTCACCCGCAACCCGAAGCAGGAAGCGAAGCTGACGGAGTCCCCGGTCGAAAGCACGGTGATCGAATCGCCACCGGAAACCATTGTGCAGCGCCCGTCTCCCCCGACCACCGCCGCGGAGGTTGTGGAACAGGAAAAACCCAGCCGCCCGTCCGGTCCCCCGCCCTACACCGGGCCGCGGGCCGGAATCATCGAGTGGAATGGAGAGGTTCAGAAAGGGGAGGTAGTCATCCTGGAAGGATCCTCCTCCAACAGCGGCACGGTTCGCGGCCAGCTGCCGGGCGTTCCCTGCCTGGTGGACCTGACCGGCGAGAAAGTCGCCATTACCGAATCACCTGGAATCAGCAACCAGTGGAAGCGCCTGGGGCTCCGCTTCGACAAAAAGGGAAAAGCCCGGGTGACCATTCGCTGGCAGGTTCTGCCCCACGTGCGCTAGCCGAGTCGCCATCCGGGATGGCCGGCTTTTTGGCGTGCCGGATTTTGCTTGCCCGCCTGCTGGCTGCGAGGTCATCCATGGTGACGAAGCGGTAAGATACTTTTTTCCGGGCCGGCCTTTGTGATGCATCCCGGCTTGAGGACTCCCTTTCTTTCGGAATATAATAGATTCATCGTTTTAAGCTTGGAAAAAAAGAACACCAATGGAATGAAATAGCTCCGCTTTTTGTCAGAAAGGAATCTCTCCATGAAACAACGCATTTCCTTTTTCATTTTCACGGCAGGCCTCCTTGTCACCGGAAGCCTGATGGCCCAGGAAATCAAAAAGGAAGATTTCTGGGCAAAAACCCTTTCTCCCCTGAGCGCCTCCAGCAACAAGAAGGGGGATCGCTTCTCTCTGCAGGTGGTCGACCCGGCCGGCTACCGGAACGCCATGATTGAAGGCGAAGTGGTCAGCGCCAAAGCCGCGGGCAAGGTGAAAGGAAAGTCGGAACTGCTTTTCTCCTTCAACAAGCTGATGCTGGCCAACGGCACGGTGATACCGATCACCGCCGACCTGACCTCGGTGAAAAACTCGCAGGGAGTCCAGGGAGTCGATGAAGAAGGGCGGGTCATCGGAAAATCCTCCCGCGGCAAGGATGTGGCCCGTACCGCAGCCCTGGCGGGCATCGGCGCCCTGATCGGCGGGGCGGTGGCCGGAGGCTCCGGAGTGGCCGCCGGCGCGGCGCTCGGCGCCGCAGTGGGCCTGACCATCACCTTCAGCACCAAGGGAGAGGATATCCGCTTTGCCCAGGGATCGATGTTCCAGCTGAACATGACCTCCACCAAGTCTCCCAAGAAGGAGGAGAACAAGCAAGCCGCCAAACCGGCCGAGGCGCAGGCCAGCCCGCAGCCGGCGTCCAGTCCGGCCCCTCCGGCCCCGGTCCGGACGGAGCAGAAAAACATCGAACCGGTTCCCTGAGGCGCCAGGGGCGGCCGGCTAGCCTTCCCCCTCGTCGGGCACCGGCAATCCTTCCCGGCGCATGATCCGCACGGCATTGGTGCTCGGGCAGATCCCGGGATGCAGCCGGTAATCGAAGACCATGCGGTCCCCGACCAGCTCATCCCGGAAATGGCAGTTGCGAAAGCCGGCCAGCTCCCCTTCCAGCCGGCCCAGCTCCAGATCGTGCGTGGCGATGACCGCCACGCAGGGCTGCGAGGCCAGGTGCCGCAGATAGGCCCGGCTGCCCAGAAGATGTTCGCGGCTGTTGGTTCCCCGGAAAATCTCGTCGATCAGGACCACCGCCAGGCGCGGGCTGCCCTCCGTCAAATGATCGAGTACGGCCTTCAGGCGCTTCACTTCCGCATAGAAAAAGGAAGAGCCCTCGGCGATGGAATCCCGGACCTGCATGCAGGTCAGCAGGCGCATGGGTCGGGTGCAGAACAGGCTGGCGCAGACCGGTCCGCCGCTGTTGGCCAGGCAGAGATTGACTCCCAGCGTCCGGAGGAAGGTGCTTTTGCCGGCCATGTTGGAGCCGGTGAGCAGCAGCAGTTCGCCGCGGCGGTGAAAGGCGATGTCGTTCGAAACCCTTTGGGGCGCGGGAATCAGCGGGTGCCCCACGGCGATAGCCTCCAGCACCGGCTCGTCGTCCTGCTCCGCGTCCTCCCGGATCCCGGGCAGCACGTAGGCCGGGTGCAGGTAGGCAAAATTGGCCAGGGAGACCAGCGCCTCCAGCTCCGACCAGGCTTCCACCCAGGCCGGAAACTGCCGGGCGCACTGCTGCCGGCTGCGCTGAATAAGGTGCGCCAGAACAAAATCCCAGGGCAGCAGAGCGTTCAGCAAAAATCCCAGAACCGGATTCATCCGCAGCCCGACCGCATTGGTCAGCCAGGCAATCCGGCGAAGCTGCCGCGAGGGGCGGGTGGCTTCGCAGAGCAGGGGCGCACACAGAAGCCGCAGCGCCGGGCAGCGGCGATACGGGTAGGCCTCCAGGTATTGCAGAATGGCCCGAAACTTGGAAAGCTCCTCGTCCAGCCGCATCACGGCATGAAAGTGGGCCCCCAGGCGGGGCAGCGACCAGAGGTATAAGCCCCCGTAGATCAGCAGCGAGGGCGCCCAGAGGGCCGGTCCGAAGCCCAGCGCATGACCCAGCAGCAGCAGGCCGTTCAGCGGAGCCAGCCCCAGGGAAATCCAGAAGGCCTTCCCCAGCCCCTGCTGCGGAGACGGCAGCTGCAGCCAGTGCAGGAGATTTTCCCCGTCCAGCTGCTCGCGGGAAACCCGCTGGAACTGCAGCAGCAGCTTGTCGCGAAAGCCGGGCAGCGGAACCAGCTCCCGAATCACCTCCTGGCGGGCCCGGATCTGCTCCGGGTCCGGGTGGCCTTCCAGCAGCCAGCGCCGCAGCCTTCGGCTTCCCTCCCGCGATACGGCCGTATCCAGCAGGGCGTGCAGAGAGTGCGGCCCGACCAGGTCCAGGTCCGCGGCAAAGGGGTGTCCCGGCTCGGCTTCCTCGGAAAGGCGGACGGGGATACGGCTCCAGTCGAGGTCCATGCGGGCCAGACGGTCCGCCTTGATCGCCTCCCACAGCCGGTAGACGGAAACTGCCCGGGCGATGCGGCGATAGCGCAAGGACTCCAGGGCCAGCAAAGCCAGGGCCGCACCGAGCGCCATCCAGCCCCAGCGGGAATAGGCCAGGAGCCCCAGGCCCAGGAGCACGGGGCGGAGAAGGGAAAAGCGGTCTCTCTGCTTTTCCCGCGCCCGGATGGTTCGCCGGATCCGCCGCAAATGGGCGGCCAGTGCCTGTCTTCGTACGCTGGGGTCGATGGCCATAAAAAAGAAAAGCCCGCTGGATCAGCGGGCTTTATCCCTCCGGCGTCAGCCGAAATCTTACTTGGCTTTGGCCACGGTTTTCTTGAGATCGCTGCCCGGGGTAAATTTCGGTACCTTCTTGGCAGGAATCTTGATGGCGGCACCAGTCTGGGGGTTGCGTCCAGTGCGGGCTTTGCGCTTGCTGACCGAAAAAGTGCCGAAGCCGACGATGGTGACCTTCTGTCCCTTCTTCAAGGTGTCTTCCACGTTCTTGATGACGGAATCGAAAGCCTGCGCGGCAGCGGTTTTGGATAAACCGGTGTCAGCAGCGATTTTGTCAATCATTTCGCCTTTGTTCACTGTGCTCTACTCCTTTGAAAAATGTTCTCAACCTACATCCTGAAAAACTCAGTATTCATGCCCTTTATAGCAAAATTTTCCTTTCGCTGTCAAGTGAAAAACGACAATTCGCGTAGAAAAATTGCTGGTTTGGATACATAATTCACACGTGGCAACGATCATCCGCAAAAATCAATCGGCTGAAAACCGCATGAAGAAAGGGTTTCGTATGGATATGGAATTGAAAGACAAAACGGCGCTGCTGACCGGAGCCTCCAGCGGCATCGGCAAAGCCGCGGCCCAGGCCTTTTACCGGCAAGGGGCCCGGGTGATCCTGGTCGGCCGCCAGCGGGCGCGGCTGCAGGAAGCAGCCGAGGGCATGGAGCCCGAACGCTTCCGCCTGGAGGTGGCCGACATCACCGACGCCGCCCGGACCCAGGCCCTCCTGGACCGCGCCGCCGCCGAGTGGGGCGGCATCGACATTCTGGTGAACGCCGCGGGGATCATCGGTTTCGGCAGCATCGAAACGGAGAGCCTCGCGCAGTGGCACGACATGATGAACATCAACCTGCACGCCCCGTACATGCTCCTGCGGCAGGCCCTGCCCCAGTTGATCCCCCGCCGCGGAGCGGTGGTCAACGTCTCCTCGGTCACCGGCCTGCGCGCCTTTCCCAACGTGCTCAGCTACTGCGTCAGCAAGGCGGCCCTGGACCAGCTGACCCGCTGCACCGCCCTGGAGCTGGCCCCCAAGGGCGTCCGGGTCAACGCCGTCAATCCCGGCGTCGTCCTGTCCGGGCTGCACCGCAGCGCAGGAATGGACGAGGAGGCGTACGGGAACTTCCTGGAGCGCAGCCGGAGCACGCACCCGCTGGGCCGCGTCGGGCAGGTATCCGAAGTCGCCGACCTGATCCTCTTCCTGGCCTCACCTCGCTCCGGGTGGATCACCGGGCTGACCTGTTCCATCGACGGCGGGCGGCACCTGACCTGCCTGCGCTGAAGCCGCAGCCGATGAAACCCCGACGCCAGAAGCCGGCTGCGCCACACCCCAGGCCGGCGGAAGCCGCTGCCGCTCCGCCCCCGGACCCCACGGCCGAAGCCTGGAATGCCGTTGGGGCCGCCGGGTTGTGGCTGGCAGCCTTCCTGCTTTATGCCCCCGGAGTATATCCCGATGTGGGACCCGTAGACAGCGGCGAGCTGGCCCTGGCGGCGTGGGCTCCCGGAGTGGCCCACGCCCCCGGCTTTCCCGCCTATGTGTTCGCGGGCTGGCTCTGGTCGCGCCTGCTGGCCTGGGGAAGCGTGGCCTGGCGGCTGAACCTGTTCAGCGCGGCCTGCGCCGCACTGGCCGTGTCCGCTGCCTACCGCCTGGGCCTCCGCCTCCTCGTCCCCCCCCCGGCCTCCCCTCCGTCGGCCGGGGCCCGCGGGATGGCCGCCGCCGGGGCGCTGCTGCTGGCCACCGGACCGGTCTTCTGGCACTGGGCGCTGACTACGGAAGTCTACGCCTTCCACTCCTGGCTGATGGCCGCCGCGTGCTGCTTTGCCTTTTCCGCGGCGGGACGGCGCCGGCGCCAGATACTATGTGGTATCTTTACCGGAATGGCCCTGGCCGTCCACTGGGTTTCGGTATTGGCCCTGCTCCCCCTGCTCCTGGGACTGCTCTGGCCCGCGCAGGCCCGGCCCCGAAGCGGAAGCCACAGGCGGTCCGGGTGGCAGGAATGGACTCTCCCTGCGGGAAGCGCGCTGGGAGCCGCCCTTCTTTTTTACCTGGGGCTGATGGCCCTGGCCCGCAGCGCGCCGCTCCTGAACTGGGGCAGCCCGACCACTCCGGAGCGGCTCTGGTGGCACATCACCGCCCGGCAGTATCAGACCAACCTGTTTTCCGCCAGCGGCCCGGAGCTGCTTTCCGCCCTGGGCGGCAACCTGGCCCTCTGGCTGCGGGAGTCCGGCTACGCCGGCCTCCTCCTGGTGTTCTGGGGCGCCTGGGGCTGGCACCGCAGGCCGGACCGCGGGCCCCTGCTGTGGGGATGGCTGGCCAGCGTCCTGCTCACTCTGTCCCTGGGGACGCTGCAGGCCGCCGCTTACAGTCACCCTACCCAGGATCGGGATGCCTATCTGCTGCCCCTGTTCTTCTGCTCCTCTCTGGCCGCGGCCTCCGGCATGCAGGCGCTGGCCGCCCGGATCCCGGGCGCGGCGAAGGGAGCCGCCCGGGCGCTGCCGTGGCTGGCGATGGCGGCTCTGGTGCTGCTGGCCGCCGTGCGGCTGCCCGGCCGGAGCCGGGCCGGGGACACCGCCAGCGCGGACTACGCCCGCAATGCGCTGCGGACGGTCGCGCCGCAGGCCCTGGTGCTGGCCGCCGACTGGCAGCTGGTTTCCCCTTCCCTGTACCTGACCGAAGTGTGCGGCTTCCGCCGGGACGTTCTGCTGATCGATATTCCCCTCTGGCAAAACCGGCCCTGGTATCTCGACCAGTTCGCCCGGAGAGATCCCGGGCGGGCCGCAGAATGGAAGCCCTTCCTGGATCCCTTCCTTTCCGAGCTGCGGGTTTTCGAAGCAGGGCGGCTGCAGGACAGCTCGCGCATCGCCCGGGCCTATGCCGGGCTGCTGGAAGCCATGCTGCAATGCCGGGAACGCCCGGTATACCTGGACTCCGCCGCCCGGGAGCACTTCCGGCAGTTCGGCGCCGGGCGCAGCGGCTTTTTCCTTCCGGAAGGACTGCTCTTCCGGTATTACGCGCAGAATCCGCCCGGCTCCCTTCCGGAACTGGATTGGGCGATGGATTCCCTGCTGGACCGGCGGTACGGGGAGGAGCCGATCCGGCAGCATATGCGCGAGCAGCACCGGGGCATGCTCCAGCAGCGCCTCCTTTTCTACCGGCAGCGGGGAGAAACGCCGCAGGCCGCTCGCGTCCAGGAGCTCGCGGACCGCTGGTTCCCGCCGCAGCCGTGAGGAAATATCATCCGGCGGAGGACCATGAGCGGCAAGCCTGGCAACGCATTCGACCGGCGACGGTGGCTACAAGCCACCCTGGCGGCCGTCTTCGCTGCTCCGCCCCCATCGGGCATGCTGCAGCAGGCCTTTGAACGGGCCATGGCGGCCCCTCCCCTCCCGGAGGGGACCGAAGGCCGGGCTTCCGCGGTCCTGCTTCTCGACCCGGACAGCGGGCGGGTTCTGGCCGGCCTGCGGACCGCCTTCTTTTTCGGACCGCGAAAGCCCTGCGGCTCCCTGATCAAACCCTTTACCGCCCTGGCCTTTCTACTGCGGCACAGCCCGGCCGACCTGCCCCGGTTTCTGTGCCCTCCGGCCGGCGGAAGCCAGGGCGATCCCTGCTGGAACCCGCAGGGCCACGGCCTCCTGACCCTGGAGCAGGCCCTGGCCCATTCCTGCAACTCCTACTTTCGCCAGCTGGCCCTGGAGCTGGATCCCGCGGATTTCGCGCGCCTGTTGTATTTATTCGGGCTGGAGACCGGGGCGGACGAATTTCCCCGGTTCGACTCCTTTCCCGGCGAAGAGCAGCGCCGGGCGATGACCGGGTCCAGCCCGCGCCTGGCGGTACCGCCCATTCGCCTGGCGCTCGCTTATGCCGCCCTCTACAACGGAGGCCGACTGTTCCTCCGCCAAAACCCCGAGGAGACTTCGGCCGCCCGCTCCGTTTACATGGAAGCCGCTTCCCTGGCGGTGATCCAGCGCGGGATGCGGCTTTCCGCGCAGGAAGGAACCGGGCGCCTGGCGGGAGCCGCCTCCTCTTCCCGGTACGTCAAGACCGGCACGCACAGCCTCCGGGAGGGAACCCATCGCCTCTCCGACCTGGAAGGCTGGTGCCTGGCCGTGGACCGCAATCCGGCGGAGCCCCTTCTGGTCATGACCTTTGTCCACCCGGGACGAGGCGCCACGGAAGCCGCACCTCTGGCCGCCAAAACACTCGCCGTCTACCGTCGATTGCGGCCCGCCCGACGCTCGGAATAGAATAATGACCGGGTCCGACCGCATCCTTTCCCGCCGCCTTCTCTGCCGAAGGACCGCACACATGCTCCTCGCCTTGCGCACGGCGGTCGCCTTTCCGGCACCGGTCCGATTTTCCCGGCAGGAAGAGCAAGGAGCCTCCCGGGCCTTACGGCTGCGGATCTTCACCCTTTTCGAGACCGGCCGCCTGGAGCTTCGGTACCGGGGGAAGGAGCGGCTGCGGTTGCTACACGGAGGGCAGGAGACGGTGCTCCGTCTTTCCGGCCACGATGTCCTGCTGCTGGAGAGCCGGGAGGAGGGCCTCCTGGTTCGCCAGCTGCAAAGCGGGATACCGGTGAAGTCCCTGGGTCCCGAGCCGCGGGTTCGCCTCCGCCTGGCGCCGCCATCGTCGCTTCGGGACAGCGGAGCATCCGCACCGGAATTCACCCTGGCCATCCCCGGGCAGATCCGAAGGGAATTCCGCGGCGACCTCGAGGTGCGGAGAGTCGGCGGGAAGCTGGTCGCCTTGCTGGAAGCGGATCCGGAAGAGCTGACCGCTTCGGTGGTCGGAGCCGAAATGAACCACGTGAAGCAGCCGGAGGCCCTGAAAGCCCAGGCGGTGACGGCCCGCAGCTTCCTGGCTTCCCACCGGCACCGCCACCGGAGGGAAGGATACGACTTCTGCGATACGACCCACTGCCAGTTCAGCCGCGGCACGGCAACCACACCGCAGGCCCGCGGCGCCGTCCAGGCGACGCGGGGGCAGATTCTAACCTACCAGGGAAAGCCGCTCCCGGCCTATTATTCGGCGGTTTGCGACAACCTGCTTTTTACCGCTCCGGCGGGTGGAGCCTATCCTTCGCGGCCGACCTTCTGCCCCTCCTGCTCCCGGGGGAAGCGGGGCTCCGCCGTTGCGGGCGACAGCCACGGACACCACTACGGCCTGTGCCAGGCGGGATGCGTGGAGATGGCCCGGCAGGGTTGCGGCTACCGACAGATCCTGGACCACTTCTTTCCGGAGAGCCGCCTGCAGACCGCCCTTTCAAGATGGCCCGGTAAAATGGCCGTCTCCCCATCCGAAATGCCCTGATTGCTTCTTTTTTCCTTCCTGATCTTCCCGTCTTCCTGTGAAATGATTGGGCTCACAGGAAGAAAAGCGGAAGGGTCTCTCGCCAGGAGATGGTGCCTTTTAACGAAGCCATCTTTCAGGAAGGCCCGTCAGAAAGTCCCATATCTGGAGATTTCCGTTGGGCAAAGCCCTTATTGGGCTTCGTAACACAGCCCGGGGTTGGCGCGCTTCGCGCCTACCCCGGGTAGGGAGACCCTTAGGTGTCAACTCGGAAAGGGTTGCGCAAAATCCAGCCGCATCAGTTGTTTGCGCAGCCCTTTCCGGGCTGTATTTTAAACAAATCCGCCTACCCGGGGTAGCGCCTATGCGGCGCAACCCCGGGCTGTGCTCCGGAACCCCTTTCGGGGTTCCAGACTTTTTTGCCGGACCATCTTTCAATACGGGACCGTAAAAAGTCGAGATCCCCTCCGGGTTCCGCACTTTATTCCGTGACCGGGGGCACTGCTTTCCCTCCAAAAGCTTTGTTGACGCGCCTTTCCGCTTCCTGGAATTTTTCTGTGGCGCATTCTGGAAATGGGTCGGATTGTATGGTAAAAGCATGTCTTTCACAAAACTCGATTCCGGGAGAGACTGCCATGAACACGAAGCTTGCCGAAGGACTATTGTCCCGCGAACCGGCCGAACGCTGGACCACCCAGGACTCCGGCGACCTGTATGACGTTGCCAGCTGGGGAAAAGGATATTTTTCGGTCGGAGAAAACGGCAACCTGCTCGTGCACCCCACCAAGGAAGCGGGGCGCAGCATCGATCTGAAAAACGTGGTGGACACGCTGCTGCTGCGCGGCATTCCCGCGCCGGTCCTGATACGCTTCACCGGAATCCTGCGCCACCGCCTGGAGGAGATCCACAACGCCTTTGCCGGAGCCATTCAGGAAAACGGCTACAAAGGGGAGTACCGCTGCGTTTTCCCCATCAAGGTCAACCAGCAGAAGCAGGTGGTGGACGAGGTGCTGCGCTTCGGCAAACCGTTCCATTTCGGCCTGGAAGCGGGCTCCAAGCCGGAGCTGCTGGCCGTCCTGGCCATTACCGACAACGAGACCCCGATCATCTGCAACGGCTTCAAGGACCAGGAATTCATTGAAATGGTGCTGTACGCCAAGAAAATCGGGCGGCACATCATCCCGGTGGTGGAGCGCTTCAAGGAGCTGGAAATGATCCTCCAGACCGCCGGACGGCTTGGAGTGCGGCCGGCCATCGGGCTGCGCGTCAAGCTGGCCAGCCGCGGCTCCGGGCGCTGGAAATCCTCGGGCGGATACCGGTCCAAGTTCGGATGCACGGTCGAAGAAGCCCTGCAGGCCCTCTCCCTGCTCAAGGAACAGGGGATGGAGGACTGCTTCCAGCTCATTCACTTTCACCTGGGCAGCCAGATCACCAACATCCGGCGCATCAAGACCGCGGTCACCGAAGCCGCCCGCGTTTATTCCGAGCTGGTCAAGGCGGGAGCCGGGCTCCTCTACCTGGATGTCGGCGGCGGCCTGGGGGTGGACTACGACGGCTCGCAGACCGATTTCGAATCCAGCGCCAACTACACCCTGCAGGAATACGCCAACGACGTGGTCTATCACGTGCTCAACGTCTGCGACGAAGCCCAGGTGCCCCACCCGACCATCCTTTCGGAAAGCGGGCGGGCCATTGCCGCCTACCATAGCGTCCTGGTCTTCAACGTGCTGGGCACCACCGGGCTGGGCACCTCGGAATCCACGCCGGGCGTGGTGGAGGAGGACGAGCAGCCGCTGCACGACCTGCACGATACGCTGCGCCTGCTGAGCTCCAAAAACCTGCTGGAAAGTTACCACGACGCCAACGAAGCCCTGGACCAGTCCCTGAACCTGTTCAGCCTCGGGTACCTCACCCTGGAGCAGCGCTGCCGCGCGGAAAACCTGTTTTTCACCATCTGCCGCCGCATACAGAAAATGGCCGGCGAGCTGGCCTTTTTCCCCGAAGAGCTGGAGGTGCTGGAATCGATCCTGGCCGAGACCTACTACTGCAACTTTTCCCTTTTCCAGAGCATCCCCGACAGCTGGGCCATCAACCAGCTGTTTCCCATCATGCCCATTCACCGGCTGGGGGAAAAGCCGCTGCGCCAGGCGGTGCTCGGCGACGTCTCCTGCGACTCGGACGGCAAGATCGACCAGTTCATCGACCGCCGGGACGTGAAGCGCAGTCTGCGCCTGCACTCCCTGAACGAGGACTACTACCACCTGGGAATTTTCCTGGTGGGGGCCTACCAGGAAATCCTCGGCGACCTGCACAACCTGTTCGGCGACACCAACGCGGTCCACGTCAACCTGGACGACGCCGGTGAAGTGGTGCTGGAGGCGGTCATCAAAGGGGACACGGTAGAGGAGGTCCTGCACTATGTGCAATTCAATGCCGAAAGCCTGATCAACCGCTTCCGCAAGGATGCCGAAACCGCGCTGCGCGAAGGAAAAATCAGCGTGGAGGAACTGGGCCGCCTGGTGAAGTTCTACGAGGAAGGCCTGCGCGGCTATACCTACCTGGAAGACGAATAGGCATTGACAAGCAGCAGCACTTGTTTCTAAAATCGCTTGGGGTTTTCCTTCTTTCACGCAAGGAACTTTCAAAATCAGCTGTGCGCCTGCCCACTCTGGGGTGGGAGAGCATTTCCGCCGGAAAGGCATGGAGTCACGATGCATAGAACCAGACCGCTTATCAGGATTTTTTCCTGGTTGTTTCTTTTCTCCTTTCTAGTTTCAATTCCCGCTCTGGCTCAGAATACGGCCGTGAGCGGCAAAGTAGTGGATCCTGCCGGAGCGGTTATTCCCGGCGTGACGGTGATCCTGACCAGCCCGACCGGCGTGGAACGCAGCACGGTCACCGACGAAGTCGGCGTTTACCAGTTCCGGCAGTTGCTTCCCGGGAAATATAAAATCCGTGCGGAGCAGCAGGGATTCAAAACGGCGATGATCGAAAACCTGAACCTGATGGTCGACACTCCGGCGACCGTCGACTTGAAAATGGAAATCGGCCAGCTCAGCGAGACGATCACGGTGGAAGCCGGCGCCGTCAAGCTCAATACGCAGGATGCGACTATCGGCAACGCCTTTGAAGGACTGCGCATCCGGCAGCTGCCGCTGGAATCGCGCAACGTGGCCAACCTGCTCAGCCTGCAGCCCGCCGTAACCCAGGACGGATACGTCAGCGGGGCGCGCAGCGACCAGTCCAACCTGACGCTCGACGGGATCGACGTCAACGATCAGCAGACCGGAGAAGCTTTCACCACCGTACTGCGGGTTACCCCGGACTCGGTGCAGGAATTCCGGGTCACCACCAACCTGGCCACCGCCAGCCAGGGCCGCTCCTCCGGCGGGCAGGTGTCGCTGGTTTCCCGCACCGGAACCAACGAATGGCACGGTTCGGCCTACGAATTCCACCGCAACACCATAACCACCGCCAACGATTTCTTCAATAACCGGACCGGGGTCAAGCGGCCCAAGCTGCTGCGCAACCTGTTCGGCGGATCCCTCGGCGGGCCGGTGCTCAAGGATCGCGTGTTCTTCTTCTATAATTATGAAGGCCGGCGCGATGCCAAGGAAACCATTGTCGGGCCCAACACCGTGCCGCTGCCCAGCCTCGGACAGGGGATCATCAAATACACCAACACCGCCGGCGGGACCACCACCCTGACCACCGCGGAACTGAACAAGATCTACCCGGTGGGAATCAACCCGGCGGCGCTGGCCGTCCTGGCGGATGCCGCCAAAAAGTATCCCGCCAACGATACCGGCGTGGGAGACGGACTGAATTTCAGCGGGTACCGGTTCAACGCCCCGCTGCCGCTCAGCTACAACGCCCACACCGCCACGCTGAACTTCAATCTGAATTCCAAGCAGACCCTGCTTCTCCGCGGAAACTACCAGTATGACCTGGAAGCCGGCGCCCCTTACTGGCCGGACACCCCGGGAACCAACCGCTGGAGCCATCCCACCGGCCTGGCCACCCAGCACACCTGGATGGCAACATCCAAGATCGTCAACACGCTGCGCTTCGGATTGACGCGGGAAGCCTTCAGCGCCCAGGGCGATTCCTCGGACAACCAGATCTATTTCCGCAGCGTTTTCTATCCGCGCAACTTCTCCCGGACCTCGAACCGCATTACCCCGACCTGGAACATCGTCGACGACCTGGCCTGGGTAAAGGGAAAGCACACCATTGAGCTGGGAGGAAACATCCGCCTCATCCGCAACACCCGGATTTCCTATAGCAACGCCTACGATCTGGCATACACCAACGCTTCCTTCTATGAGGCCAGCGGGGCGGTTCTGACCGATCCGCTGCCCAACATTTACGGGAGCAAGTCCAACCTGCAGGCCGCCCTGGCCGCCGCCATCGGCCGCTTTTCCTCGTACTCCGGCTACTTCAACTTCGGACCGGACGGGAATATCATGAACGCCGGAACCGGTGTGGGCCGCACCTTTGCCACCGAAGAGTACGAGCTCTACGCCCAGGACACCTGGCGGGTTCATCCGCAGCTGACCCTGATCTACGGCTTGCGTTACGGCCTCAACCGGCCCGTTTACGAAGCCAATGGCCTGGAGGTCAAACCGACAGTCAGTCTTTCGGACTATTTCGACAAGCGGGTTGCCTCCGCCGAAAAGGGGATCCCCTACAACGATTCGATCACCGTGGACAAGACCGGTCCGGCCAATGGCAAGGCGCCTCTTTACCCCTGGGACAAGAACAACTTTGCCCCGCGGGCTTCCTTCGCCTGGAGCCCTTCCTTTGAAAACAGCGTGCTGAAAGCCCTCTTTGGCACCGGCCAAAAGACGGTGTTCCGCGGCGGATTCGGCATGGCTTACGACCGCATCGGCAGCGCCCTGGCGGTATCCTTCGATCTCAACAACACCCTCGGCTTTTCCTCCTCCCAGACGATCGCCGCCAACACCTACAACGTCACCACCCGCCCGGCGCCACTTTTTACCGGATTCAACCAGGCCATCCGCAGCCTGCCGGGTATCACCGTTCCGTCCAAGCTGGTCTTCCCTCTGATGCAGCCTGCCGACGGTGCGGAGCGCATCGAATCGACCCTGGACGACAAGCTGACCACCCCGGTCCATTACTCCTGGAGCTTTTCCATGGGGCGTGAGCTGCGCGGCGGCCTGATGGTGGAAGTCTCCTACATGGGCCGCGTGGCGCGCAATCTGCTGGCCCAGCGCGACATCATGCAGCTCAATAACATGAAGGATCCGAAGTCGGGAATGGACTGGTACACCGCTGCCGGCCTGCTGTATGACGCCCGCTGGAACAATGTTCCCATCGCGTCCATGCAGCCCATCCCCTATTTCGAAAACCTGTTCGGCGCAGCCGCCGCGTCCGGGCAGACCGCCACTCAGCGGATCTACCGCCGTGTCAGCCGCGACGGGTTGGACACTCCGGACTGGACGTATCTCCAGGAGTGGCTGAACAGCCGGGGAACCTCGCCGGCGATGTTCTTCCAGCCGCAGTACGCCGCACTGCAGGTCTGGAGCACCATGGCTTACTCCGATTACCATGCCGCCACCGTAACCGTTCGGGAGCGCTTCAAAAACAGCCTCAACCTGGACTTCAACTACACCTTCAGCAAGTCGATCGACAACGCCTCCGGGCTGGAGCGGGCCGGAAGCTTCTCCGCCGCCGGATTCATCACCAACTCCCTGCGGCCGGACGACAACAAGGCGCTGTCCAGTTTCGACACCCCGCATATCGTCAATGCCAATGCTTTCTGGGATCTGCCTTTCGGTAAAGGGAGGGCCTTCCTCAATGAAATTGACCCGGTGCTCAACGGAATTTTGGGCGGCTGGCAGCTGAGCGGAATCTTCCGCTGGAACTCCGGCCTGCCGGTGGGAGCTCCCTTCGACGCTGAAATCTGGGCCACCAACTGGAACGCCCAGAGCTGGGGGGTCCGCACCCGCTCCATAGAGGGTTCGCCGACCAAATCGGGCGCCTATCCCAATTTCTTTTCCGATCCCAAGTACGCCTACCAGAGCTTCCGCAACGCCCGGGCCGGCGAAACCGGGGACCGGAACATCTTCCGTCGGCAAAGCTATGTCTGCCTGGATTTCGGCCTGGCCAAATCCTTCAAGCTGCCGGGCAAGATTCCGGAAGGACACAGCCTGCAGTTCCGCTGGGAGGTTTTTAATGCCACCAACACTCAGCGGCTGGGCGAGCCGACCCGTACGCGTGCCGGCATGGGGCTGGGAATCGATTCTCATCTGAATGCCCCCGCCGTGGACTTCGGACGCATCTCCTCAATCCAGGGCTCGCCGCGAGTCATGCAGTTCGGGCTGCGCTACGAGTTCTGATCGAAAAAAAGACCCTCAAAGAAAAAGCCCGCGGAAACGCGGGCTTTTTCTTTGGTATCTTCCTTCTGCGGCATTATTTCCTGTTGTCCTTGATGTACTGCTCGATTTTCTTCCTGTCGGGATAATCGGGCTTTTTAACCAGGAACTGCTCATACTCCGCTGCCGCTTTGTCTTTCATCCCGGCGGCGTTGTACAGCGCCCCCAGGCGGAGGTGGGCATCTGCCTTTCCCACCGGATCCAGCCGTAAAGCCTCATTCAGGCAGCCGACCGCCTTGGACCCCTTCTTGATCTGCAGGAAGGCTTCGCCAAGAAAATACTGGGCATCGGCGGATCCGGGTTCGGACTGCACCGCCTGGGACAGGATGTCCACGGCACCCTCCGGCTTTTTCTGGGCCAGACGCAGCTTGCCGAGGTTGAGCATCGCCGGGAAGTATCCGGGCCTGGCTTCCAAAGCCTTCTGGTAGGCTTTTTCCGAATCTCCCCATTTTTCCCGCTTGAAATGCGCGGTCCCCAGGTCGGTCCAGGCCTCGAAATCCTTCGGATCCGCCTGGGTTACCTGCTCAAAGCTGGCGACCGCCTGGGGCAAATCGTTCTTGCGCATCGCGTCCTGCCCCTTCTCGTAAATCCCGCGGCTCGCTCCGCTCCGGGAGTAGGCGGCCGGAGCAGGAGCCGCTCCGGCCCGCGAGGCGAGATCCGGCTTCCATTGCAGGGCAATGTCGCGGCGCAGCTCGGTGAAGCGCCTTTCCTGGATGATCATCCGCATCCGGCCGACGTCCACCCCGTTCAGTTCCACCACCAGTTCGAATTCCCCGTTGGGAACATCCATAAACTTATAGCGCCCGTTGGGAGGAACCTGGTTGCGGTCAATCACATTCCCGGGGGCATAGGAGCCGCCTCCGGATATAGTGACCAGCGAAACCAGAAACGAGGAAGGCGGCAGGCCGGCCAGCGACTTTTCGTCGATCTGCAGATCACCGTACAGGGTGTGTCCCCGGCTCTGGGCCATCAGGGACACTTCCGGGCAGAGAAAAAGAAAAAGAACCAGCAATCCGATGAACTGTTTTGTCATGGCAGGCATTCCTTTCTGAAAAATTGAACTCAGACCGCTCCCGCGAACGGCCTCCCCGTATGGCCTCCGCAATAAAACCACGCGCGACTACCCGGCTGCCGGCGGCTGGATTTGAAAAGCGGAATCCGGATCCCTCCGGCCGCCCCCCTAATATTTTTACCCTGAAAAGGAAATCCGTGCCACCTCCCGGCAGGGGTTGAACCGCATAGGCGCTACCCCGGGAAGGCGGATTTGTTTAAAACCCAACCCTGAAAGGGCTGCGCAAACACCTGGCACGGCTTGATTATGCGCAACCCTTTCCGGGTTGTTGCTTACGGGTGTCCCAACCCGGGGTAGGCGCGAAGCGCGCCAACCCCGGGCTGCGTTACGAAGCCCTATAAGGGCTTTCCCCAACGGAAATCCACAGGTGTGCGACTTTCTGCCGGACCGTCAGCAATGGGGATACGGAAAAAAGAGCGAACCGCCGTCGCTCCCATGGAAACGGAGAGGTGTGCGACTATTCCGGGCCGGCCGGCATGCGGGCCCCGGTGCGGCTGCGCCAGTCATGCAGCAGCCGGCGAAGTTCGGCGGTTTTTTCCGGCATGCGGGCCGATAGGTCGTTCTTTTCGGCGATGTCATCCTTCAGATGAAAGAGTTCGACCCGCATGTCCTCGAAAAACTCGATCAGCTTGAAATCCCCGAATCTCACCGCTCCGGCGGGCCGGTGCCCCGAGCCGTGATAGTGGGGGTAATGCCAGAAAATGGGACGAGGCGCCAGCTCCTGCTTTTTCCCTTCGAGCAGCGGCGCAAGGCTGACGCCGTCCCGATGCTGCTCGGGCTTCAGGGGCAGCCCGGCCATGGTAAGCAGGGTCGGATAGAAATCGGTGGACACCACCGGATGGCGGCACACGCTCCCCGGCCGGGTTACTCCCGGCCACTTGATGATCAGCGGCTCTCGGATGCCCCCCTCATAAAGCCAGCCCTTTCCGGCACGGAACGGGCGGTTGGAGGTCGGTGCGTTTTTGACCGTGGAAAGGCCCCCGTTGTCGGACATGAAAATCACCACCGTGCGCTCCTCCAGTCCCAGTTCCTTTATTTTCCGTAAAACCCGGCCGATGCTGGCATCCATGTTTTCCACCATGGCGGCATAGACCGGGTCATTCTGGGTTTCCCGGTTGAAAACGTCATGCTCCGCCGTGAGCTTTACTTCCTCCTGCCCCGGGCGCGCCGCAAGCTTGGCCCGGTATTTTTCGACGAGCTCCGGTTTGGCCTGGATCGGGCGGTGCACGGTGTAGTGGCAGAACTGCAGGTAGAATGGTTGGCCCTGGTGCTCCGCAAGCCATTTTTCGGCTTCTTCCGTCAGCCGGTCGTCCAGGTGAGTCCCTTTCGAACTTTCCGACAGCGTCGGCATCCCCCAGGGTGCAAAATAGCCTTTCTGCGGGCTGCCCCAGTTGCATCCGCCGGCATTGCTCTCGAAGCCCTGCTGTTCGGGATAGAACCCTTCTGCGCCCAGATGCCACTTGCCCACAAAACCGGTCCGGTAGCCGGCGGCCCGCAGCGCTTCGGCAATCGTCTCTTCCCTGAGCTCCAGCCGGTCGGCGTTGGGCACGGCCCGCAGCTTTGCGGAGCGGTTCTCCCCCGGAATCCAGTCGGTGATTCCCACCCGGACCGGGTACTTGCCGGTCATGATACTGGCGCGGGTGGGCGAGCATACCGGGCAGGCGGCGTATCCATCCGTGAAGCGCATCCCCTCCCGGGCCAGCCGGTCGATATTCGGAGTTTCATAAAAGGTATCCGGGTTGTTGCAACCCACATCGGCCCACCCGAGGTCGTCGATCAGGAAAAATACGAAATTGTATTTCTTCGCCTCCGCGGAACCGTTGCCCCCGGCTCCCGCTCCGATGGCCGCGGCCATCGCCCAGGCCCGTCCCATAAAACCGCGTCGATCCATACCCTCTCCTTTTTCTGAAACGAGTTCCCTTTCCGCCCTTGACAGGAAATTCCTACCCCCCCCGATGATATCTCCATCCGGACCGTTCACGGGGCTTCCGTCCAGGATTGACCCCTTAACGATAAAACGATTTGGGGCTTTCGTCCATGAAAAATTGATTTCTTATTAAGGCCGCCTCAGCAAAATTATTTTTTTATCAATTATATACTAAATATCTATTGACTAATCGTAGTATATGTCTTATTATTTTCGCTTATGATTATCGGAACGAAATGCCAATATGCCTTACGGGCGGTTTTCGAAATATGCCGGAACGGCAGCAGCCGGGTTCTGACCATTGCGGAAATTTCAAGGTCGCAGCATATTCCGCAGCGTTATCTGGAAGCGATTCTGAACCAGCTGCAAAAAGGCGGGCTGCTGGAAGCGCAACGAGGAAGAGCCGGCGGATACCGTCTGGTTCGGGAACCAGGAAAGGTCACCCTCGGGGAAGTCATCCGCTTGATCGACGGCCCGATACGAATGGTTTCCTGCTTCGACCAGCCGGGCGCAAATGACTGCCCCATGTCGCCGGACTGCGTCTTTTTACCGACCTGGACGGAAGTCCAGAAGTCCATGGACCGGGTTCTGGACACCACGACCTTTGCACAGCTGCTGGAAAGAGAGCGGGAGAAGTCCAGCCGCCTGGCCACCGATTTTGTCATTTGAACATGGACCGCACAATCAAAATAAAGGGATGAAATTATGGCGAATATTTTTCTGGACAACTCGGAATCCATCGGGCGCACCCCGCTGGTTCAGCTGAACCGGGTTACCCGGGGTGCAAAGGCCAGAGTACTGGCTAAAATCGAAGGCCGCAATCCGGCGTACTCCGTCAAATGCCGAATCGGAGCCGCGATGATCTGGGATGCCGAACAGCGAGGCATCCTAAAGCCCGGAATGGAGATTGTCGAGCCGACCAGCGGGAATACGGGAATTGCCCTGGCTTTTGTGGCTGCGGCCCGCGGGTACGGCATCACTTTGACGATGCCCGAAACCATGAGCATGGAGAGACGGATGGTTCTGGCCGCGCTGGGTGCCAGGCTGACCCTGACTCCCGGGGCCGAAGGGATGAAGGGCGCCATCAGCCGCGCCGAATCCTTGGCCCGATCCGAACCGGGGCACTACTACCTTCCCCAGCAATTCAGGAACCCGGCCAATCCCGCCATCCACGAAAAAACAACCGGGCCGGAAATCTGGAACGATACGGACGGGGCCGTAGACGTTCTCGTTGCCGGAGCGGGAACCGGCGGGACCATCACCGGCATTTCCCGGTTCTTCAAGAAAACCCGCGGGAGCGCGATCCTCTCTGTCGCCGTGGAGCCGAAGGAAAGCCCGGTGATTACCCAGATTCTTGCCGGGCAGGAACTCAAGCCCAGCCCCCACAAAATCCAGGGAATCGGTCCCGGGTTCATTCCGGACAACCTCGACCTCTCGCTCCTGGACCGGGTGGAGCAGGTGGAAAGCGCGGAGGCTCTGGATTTCGCCCGACGCCTGGCCAAAGAGGAGGGAATTCTGTGCGGGATCAGCAGCGGCGCAGCGGCTGCCGCGGCCTGCCGCCTGGCTCAAAGCGAGGAGTTCGCCGGGAAGACGATCGTGGCGATCCTGCCGGACGGCGCGGAGCGATACCTCTCCACCGTTCTCTTCGACGGCATCGTCCGGTAAGATAAGGGCGATCCGGTTTACCTGGCCACAAAAGGCAGATAAAAGAAGGGACCGATGTACTGATGGATCCAGGATTTGTAGCTGGCCACCCTTGTGTAGACACTGAAGCGACCGGACTGCCCGCACGGAGAATATCCCCAGCTTACGATCCCGGCCAGCAGCCAGCCTCCGGATCCGTCGGGCACCACCAGCGGGCCGCCGCTGTCCCCGGTGCAGGCATCCTGGCCGGCCTCTCCGGAGCCCGCACAGAGGTTGCTGGGAAACACGGGTCCCATCGCAGCCTCACAGTCCCGCCGGATAACAATCGGCAGGGAAAGCCGATACAGTTCGTCCGGGCGCGTCTCCCCCTGCGAGCCCCAGCCGATGACCGTAGCATTTACGGAAGGAGAAAACAGGACCTCATTCGCGTTGGAAGCCGGAACAATGGTTCCCACCATGGGACCCAGCTCCGCCGGGGTGCTCAGGTGAAGCAGGGCGATATCGTTCTGCAGGCTGGCATATTCAAAACCGGGATGCGGAATGATCCGATCGACGTTGAGCCGCTGTCCCTGGGAACCCGTTCGAGGAGCATCGCTCAGTTTTAGCACCCCGAGAATCACCTGACGGCTTTCGGGGGAGACCGGGAATCCGGCGATGATGACGCAGTGCGCGGCGGTGAGCACCCATTCGGGGGTGATCAGCGATCCCCCGCAAGCAAGTCCGTCATACGGATTGTCTTCCCACTCGCGGATCAAAGCCACCTGCCAGGGATAATCCCCGGCCTGGGCCTGCGTTCCGCCAAGAATCTGAGGGCCGCGCGCCGCCTCCCGACCGGAGCGCAGCGGATCCTGTCCGGCGCCGGCGGCCGGTACGAAGGACAGGACCGACACCATAAGCAGCCTGACGACATAGCCCCGGACCCTCCTTGCCATACGATGATCTTTTTGCGGAAAGACCATCATCTTTGCCTCAGGAAAGAGTCGACGTTTTCCCGGGTCACCAGCTGAAAGGGAATGTACACCTCGGAATCGTAGGCCTGCCGGCGGACAATCTTCCACGCAATTTCCAGCGCGGTGCCGCCCTGCCTTTCGGCATCCTGGAAGACGGTGGCATCCAGGCGGCCGTCCTTCACCGCCTGCAGGGCATCGGCAATGGCGTCCACTCCGACCACCACCACCCTGCTTTTCTGCCCGGTCTGCTCCAGAGCCAGCAGCGCTCCCATGGCCATTTCGTCATTCTGGGCAAAGACTGCCTGAATTTTCGGACCGAAGGACTGGATCCAGTTCTCCATGAGGGATACGGCTTTGGCGCGATCCCACTCCGCGGTCTGCGCCGCCAGGAGCTGCAACCCGGCCTGCTTCGAAAAAACCTCCATCGCCCCGGTGCGGCGCTTCAGCTGCGCCGTTTGCCCCAGGAACCCTTCCATCATCACCACGCTGCCCCGACCCTCCAGGCGGCGGGAGACATACTC
The DNA here is from genome assembly GCA_903847975.1 of uncultured Acidobacteriota bacterium. Taxonomy (GTDB): domain Bacteria; phylum Acidobacteriota; class UBA6911; order CAINFC01; family CAINFC01; genus CAINFC01. The sequence continues at coordinate 79,607 of CAINFC010000198.1, read as the reverse complement.
CATCGCCAGCCGGGCGGATTCCTCATCGCGGGATCCGACAAAGGCGGTGGGGGCGGATTGGGTCTCCGAATTCACATTGACGATCGGTATGCCGGCGGCCCGAGCCTGGTCCACGGCGGGAGAGCTGGCCGCCTGCTCGCAGGGATTGAGAATGATGGCATCCACTTTCTGGGCAATGAATCCCTCCACCTGCTGCACCTGCTTTTCCGCGCTGCGCTGGGCGTCGTTGACAATCAGCCGGACCCCCAGCTCGCCGGCCTTGCGCTCCATGGCCCGGTTCAGCAGAACAATGAACTCCGAAGAAAGGTTCAACAGGGAGACGCCCATGACCGTCTTCCCCCGTCCGTCCCCGGCCGGCTCCGAAGGCGGCGCGGCACACCCGGAATTCAACGCCAGAACGGCAATTATTCCCAGCCACACCAGCGGCTCCAACCTCTTCTGCATTCCTTTCACCCTTTCGGCTTCTCTTCCCATCTTTGGTTTGACTTCGCTTCCTTTTAATTCTATACCTTTTCCATGTCCCGGGAACCAGTCGATTTTCAGGTATTCGTGAAGCCGGTAGGTCCGCGCTGCAACCTTTCCTGCCGCTACTGCTACTACCGCGTCCATCCGCAGCTCTATCCCCAAGGCTCCCTGGCCGGCATGACCGAAGCACTGTTGGAGGCCTATATCGCCCAGCATCTGGAGGCCTCCGCGGAGGAGACGGTCCGCTTTTCCTGGCACGGCGGCGAGCCGGCTCTGGCCGGGCTGGCGTTCTTCCGCAGGGCCGTCTCCCTGCAGAAGAAGTACCGGCGGACACACCAGCAGGTGGCCAACGGGCTGCAGACCAACGGGATCCTGCTCGACGAGGAATGGTGTCTCTTCCTGGCCCGGGAAGGATTCCGGGTCGGACTCAGCATGGACGGACCGCAGGAAGTCCACGACCTGTTCCGCTGCTCGGCCGTCGGCGGCGGGTCGCATGCCGCCGCCGTGGCAGCCTACCACCGGCTGCGTCGCCACCGGGTCCCGACAGATATCCTTTGCGTGGTTCATTCCCGGAATGTAACATTTCCCCTGGAAGTCTACCGGTTCTTTCGGCGGCTGGAAGCCGCTTACATCTCCTTTCTGCCTCTGGTGGAACCGGATCCCGGTTCGCAGGGCGGAGTCAGTCCGCGAACCGTGCCGGCAGAAGCCTGGGGGCGTTTTCTTTGCACGGTATTCGACGAATGGAAGCAGCAGGATATCGGCCGGATCAAGGTGCAGATTTTCGAGGAAGCCACCCGAACGGCTTTCGGACAGGAGCACTCCCTCTGCCTTTTCCGTCCGGAGTGCGGCTCCATTCCGACGGTGGAGCACAACGGGGATTTTTACTGCTGCGATCATTTCATGGATCCCGGGCACCGCATCGGCAACATCCTCCAGGCGCCGCTGGCGGAGCTGCTGCAGGCCCCCCGGCAGAAAGCCTTCGGGCAAGCCAAACGGAATTCCCTGCCGCGCTGCTGCCTCGGCTGCGAAGTGCGGACCATGTGCCACGGCGAATGCCCTAAAAACCGCTTCCTGCCCGCACCGGACGGCGGGGAAATCGGGTGGAATTACTTGTGCCCGGGCTACCGGAGATTTTTCAACCACTGCCGCCCCTTCGTCGCCGAAGTCGCCGCCGTCTGGCGCAGGCAGACCGCCCTGCAGGCCGCAGCCAGGGCCGGGGTGGCGGATGTCTCCTCTCCTCCGCCCGGTACGGCGCCCGGCCGAAACGATCCCTGTCCCTGCGGGAGCGGCCGGAAATATAAAAAGTGCTGCCTGCCCGGCCAGGCATAGTGTCCCGGTTCACTCATTCACCCACCGGCTTTCCGTACGGTATACTTTCTTGCTATGTTATAACTGAATAGAAATCCGTAAAGGACGCAGGTAAAGCATCGCACCAAGAAAACGATTATGAAGGACAACATTCCAATCCGATTGCGGCAGGGCACCTTTCGAAAAAGTGTTGGCCGAATAACCTGCAAAGCTCTGCCCGGCGCCCTTCTTGCCGTATTTCTTACGTCCTTCTCCGTCGCGGCGTCTCATTCGGCAGCCTCCTGGAAGGGATACACCTCGCGAGACGGGCTGCGCGAATCCTACTGCGCGGTGATTACCGCCTGCCCCAGCGGCCGGGTGGTGGTGGTCCACGGCCAGGTGGATCGAGCCAGCCTTCTGGACGGCTACAAAATCATCCAGATCCCGACCCCGGTCGGAGAAATGAAAATCCGGGAAAGCCCGGAGGGTGAACTCTGGGCGCTTTCTCCGGCAGGCCCGCCGGTCAGCATGGGGCTGCATGAAGGAGTCTATCTGGGCGGCCTGCAACGTTTCGTCGAATCCCAATCCCGATGGGAGGTTTACCCGATTGCCGAGCTCCAGGGGAAGAGCCTTCAGCAGAGCGACCACTTCGTGCCTCTGGGGGGAGGGAAAGTCGCCATCGTACTGGAAAACCGGGTCCTGGAATTCGACAGGCCCAGCCGGCAAATCCGAACCCTTTTGCCGGCATCGGAAACCGCCCTGGGAATTTTCACCTGCGCCGAAGCCGCCCTGGGAGGCGGCCTTTGGGTAAGCGGCACCCACGGCGTCGGAAGGCTGCGCCCGAACGGAAATCCGAAATGGATGGAACTGCACCCCAATCCGTCCCTGGGGGAATTGCGGGATTTCATGGACGTTCGCGAAGTTCTCCCCGAACAGTTTTTCGTAACCGCCGCCGGTCCTTCCCCGCAGAAGTCCACTCTGCTTCGCTACCGCAGCGGAACCTGGGAAAGAATCGCCTCCGGATCCAGGGAAGAAGCCCTTACCGGCTGGGACACGCCGGAGGGAGGGTACTGGCTGGTGGAAGGAGCGGAAGAATATTTTTCGCTTTCTCACATATTCGGCAGCCGGAAGATGACCGAGGAGAGAATCAAACCCCTCACCGGCGCGTTCATGCATGCCAGCGCAAGCGCAGACGGGAGCTTCTGGATCGCTACGCAGTCCGCCGCCGCCCGGTATACGCCTGCCGCCTGGCGGACCCCTGCCTGCCTGGAAGACAAGGCGGTCGCTGTATCCGCCGGCGTCGGCGGCCCGGATGGACGAGTCTTTTTCTTAAGCTATGACCGGATCCTGGCCCTGGATCCGGAAGGGAAAAGTCGGGAAGAGTTCCCTTTGCCGAAAGGATGCCGGGCGGACGCCGCCTTGCCGCAAGGCATGGTTCTTCTGCCCGACGGGCGTATTACCGTCCCGATTCTGGATTCCAATTCCATCCTGATGTTTCATCCTGCTTCCGGAACATTCGAAATGGTCCCGCACCCCTGGGCCGAGCGCATGATCGTGATGGGATCCGGAAAAGATGGCTCTTTATGGATCTCGGCCTACCGCAGAGAACACTCTTTCGAACTGCAGTCCTATGACGGAAAGGAATTCCGGACCGTGCTGAACCGCGGCAGCCAGTGGCACATGTCGCACCTGCGGGCGGTGCTGGAGGCCGCCGACGGAACCATCTGGGTCGGAGGACCGGGCGGCTCCGGTCTCGCCCGTTACCGCAATGGCAACTACGAAGCCATGGGCCCGGCAGAGGGCTATATCGGCGGAGGAGCTTACACGATCCTGGAACTGGACCACGGCCGGATCCTGTTCGGGGATCAGACCCACCTGCAGGTCCTCGACGGAAAAAGCTGGGAAACGGTACAGACGGATACGGAAACGGTGCGCTCGGCTTCCCGGTCCCGGGACGGTTCCCTGTGGATTGCCAGCGGGTCCGGCCTGCACCGATGCCGCGACGGTTCCTGGGTAAGCCTCGACACCCGGGACGGCATTCCGGATGGTGCCATGCAGACCGTTTTCGAAGACCGGCAAGGTCGGATCTGGGCCGGCGGCAGCCGCGGAATCGTCCGGTATTTTCCCGATGCCGACCGGGATCCTCCGGAGACCATACTGAACGAGTCGGACAACCTGAAGGAAACTCCTCCGGGAGGCGATATCCGGATTGTGTTCACGGGGATGGACCGCTGGCACATGACCGGAAAGGATCGACTGCTCTACTCCTACCGCCTGGATGCCGGACCATGGACCATGTTCCATCCGCAGCCCTATTCTTCTTTCAGCCGTCTGGCGCCCGGACAGCACCAGATCGAAGTGCGGGCCATGGACCGTAACTTCAATGTGGATCCCCATCCCGCCCGGCTCAACTTCCTGGTATTGCGAGCCTGGTATCGGGAGCCGGGATTCCTGGCGATTGTGCTTATCGCCGCCGCTGGGACCGGCATTCTGGCCGGGCTGCACGGACGGAACCATCGGAGGCTCGGAATCCTGGTGGCGGAACGTACCCGGGACCTGACCACTTCCAATGAGCTGCTCCGCCAGGAAATCCAGGAGCGGGCACGCACCGCGGAAGAAAGAGACCGCCTGGAGCACCAGCTGCTGCAGGCCCAGAAAATGGAAGCCATCGGACGGCTGTCCGGCGGGATCGCGCACGACTTCAACAACCTTCTGACCGTAATCAACGGCTACTGCGATCTTCTGCTGCACCGCCTGAAGCCCCAGGATCCCTCGGTCCACAGCCTGGTGGAAATACAAAAGGCCGGAGAAAAAGCGGCGGCTCTGACCCAGCAGCTGCTGGCCTTCAGCCGGAAGCAGGTCCTGCAGCCCCGGATCCTGGACCTCAATACCGTGGTAAAGGATACCGAGAAAATGTTACGCCGGCTGATCGGAGAGGATATCCGGCTGGTGGTCCACCTGCATGCCGAGCCGGTCACGGTCCTGGTGGACCACGGACAGATCGTCCAGGTGCTGATGAACCTGGCCGGCAACGCCAGGGACGCCATGCCGCGGGGTGGATCGCTCATACTGGAAACCGGCCATTGCGAGCTGGACGCCGATTATGCCCGGACCGAACCGGATGTCAAACCCGGGCACTACGTATTTCTGGCCGTAAGCGATACCGGCACCGGGATGGACGAGCCCACCAAGGTGCGCATCTTCGAGCCGTTTTTTACCACCAAGGAGCGGGGGCGGGGCACCGGGCTGGGATTGGCCACCGTCCATGGGATCGTGGCCCAGAGCGGAGGACACATCCACGTATACAGCGAGCCGGACCGGGGAGCGACCTTTAAAATCTATTTTCCGCGGCTGGACGCCGCACCGGAGCTGCTGCCGGAGCCGACCCGGACGCCTGTCCTGCAGGGAAACGGTTCTCTGCTGCTGCTGGTGGAGGACCAGCCGGAAGTAAGGCGCGTCACATCCACCGCTCTGCAGGGTTTCGGCTACCGGACCCTGGAGGCAGGCAGCGGGGAAGAAGCCCTGCGCCTCTGGGAAGAGCGGGGGACGGAAGTCGTCGCCCTGGTAACTGATGTGGTGCTGCCCGGCATGTCGGGGCGGGATCTTGCGGAAATACTGAAATCCCGCCAGCCGCACCTGGCGGTGCTTTATATGTCCGGGTATACCGCCAATGTCGTGGTTCACCACGGTGTGCTGGACAGCGGCGTAGCCTTCCTGCAGAAACCTTTTTCGCCGGATGCACTGGGCAGAAAGCTCCAGGAGCTGCTCTGCGGCACCGACGCACATCCACAACCTGGGACGGACCGAAATGATACCTAAAATTCTCCTTACTATTTTGCTTCTAACCGCGGGTGCCGCAGCGCAGCAGAACCTGCCCCCCGGCTCGCGTAACAAGCCGGAGCGCCTGGAATGGTTCCGCGATCTGGGCTTCGGCCTTTTCATCCACTGGTCGGTCGACTCCCAGACCGGTGTGGTGATATCCCATTCGCTGGCCGGGGCCGATGAAGCCTACACCAGCCGCTTCTTTCATGACCTGCCGAAGACATTTCATCCGCGCAAGTTTTACCCCCAGGACTGGGCGTCCCTGGCCAGGCTGGCCGGCATCCGCTACGTGGTTTTCACCACCAAGCATCACTCCGGCTTCACCATGTGGGACACGCGGACAAACGACTTCGGCATCATGCATACTCCTTTTCCCCGGGACCTCACCCGGGAGATCCTGGAAGCCTTCCGGGCCCAGGGAATCCATGCCGGAATCTACTTCTCACCGGATGACTTCTGGTGGCTGTGGAAAAACAGGATCGATGTGCAGCGGAACATTCCCGCTGTGCAGCCGCGCAATAATCCCGGCCTGATGAAGCTGGACCTGGACCAGATGCGGGAGCTGATGACGGGCTACGGCCGCATCGATTTCGTGTTCCTGGACGGCGATCCCTACCAGCTTCGGGACCTGGCATGGGAGCTGCAGCCGGACACTGTCGTTACCCGCGGCGCCATTCAGACGCCCGAGCTGTATGTCCCCGGCGTTCCGCTGGAGGGCGCCTGGGAAACTTGTTTCACCATGGGCACCGCCTGGCAGTACCAGCCGCAAAATGAAAATTACAAAAGCGGGGGCCAGGTTATTGACCTGCTGGTGGAAACCCGCGCCAAGGGGGGCAACCTGCTGCTCAATATCGGCCCCAAGCCCGACGGCGAACTGCCGATCGAACAGGAGGAGCGCCTTCGGGAAGTGGCGCTCTGGATGCAGGTCAACCAGGAATGCATCTACGGCGTACGCCCCTGGGCCATCACCAACGAGCAGAATATCTGGTTCACCAGGGCGAAAAACGAGAATACGGTCTATGCCATCGTCAAGCAGCAGCCGCGCTGGGTTCGCGGGCAATGGCGCGACTTCGTGCTGAAAAGCGTCCGCGCCACGGAGAAGACCCGGCTGAGCGTGCTGGGGCAGAACGGCCGGGTGCTGGAGTATCGTCCCGAAGTGGACCCCCGGCCGACCTTCCGGCAGGAGGCGGACGGGCTTCACCTGCGGGCCATGTTTACCCATCGACTGCAGGACAACAGCCGCTGGCCCAATCCGATCGTTCTCAAGATCACAAATGTGGAGGCGGCCTTCACCCCTCCGAAAGTGGAAACCACCGGAGCGCGGTATGACGCTGCCACCAGGACCGCCGAACTGCGGGGCACACTGCTCGACATGGGAAAGACTGATTCGCTGGAGGTGGGATTTGAGTACCGGAATATCGTCGGGCTGGACGCCAGCGACCGGTCCATCCCCTGGCAGATGGGTCCTTCCACCACGCGGAGCGCTCCCGGACCGTTCGCACTTTCCCTGCCCAACCTGAATCCGGAAGCCATTTACGAATACCGCGCCTGGGTCAAACACCCGCTGCTGACCATTGCCGGGGCCGAGAAGCGCATGGAATCCGGGGTCCGGCCAAGGCCATGAACCGGTAAAAAGCTTGCTATCCGAATCTTCCGAGGAAGGACGCAACCGTTCGGTGGACGGTTCTTTCGCAGAATGGGTCTGGCCAGGAGAATCCTTAGGGGCGCGCGCCGCACGCCCCTACAACTGGAAAGTCCTCTCGTGGATGAAAACGAGAGGATTAGTTGCGCAAGAACTTATGACGCTCTGTATCACAATACATACGGTTGCCCCTTCATCCTGATGGCCTGTGCCATTAAACGGGACGGATCCTGCGGGCCAGAAGGTCCCAGGCGCCGGGCCGGGAGGCAACCATGATCGCCTCCAGATTCCAGCGGTTGACCCGCATGGCGCCGTAGTCCAAGGGGCGGCCATCGTAGTAGGCCACCCGGCATCCCGCAGCCAAAAGAATGGCGTGGGCAGCGGCAATATCCCAGGCAAATGCCTGCGGCTCCTGCAGAACGGCTACCGCCCCGGGGTAGCAGGCCGGATAGCAGGACTGCAGCGCGGAACTCCCCAGGATGCGCAGCTTTCCAGGAAATCCTCGCAGGTCGAGGAAATGAAGGATTTTTGAGGAGATCACCAGCCCGGAAAGAGAGGTCAATTCCTTCACCGGGGGAAAAACAGCAGCCTCCCGGCCGTTGATTTCCAGCGGCCGGCCAATATCCGCAAAAAGGAGAAGATCCAGCCGGGGGGCATAAATAATCCCGGCTGCCGGCTGGAGCCGGTGATCCAGCAATCCGATGGAAAGGCACCAATAGTGCGTGCCCTGCGTATAATTGTCGGTTCCGTCAATCGGATCGATGACCCAGGTCCAGGGCAGGCGGGGATCGAACTCCCGGGCGAATTCCTCACCCACCAGGTTGGCATCCGGAAACAAACGGGAGATGGCCCCGCAAAGGAACTCTTCCGTCCGACGGTCGGCCTCGGTCACCACCGATCCATCCGGCTTTTTTTCTCTTTGCGAAAAATCGATTCCCTGTTGAAGCTGACGGGCGCGGTCACCCGCTTCTTTTACCAGGGGAAGAAATGAACGAATACTCTCCACGGGGGGTTAGCCGCGCTCAGCGGACCGGCTCGAAAATGCCGGCATCGCGGTTTTTGCGGACGTTGTCCCACGGAAAGCAACGGCCGTTCATGGCAATGTAAACGCCCGGCGGAAGCGCCTGGACAAAGGAAAGAGCGCTGCCAAGGTTGAACAGCCCGTCCGAGCTTCCGAAAGCGTAGGGAATCATCGCCCCGGTGAGCACCACGGTTTTTTCGGCCAGGCGATCGCCGAGATAGGCGGCGGTTTCCACCATGGTGTCGGTCCCGTGGGTGATCACGATCCGGTCCTCCTCGCACTTGGCGCAGTTCTGCCGGATGAGCTCCCGATCGGCTTCCGTCATCTCCAGGCTGTCCACCATCATCATGGTGCGCACATTCACCTCCAGGCGGCATCGGCCGAGGCGCAGCATTTCGTGGATATGGGTATCGCGGAAGTACAGCATCCCCTTCAGCTCGTCGTAAACCTTGTCAAAGGTTCCGCCGGTGATCAGGATTTTAATGGCCTGGCGGTTCGTCATTTCAGGGAAAAATCCTGCCGGGATGTATCCAGCACCATATTTTCGCCGGTCACCACCTGGAGCTTGGCAAACATTTCCCCCTTCGGATCCCCGAATACCTTGGCCGGTATAAAAGCCGTCACCTCCTCCAGGGACTGGCTGTTCGATGCCGGGGTGAAGCGCCGCTGAATGGTGGCGTGTCCGCTCGGCGTGCTGAATTCCTCGACCTTGGTGATCACCTTGCTTCCGTCGGAATTATAAAAGAAAATGGCCAGGATGCATTCCTGCCCCTGCATTCCGTCCACCAGAACCCGGATTTTAAGCTGAATCCCCTTCTGTCCCTGGACCTTGGCTCCGGCGTTGACCTGGAACTGCTCGATGTTGGCAGCGCGGCCGGAGCCGGTCATGCTGCGCACCGGCGGAGGAGGCGGCGGCGGGGCAGTAGCAGCGCTGTCCGGCTGAGTCCGCACCGGCTGGGTCCGCACCGGCTGCGAAACAGTGGACGCGGGAGCCGGTTCGGGCTCGGGAGCGGCAGCGGCTTCTCCCCCCTCCGTACCCTGCGGACCGATGGTGGGCAGGGCCGAGCCGGGAGGCAGCATCTTCATCTCGATATCCTTGCTGGTGTAAACCACGTGCACCCGCCGCTTGATGGGGCCCACCGCCGCGATGAAATAGGAATCGACCTCCATCTGCACATTCTTCTTGGAAGCCAGGCTCAGCGCTACGTCCGGCTTGGGCAGATCGGCAAAGCGCACATCCAGGGGAAGGTTGAGCGCCACGGTTCCCCGGCCGGGCAATTTGAAGTCCTGGGCATAATTGCCCCGCCCCAGAGCCTGCCCTTCCACGTTCAAGGTGTAGGTCATGTCTTTGACGTTGGCAGACTTGGAGTTTGGGTTGATGATCTTGACCGACATGATAAACCGGGCGCCTTCCGGCGTATAATTGGCTACATTCAGTCCGTGAATTTCCATTTTCGGGTTGACGAAGTCCCCGCCCAGCTTATATTCCTTGACCCCTTTGTAATCGTCCGGCACCTGGTTCTGGCCGTACGCGGGACAAAGGATCCCGGCGAGAAGGAGGGCGCAGACCGAGAGGAAAACCGAGGTTCTAAACGGGAAGCGTTTCATAGGGAATCCCTTTCCTCTAAACTTGATTCTAGCGCACCAGGCGGGCGATGGCCGATGCGGGAATGACATAATCCTGGCTGATGACCATGCCGATCACGGCACCGGCACTGTTGAAGACCGGAGCGCCGATAAATCCCGGGGGAGTGGTTTTATCCAGCCGGAGATGGGCTCCGCTATCGGCGAGCGCCGCGCGCAGCAGTTCCGGCCTGGCGACCGGCTGCTCCACTCCGATCGGATAGCCGAAGCTGACCACCGCTTCGCCCTTGGCCGGGCTGGCCGACTCGACGCGGGCAACCGCCAGGCCGCTCCCACCCCGTATTTGAAGCAGGGCCAGATTGCTTTCGCTGGAGGCCCGGTGGACGCGGACGGCAACCTTGCCCGGACCTTCCTCCGGCTGGTAGTTCTGGCTTTCCATATCATCGCCGGCAATCTTGATCACCGCAACGGATCCCGCCACCGTGCTGAAAGCGGCGGAGAGGTTCGGCTGGCCTCCCTGGCTGACTTTGGCATCCTTTTTCCAGATGTAAATTTCCTGTTTTACCTGGCCGGCGCCGGCCCCGGCCGACTTCTGGTAAAAGGCGACAGCCGGATCGAACTTCCAGGGTTCGATCACCTGCTTGGCCGTAACCACGCGGCCATCCGCCGATACCAGGAAGCCGGAGCCGGAAGAGTCGTTGGTAATTTCTCCGACGGTATAGCGGCAGAAAATAAGAACCGCGGTGCCCTCGCCCACCGAAGCCAGCTGCTTGTTCTCCTCCTGCGTGGACTTCTGGTCGGTTTTCACCTTGTCGTTCCAGGCCTGCAGCGCCGAAGCCTTTTTCTGCAGCTCATCCAGCTTTTTCTTTTCGGCATCGATTTCCGCACGAATGGCCGCTTCCTTCTGTTTGGCCTCGGCATCCTTCTGATCCAGAACTTTTTGCAGCTCCGCCTGCAGCTGCTTCTGCTTTTCCTCTACCTGCTGCTGGGCAGTGGCGTTCAGTTTCAACAGCTCGGCAATCTGTTGCGACTGGTTTTCAATCTGGCTCTGCAGCTGGCGGTTGCGGTCCTGCATCTTGAAAAAAAGAATGAACGCCGCCAGCATGAAAATACCGAGCAGGGCCCCTCCGCCGATAACCAGGGTGCGCAGCTTGCCCACCGAGGCTTGCGCCGCCTGATTTCCCGAGGCACCGGCCTCGGCCCGTATCTTGTCCCGCTCCTTTTTAATGGCTTCGTCGACAATGACCGCCATGGTTTCCTTGCCGATACCCTGCTTGGGAGGGGCTGCCATGCGGGGCGGAGTGGAGGAGGGCGGAGGCCCCAAAGGGCGGACTGCTTCGGCCGAGGGATCCATCACCACAGTCGCCTTGCTGCCGCTCGGGGGAGCGGCAGGTGCGGAGGCCTCGCTCCCCGTGTAAACCACGGTGGCCTTGGCCCCGGGTGCCGCCGGCGGCGGCGCCGTGGCGCCCGAATAGACCACCGTAGCCTTGGCCCCGGGGGAAGCAGGGGGCGGATACCCCAGCGAGGAAATGGCAGAGGAATCACCCGGGGAGGAGGAGACAACCATCGTAGCTTTGGGGGCCGGCGGGGCGATCGCGCCTCCCGGAACGGATGCCGGTCCCGGGGGAGGTACGGGGGCGGGAGCGGGAGGAAGCGGCGGCTCCGGGGAATAGGCAGGAGCAGGAATATGGAAGCCGCTGGAAGATCCGACCATGACGGTGCGGTTGGAGTCCTGTTCCCACTGCGAGGGAGCTCCCCAGGAAATCTTGATTTCCGGCCCGTGGGTTCCCAGCTGAATCACCTCGCTGGAGTGAAGCTCGGCCTGGGTGATCTGCTTCCCGTTCACATAGGTTCCAAAGGAGCTCTGCAGGTCGAAAAGACCGGGCTGGTCGTTTTCGAGGCGGATTTCGGCATGGTTCCTGGATACCATTCGCTGGGACGGATCATTGAAAACCATATCGTTCCAGTCGCCTCGCCCGAGCTTGATGCAGGGCTGGTCGAAAGTCTTGGATACTTTCTCTCCGGGACCGGCAATTACCTGTAATTGAATTTTCATAGCAGCATCCGTTATTTGTCGTTTGAGAGTATTTTATACTCCAAGCATATCTTATCGCCTGTTTTTTTGCATTCGCTCCCAACGCCATTTAGCCAAAGGGTTGGCATCCAGCAGCATATTGATCTTCTCTTCCGCATCACGGGATTTCCGCTCCAGGCGCCGGTCCAGCTCCTCGCTTTTCTTCTTGAACAGGGCCTCCATATCCGCAGGATTCACATTGACATTCAGGCTGTTCAGCTTCTGGAGCAGCTGGCCGGTGGCCTCCTCGAGCCGGTTCACCTTCTCCGTCTGGGCTTTCAGCTGACCGCTCAGGCGGGAAACCTGCACCGAAAGGTAGAGGGAATGAAAGGCCAGAACCAGCAGGGCGGCCGCCAGCGCCAGCGAAAAAAGCCTTGGAGCGAGGCCCCAAATCCTGGGGCCTCCCATAGGGGGGCCGGAGCCGTCGGGAATCGCAAGGCTTCCGGACGCGGCGGAGGGCCATGGCGGAGCGGGCGGAATTTCGGAGGGGAAGCCCGAACCGGGAGTCTTCTCCGACCGCCAGGGCTGCGGAGGATTCTCCTGGGCCGGAGGTATCGCACGCCCGGGCGCTTCGGCGCTCCCGGGCAGCTCCTCCGCGGGAATCACCGAAGTCTCTTTACATCCGCCACCGGCGGGAAGCGGCGAAACCAGGATTGGTGAGGGGGGCCGCTCTTCGCGGGAGACCAGCATGGTACTGCCAATCTCCGATTCGGCAAATTCGACCAGCAGCTCCGGCCCCTCTTCGCCGATGCCGATCCGGTCCCCGGCCGACAGCACCGCCCGACTGGTTGCCCGGCCGTTGAGGGTGGTACCGGTCGTGCTGCCCAGGTCGGTAAGCACCCAGCTTCCCTGCTCCCAGGAAATCTCGGCATGCCGGCGGGACACCATCAGATGCCGGCTCTCGGCAAAGACCAGCTGGTTGCTCTCCTCCCGCCCGATGCGCACCGAGCCTTCCGGAAAACGCATCGATTGGCCCTGGCGCGATCCGCCCTGGTGGGTGAGAATAAGAAAGCTCACGCTTTACCGTCCTTGGATTTCTGCACGTAAAGCAGCAGGCCGGCCACCAGGACCGCCAGCCCCGTCAGCCATCCGAGTGAAATAACATAATTGTTTCGAATCGCCAGGATCTCATCAAATTTGCCGGGGTAATTACGTTCCTTTTCTCCCCGGTAGATGTCCGAAAGAGCTTCCAGGCCCCAGCGGGCGACCACGCCCCGGGAAATCAGCTCCACGGATCGGGACATGCCGTCGATGGCTTTGACCGGTATTTCCAGCTTGCGCACCACCACGTCCCCCAGGGCGCCTTCCGGAATGGGCTTGTTGTCCTGCTGGGCCGCCTGCCGCGCGGTAACCTCATACACTTTGATCTGGTTGATGTCGCCCACCGGCTGCATCAGTCCGGCCAGGAGGATCTGCGGAAAGAGCGCCACGACTCCGAAGGTGATGGCCAGTTCCGTGGACTTCACCGAGGCGGACACCAGCAGGCCCAGCAGCATCCCGTTGATGCTGACCAGCAGCATGATCAGCAGAGTCCAGGCGAACTGCCCTTCGATATGTCCCAGGACACTCAACGTTCCCAGAGTCAAAAGGCACTGGGCCAGGCAGATGAGGGCCAGAACCCCGATTTTGGAAAAGATATAGCTTGGAACCTTGACTCCCGTCTGCCTTTCCCTTTTGTAAATGGCCTGCTCTCCGACGATCTCGCGGGTGGCATTGGTGAACCCGTACCAGACGGCGCCAAAAACAATCAGGAAAAGGATCATCCCGCCGTTGGCTTTGGTAACCAGGGTCATCAGCCCGGCCAGGAGAGGCGCCTGGAGAAGCAGGATGGCCGTAAAAATCCGATCGTTGAACTTGATCTCCGAATAGCGCTGCGAAAGAATCTTGAACTGGGTCAGCCCGGTCGACTTGCGCCGGGTCTCCTGCTTTTCTTTGGGCGGAGCGGATTGCCTGATCTTTTGCTTGGCATCCAGAGGCTCCACCACGTGCTGCTTGTACAGGGGAGACTGCTTGTAGCGATCTTTCCAGGTTTCCGGAGTGGCGGTTTCCAGCTTGTCGAAGGTGTCCCCCGGCGACTCCACGCCGAAGTAATCCATCAGATCCGCTCCGGGCCCGAAGTAGGCCAGCTTGCCCTTGATCAGCACGGTAATCTTGTCCAGCTGCGTAAGGCTCGCCATGACGTGGGTGGTCAGCAGCAGGGTGCGCCCCTGGTCGGCCAGCTGGCGGAAAAGGGCCATCATCTTGGCTTCCGTGCGCGGATCCAGGCCGGAGGTGGGCTCGTCCAGAAACAGCAGCGAAGGCCGGGTGACCAGCTCCACACCGATGTTGACCCGCTTGCGCTGGCCGCCGCTCAGGGCGCTGACCAGCGTGTGGCGGCGCTCTTCGAGCTCCAGAGTTTTAAGCACATCGTTGATGATTCCTTCGATCTCCCCTTCCGGGGTATCGATCGGCAACCGCAGCCGGGCGGCATAGTAGAGGCATTTGTAGACGCTCAGCTGCCGGTGGATGATGTCGTCCTGGGGCACATAGCCGATCAGGGAGCTGAGGGATTCGTAACTTCCGTAGAGGTCGATATCGTTAATCAGGACCGTTCCGGAGGTTGCCGGCCGGAAGCCGTTCAGGGCATCCATCAGCGTGGACTTACCCGCCCCGCTCGGCCCGAGAAGGCCCACAAATTCGTTGGGCCGAATGGCAAGGGAAATGTTATCCAGCAGGACCAGGTTCCCGCCGACCACCTTATTCAGGGCATAGGCGTCGATGGACACCCCGGAAACGCGGCTGTCGTGCTGCACCTGATCGCCGTCGAATTTCAACTCGAATCCGGCGATGGTAATCCGGTCCCGGGCCTGCAGGGGCTGGGATTGGACCTTGCGGCCGTTGACGTAGGTTCCGTTCAGGCTGCCGAGATCGGAAATGACAAAATTACCCTGACTGCGGATAAGTTTGGCGTGAAAGGACGAGACCATCGGATGGTCCAGAACCACGTCGTTGCTGCGGTCGCGACCGACGGTAATCTGCTCCCGGTCCAGCTTCAGGGTTTTGAAGGCATGGGCGTCCGCCCGGGAATCGCGGAAGATCAGGGACTTGTCGTGGTAAGCTCCGAAGGTGATGACATTCCCTTCCGACAGAACATGCTCCTGGACCCGCTTGCCGTCCACAAAGGTACCGTTGGCCGAACCGTCGTCCTTCAGGAGCACCATGCCCCCTTTGTGAAGAACCCGCGCATGGACCCGGGAGATGGAAGGGTGGTCCAGCAGAATCGTGCAGCTGGCGGGATCGCGTCCGATCAGGATCCCCTGCTCGTTGATCAGGTAGCTTTCCACCACGTAATGGTCGATCACCAGCTGCAGTCGCGGCTTGCTGACCCTGGCGCTCACCATTTCCGAAATGGTACGGCTGGCCATCTCCTGAACCGCCGCGGGGGCCGCGGCCGCGGAGGGCCGGGAGGTCGCCGGGGCCTGCCCCTCCAGGGAGAAGCTGGTCCGCGCGGTGATTCCCAGGCGGAGCACATCGCCCGGCCGGATCAGGCTTTGCGAAATCTTGTTTTCGTTCAGGAAGGTACCGTTGGAGGACCCCAGGTCCTTGACCGTGGGCTGCCCGGATTCATCGAGCCCCACCCAGGTATTTTTTCGGGAGATTTCCGGACTGTTGAGCACGATCTGGCAGGAAGAGGGATCGCGGCCCACAATCAGGCCCTCCCGGGTAAGAACGAATTGCTGGCCGCCATGCTCCCCGGCGGTGCAGGCCAGGCGAACCGCGACCGGCGCGGCGGCCGGCGGGGGGGGGGCGGCGCCGGCAATTTTCCCTCCGCAGAAAACACAAAAGGTGGCCCCCTCTTTGACCGCCTTGTTACAATGAGGACAATTCATATTGGGCGTATCCATTGGCTAAGGGTCTCCCTCCCGGACTCTCCCTGGGGGGGGTGGGGACCCGATGATTGTATGCTGGCACTAAAGCTCGAAATCCTTGTCGGTCAGCCCGACGTTCAACTCCAATTGCGAAAAAGTATAGCAGCCGATCATGCGCTGCTCGTAGTCCATCATTTTCAATTGAATCGGAAGCCCGGACTTTTTGTCCACCCAGAATTCCGTGCGCAGCGACTGATGGAAATTTTTCGGACCGAGGGAATGGAATTCCAGGTGCAGGCAAGGCTGGCCGTCGACATTTTCTTCTCCGAGGGTGCGGACCTCGCACTGTCCGAGGCCGATATCCTGCATGGTTTTTTCCAGGACCGCTCCGATGCCCGCACAGGTGATCGGGTAGCGGCTCGTTTCCAGAGCCCGCTTGTCGTTGATATCCATATCCACGGTGAAAAAGCCCAGCCATCCCCCTTTTCTGGCCCGAAACCGGTTTTTGCTTTTCTGCACCCGGTAGACAGCCTGCTGCCCGCTGTTCGGGGTAATCCAGGTCAGCTTGATATCCATCGGCTTCCGGAACAGCAGGATCATTTTCTGCTGATCCATCCGGTTGTGCAGCCACTCCTGCTTGATGAGCACGCAGCGGTAATCGCGTATTTCACGATAGCGGGCGGCCATATCCTCGAAGGAGGAAAGGGCTGCGTCGACCCCTTCCGGCGCCCCGCGCCCCGGGCCGGCAAGCAGGAAAAGGGAGACCATCCCGAACAGAAATGCGCACCCGAGCGGGGCAGAGTACACTCCCTTCCATTTCCTGATGCGGGCCATAAAGGATCTCGGCGGGATGGGCGCTGGTTCCGGTTTCAGGGCTCAACCCGCCTGTCGATACTGGCATCGCCGCCCAGGGGATCCACCCTGACCAGGATGAAATTCTTCCCGCCGGGAGTGATGTCCATGTCCGGCAGCGTCCGCAGCGTGCCTTCTACCGGCAGCGTCAGCTTGTACAGTCCGGGTTTCATCCGGGAGGCCAAGGCAACTTCCGAGCCGTTCCGGCTGATCCTCAGAAGCTTCATCAGTTCCGGAGGGTCGGTGCGAATCTCCACTTCCACTGCGGCAGCATCGGGATCCTCCTTGCCCCCCCCCTCCGCCTGGGTTTCAATGGCTTCCAGGGCCGGCGTCGACTTCCCTTTGGCCGAGCCGGTTTTGGGGCGCGGCTTTTTATCGACAGGCGCCGGCCTGGCCCGCACGGCATCCGTGCCTCCCGGCGCCGGGCCATCGCCCTTCCGCGGGGCCGAATCGGGAGCTCCTGCTCCAACGGCCGGAGCCGCGGAGAGAGGTTTGGGTTCCGCTGCGGTGCTGGACGGCGCGGCCGGCGGGACAGTGGTGGCCGGAGGCTGGACGCGGGAAGGAGCCATCGTGGATTCCGTCGATTTCACCGAAGCCGGCTTCCTCTCTGCATCCGACAGGTACACCCAGACCACCACCGCCAGAAGGACCAGAATCGGAAAAGCGATGGCCGCCAGCAGAGACCAGCGGAACGGTTTTGCCGGGCCGGCGGGGGAAGGCGCGGGCTGGGGAACGCTTTCCGGTGGCCGGACGGCCGGGGCCGGAGCCGGTTTGACCGCCGGCTCGGCAGGAGGCGGCGAGCTTTCCGAGAACAGCCGGTATTCTATCGTATCCTGTGGCTGAGCCGGCGGCAGGGCTTCCCCGTCAAACCGGGCGATAATCACCGTAATATTGTCGTGGCCGCCCCGCTGGTTGGCCATGCCGATCAGCGTGCGGCAAGCATCTTCCTGGCTGGGCGCGCTTTGCACCACCTGGCTTATTTCCTCCGCCTTGACCAGCCCGGACAGGCCATCGCTGCATATAATCAGGGTATCGTTCAGGCGAAGGTCGATGGTGGATACGATCACCTCCACTTTTTCGTTTACCCCGAGGGCCTGCAGAATGACATTCTTGTTCTCGTGGTTTTCGGCCTCTTCCTCGGTGATCAGCCCGGCATCCAGGAGCTTGTTGACCAGGGACTGGTCCTTGGTGATCTGCTTGATGGTTTTGTTGCGAACCAGATAGGCCCGGCTGTCCCCCACCTGAGCAATGAAAAGGCTGCCCTTCAGCAGCCCGGCCGCAGAGGTGGTGGTGCCCATTCCCTTGAATTCAGGATTGTTCCGGCTTTCCTGGAAAATGGCGCCGTTGGCGTATTCCACCGCCTTTTTCAGCTTCTGCACAAAGATGTTTTTGTCGAGATGCGGCAGGGTCCGGAGCTCTTCGGAAAACTGGTGATAGACGTGACTGACCGCCATCTGGCTGGCCACCTCCCCGGCCGCGCCGCCGCCCATGCCGTCGGCGACCATAAAAAGGCTGCCGAAGTGCTCCACGCGGTGATGGGTCACTTCCGGCCGGACGCCGGTATTCCGGGCGCTCAAGTCGGCGATGAGGAAGTTGTCCTCGTTGTGTCCCCGAACCATGCCGGTATCGGTCATTCCAAACACGTTGACGAAACAACCTGGAATGCTGACAGTCACATCCAGCGCGGTATCCATTGAGTTTGATTGATTCATATATAAATAAGGCACATTCCTGATAGGTTAGGAAACAATCCGGACCTGAAAGACCTGATTGCCGATTACAAAAAAATCACTATCACCCGCCCGCTTCGCAGCGCGCAGCCTTACATAAGTACCCTTGGAACTGTTCAGATCTTCCAGCAGATAGGAACTGCCTTGCCGGAGGATCCTGGCATGCTTAGGCGAGACGGAGGTGTCGTTACGGAAAGTGATGTCGCCCGCCTCCCGCCCGATCGTTGTGCACTCTTCGGTCAGCAGGTATTCGTTGCCGATCTGCCCGTAAAACAGCTGCTTGACCAGCCGGGCATGTCCGGTCGGCTGCAGGCTTCCGAGCATCAGGGTGCGGTTGGCTGCCTCTTCCGGCAAATCCTTGGGGGAGGCACCGTCCAGCAGATCGAATCGCAGGATCTGTTTGCCAATCAGCAGGTAGTCCCCGTTTTGCAGCGGCACGGCTTGCTTCAACCGCAGATAGGTGCCGTTGGTGCTGCCCAGGTCCTCCAGGGTTACCGTGCGCCCGTCCACCACAATGCGCAAATGCCTCCGGGAAAGGAGGTTGTCGCTGGAAAAGACCAGATCGCCCATTTCCCGGCCGATCAGGGTCTCCCCGAAGGGGAGATAGAAGCAGAAGTCCGGGGTTTCATCCTCCTTCATCCGCAGCAGAGCGGCCAGGTGCGGCTGGGGGGCCTTGGAACCGGCCGGCTCTGCCAGTTCCTCATCGGTCTCCCTCCCGGTAAGCTGGAAGGGACGCCCGCACATGCCGCAAAACCGGAACCGATCGCTGACTTCCGCCCCGCAATACCGGCAGGTCTGCAAGCTGCCGGGCAGCGCGACGGGAGCGCGGGGCGTGGTCGGTTCGCGGGTGGCCTTTTTTTCTTCCGGCGGAAGGGATACGGGAATCGCCGGGACGGGAACGGAGCCGGTTCGGGGAACCTTTTCCAGCACCGAGGTACGCTGGTTGTCTTCCAGAACAGGCGGGCAGGCTCGGGGCAAAGGAGGCGTCTCCGGACGGAAACCGGAAACCGGACGTGCCGTTCCGGGCAAAGGCGACTCCGCCGGCGGTGCCAGCCTCGCACCGCAGTCCTGGCAAAAGCTGTATGAATCCTCGTTTTCCCGACCACAGCCGCGACACTTGATCATGTGAAATTCCCGATGCTTATGAATACCCTTAATTGTACCTGAAACTATTATATGAAATGGCTTTAGCGAGGTCAACCGGACAAGCCAACTCGGCGGGACGTTGACAAAAAAAGCCGCCGGTATTAACATATGCGCTTCTTAGCGCGCTTGGGATAAGTATTCATGGATCGGATTGCCTCGGGCAATTTCCCGTTCCTTCCTTCCCCTCCACCTGGAGGAAGGGATAGGAAGAAGATATTGGATGCGCGAAATGGAGTTCATGGAGTAAGGAGTCTTTGTCAATGCCATCACGTCAGGAAGTATTCGATAAGGTTCAAAACTGCCTGGTACAAGCCCTGGGAGTGAAGCCTTTGGACGTAGTCCCGGAAGCAGCACTGGTGGATGACCTGGGAGCGGAATCCATTGATTTTGTCGACATCATTTACCGGCTGGAAAAAAGCTTTGATATCAAGATTCCCAGAGGAGAACTCTTTCCCCAGGACCTGCTTCGCAATCCGGCTTATGTGAACGCCGGGCGTTTGACCGCGGTTGGCGCCGAGGAACTGGGAAAGCGACTGGATTTTACCGCCATTACTCCGATCGAGCCGGGGCAGGAGGTGGAGAAGGTGCTCGGCAAGCTGTTTACGGTCGGACTGATTATCGATTTCGTGCTGAGCAAGTGCTCGCAAGCCGCCACCAACTGCTGAACCTTCGAGTGGCCCCCTGCGGCCGGATGCCCCCCTGCGCTCAGCCATGACCGCTGCCAACTTTCCCTTCCAGGCACAGCAACGCAGGGTTGTGGTCACCGGCCTGGGAATCATAAGCTCCCTGGGCCTGACCCTGGACGAATTCTGGCAGGGGCTGACCGGGGGCCAGTCGGGAGTCTCGCGCCTGTCCAATTTTTGCGCCGATCCGCTCCCGGTGCAGATCGCCGGCGAGGTTCGCAATTTCGCCCCGGAGCGGTTCATGCAAAACCGCAAGTCCATCAAGATCATGGGCCGCCATATTCAGCTGGCCGTGGCCGCAGCCCGCAACGCCTTCCAGCACTCCGGCCTGTCTCCTGAAAATTTCCAGCCGGAAAAACTGGGAGTCAGCTTCGGCACCGGTACCCTGAACGCCGAATACCAGGATTTCAAAGACGTCCTCTCGGCCTCCCTGAACCAGGGGAAGCTGGACTACCACATCTTCGGCCGGGAATCCCAGCAGCAGGTATTTCCGCTCTGGCTGCTGAAATATATCCCCAACATGGCCGCCTCGCACGTTTCCATCATGCTGAACGCCCGGGGACCCAGCAATACGATCACTACGCTCTGCACCTCCTCGGCTCACGCCATCGGCGAGGGTTTCTGGATGATCCGCAACGGCCAGGCCGACCTGATGATCACCGGTGGAACCGATGCCCAGGTAACCCCGCTGGGCATGGTCAAGTTTTATCGCCTGGGCCTGCTGGCCGAAGACGGCGCGGAACCCTCACAGGCCAGCCGTCCGTTCGACCAGGGCCACCGGGGCATGGTCATGGGCGAAGGGGCGGCCGTTCTGGTCCTGGAGGAGCGGGAGCATGCCCTCCGCCGGAAAGCGGCCGTTTATGCGGAAATAAGCGGATACGGCGCGGCGGCCGACACCTGGGACCCTATGGAGCCGAACCCGGATGGACCCTCGCTGGAAATTGCCGCGCGCCATGCTTTGTCCGATGCCGCATGCAGGGAGAAAGAGGTGGACTCTCTATTCCTGGCCGGGAACGGAATCCCTTTCATGGACTGCGCCGAAGCGCGCGCCATGAGACGCTTGTTCCCCGGGGCCCCCGGCCCGCGGGCCGCCGCCATAAAATCTAGCCTGGGACACACCCACTCCGCCTCCGGAGCCCTGGCCTCGCTGGCCGCTGTCCTTTCTCTTCAAAGGCGCACGCTGCCCCCGACGATCAACCTGCAATCGCCGATTCGGGAGCTGGAAGCGTTCCGGTTTTCTTCCACGGCCCGTTCCCTGGAGGCGGGAAGCGTGCTGGTCAATAATTTCAGTTTTGGCGGAAACAGCGCATGTCTGGTTTTCAGAGCACACAACGAATAGACGGCCGGCGGCGGGTGGTCATTACCGGTCTGGGCGTCGTCAGCCCTGCCGGCCAGGAGGCCGACGCTTTCTGGGAAACGCTGATGCGGGGCCGATCGGCCATCCGGCCCATCACTTACTTTCCGGCGGACACCTTTCCGGTGCGCATCGCCGGATGGATCCCCGATTTCGACTTTCCCGAAAGCATCTATCCCTTGGACAACCGCTATTTCCCGGACCGACGCACCCAAATGGCCATTGTGGCTGCCGATCAGGCCGTTCGGGATGCCGGCCTGGACCTGGAAAGCGAGAGGCCGGACCGGGTGGGTATTTACCTCGGATCGGGCGAAGGGAGCTGCATTGACCTGGAGGCCCTGACGGAAATCGTTCACCGCTCCCTGGCGGACGGCGAGCTGTCGGAGACCAATTTTCTAAAGCATTCGCTGGACATTGTGGCCGCCCACCAGGCTTTCAAGTCGGAAGCCGGTTCTTCGACAATGTATCTGGCCCGCCGGTACCGCACCCAGGGGCCCAACCTCAACTGCCTGACCGCCTGCGCCGCCGGCAGCCAGGCCATCGGAGAGGCCTTCCGCCGCATACAGCACGGCGTAACGGACATCATGATCAGCGGGGGAACGCACAGCATGATCCGCCCCCTGGACATCATCGGGTTCAGCCTCCTGACGGCCCTTTCTACGAGGAACGATCCGGAAAAAACCAGCCGCCCCTTCGACGCCGGGCGCGACGGATTTGTTCTGGGAGAGGGAGCGGGCATTCTCATTCTCGAAGAGCTGGGACATGCGCTGCGGCGGGGCGCACCCATTCACGCCGAGTTGCTGGGGTACGGCAGCACTGCCGACTCCTACCGCATTACCGACACGCATCCGGAAGCGCGGGGAGCCATCGAGGCCATGCGGCTGGCCCTGCAGGACGGCAATACCGGTCCGGATGAAATCGACTACGTCAACGCGCACGGCACCTCCACCATCGAAAACGACGCCATGGAGACTCTGGCCATCAAGCAGGTTTTCGGGAATCGCGCCCACCGGATCCCGGTCAGCTCCACCAAGTCCATTATCGGTCATCTGATTGCAGCCGCCGGGGCGGTCGAACTGATCGCCACCGTGCTCAGCATCCGGCACAACCAGGCCCACCCAACCATCAACTATGAAACGCCGGACCCTTTTTGCGACCTGGACTATATTCCCAACCAGGCCCGCGCCTTCCCGATCGACAAGGCCCAGTCCAACTCCTTTGGATTCGGAGGACAAAACGTCTCCCTGGTGGTCGGGCGCTACGGCGAACGCCCATCGGCATGAGGACGTTGCGGCGGCCTGGCCGGAGGAATGTGCGGACAGGCGGCACCCATGGTAAATTGAAATTCGGACGGGACGCATGAACAAGGGCAATCCGCAGAGCCGGCGCGGGCCGGTGAACAAAGTGGACCTGGTTCTGATTCGCCCTTCCAACTATGATGACGAAGGGTATGTGGTGCGCTACGTCCGCGGGGTTCTGCCCAGCAATACCTTGGGCTGCCTGGCCACCCTGACCTGCCAGGCCCTGGAGCAGGGGCTGCTCCCTCCGGTACGCCTCCGCATGCAGCTGATCGACGAAACCGTAATGCCCGTGCGCTGTGCGCGGATTGCCCGCCGGCAAAGAGGCAACCGCAAGGTAATCGTCTGCCTGGCCGGAGTGCAAAGCAACCAGTTCCCCAGGGCCGCGGATCTGGCGCTGGAATTCCGCCGGTGGGGCCTGACGGTGATGATCGGCGGTTTTCATGTCAGCGGCCGGTTTTATGCCCACCTTCCACCGCCTCCCGACATGCAGGCCCTTCTCGATGCCGGAGTGACCCTGGTCAAGGGAGAGGTGGAAGCCACCTGGGGCCGGCTCCTCCGGGACTGCCTGGAAGGAAAGCTGCAGCCGGTCTACGATTTTCTGAACGAGCGGCCGGAGCTCGACGAAGCCCCCATCCCCCGGATTCCCCTGTCTCACCTGCGAAAATTTGTCTCCACCAACTTCGGGGCCATCGACTGCGGGCGCGGATGCCCTTTTAACTGCAGCTTCTGCAGCGTCATTGCCGTTCAGGGGAGGAAAATGCGCTACCGGTCTCCGCATCGTATCCAGGAAGCCATGCGGGAAAATTACCGGTACGGCGGGGTCAGCTTCTACTTTCTCACCGATGACAATTTTTCGCGGAACCGGCACTGGGAAGCCATCTTCGACGCCATGATCCAGCTGCGCGAGCAGGAGAGCATCCCGCTCACCTTCATGATGCAGGTCGATGTGCCCTCCTTCCGGATCCCCCGTTTCGTAGAGAAAGCCAAGCAGGCCGGCTGCACCCAGGTATTCGTGGGCATGGAAAGCGTCAACCTGGACAACCTGAAAGCGGTGGGCAAGAGCCAGAACAACCTGGAGGACTATCGCAGCCTGATCGGCGCCTACCGGGCCGCGGAAATCACGGTTCATGCCGGCTATATCCTCGGCCTTCCTTTCGACACCCCGGAGTCGCTGCGAAGGGACGTGCGCTGCCTGATGGAGGATATCGAGGTAGATCAGGTTTCCTTTTTTATCCTCACTCCCCTGCCCGGCTCCCGCGATCACCTCGACCTGCTGCAGAGCGAATCCTATCTGGAGGCCGATTACAACAGCTACGAGTATTTCCATGAAACCATGGTCTATCCGGGTTTTCCCGAAAAAGGCAGCCTGGTGACCTCCTGCATGGATGCCTGGCGGGAGTTCTACTGTTTTTCCAATCTGCAGCGCATTCTGCTGCGCATCCCCGCTTCCCTGTACTGGGAAACCTTTCGCAATTTTGTCTGGTACAAGCACGCCGTGGACATCGACCGGCGGCATCCGATGATGTCCGGCTACTTCCGCCGGAAATCCCGCCGGGATATTCGTCCCGGGCTGCCGCCGCTGCCCCGGCTGTCCTATGCCAGAAAAAGGATGGCGGAAGTGGCGCGCATGCTGGGCGGCTACCTGGCTCTGACCCTGGAGATCCAGCTGCTCTGGCTCTCTACCCGCCACCGGCTGCAGCCTGCGCCCGGCCCGGGCCCGGAAGGGGTGGGGCGAACGGGGCGCGCCTCCCGGTCCCGATGGAATCCGCTTTCGGCGGATGCCCGGGATTACCCCTGCCACGAAATTCTGGAATTCTGGCGCAGCTGGCTCTCGCTGGTTCGAAGGAGGCAATGGCGAAGCGTTCCCTGGACGGCGATGCTGCGCCGGTTGCTGCTGGACGGCAAGGCCACCCTGCACTTCGCCCGGGCGAGCTTCGGCCAGATGCGCGGCTTTTTCCGAACCTTTTTACCCTGGAATCCCCTGCCCAACGGCCCGAACAGCCGGGCACCCCGAGGCCCCGGGAAAACCATGTAGTATCATCTAGGAGCACGGTCCGTGCGATCGACAGGAAGCAGAATCCAATGATGCAAGAAAAGAAAAACATACTGTTGACAGGCGCTACGGGAACCGTCGGCAGCTGGCTGATGCGCCGCTACCTGGCCGATGAATCCGTTCACCTGCTGGTCGTAGCCCGCGACAAGGGGAGGCACAGCGCAGAGATGCGCATCGCCCGGGCGCTTGGCATAGACTCCCCGGAAAACCTCCCTGCCGGAAAGCTGGAAATCCTGCGCTGGGACCTGGGCCGATCCGGATTCGGGCTGGAGGAGCGCGAATACCGCCGCCTCATGGAGCACCGCCTTTTGGTCATCCACGGCGCGGCCACCACCCGCCTGGGAGACAGCGAGGCCAACTGCCGCCGCGTCAACCTGGAAGGCACGCATCATATTCTGGAATTCTGCCGGGAAGCCCACCGCCGCGGCATGCTGCAAAGGCTCAGCCACATCAGCACCGCCTACGTCGCCGGCAACCAGCTGGAAACGCCACTCCTGGAAGACAGCCTTCCCTCCCACCCGGTCTTCTCCAACTTCTATGAAATGAGCAAGTACCTGGCCGAGGTCAGCGTACGTAAGGATATGGCCGACGGGCTGCCGGCCACCATATTCCGGCCCAGTATCGTGGTGGGAGATTCCACCAGCGGCCGCCCTTCCTCGTTCAACGTCCTGTACCCGTTCACCCGAATCCTGGTCAACGGCGCCTTGAGCCAGGTTCCGGTGGACGCCGAAGGACGCATGAACCTGGTGCCGATCGATTTTGTCGTGGATTGCATCGCGGCCATCTCCGCAGTGCCGGAGTCACTCGGCAAAACCTTCCACTTGGTAAGCCGCGTGCCGCAGCGCATCGGAATGCTCATGGACCTGCAGCAGCATTTTCCGGAGCTGGCCCACCTCTTTTCCCGGACGAGGCTGGTACATCCTTCCGAGTTCGACCCGTCGCGACTCAGCGAGGAGGAGATGGGCATTTACGAAGCCATCTCCGCCTATCTGCCTTACCTTTCGGACCACGTGGATTTCGATACCGCCAACATGGACGCCCTGCTGCCGCGTCTGGGCCTGCGGTGGCCCGAAACGGGCATGCCCTTCCTCTGCAAGCTGTTCGAGTACGTCATCGAGGTGGGCTACATCCAGACGTCCTGACTTTTCCGGATGTTCTTGCGGCAAGGGAAATGCGCATTCTGCATCTCATCAACCGGTACTGGCCGGCGCAAAGCGGATCCGAAATCCATTTCGGGGAATTGTCGGCAAGGTTGGCCGACGACGGTCATTCCGTGCGCGTGGCCACCACGACGGCCCTGGATTATGAAGCCCTGTCCGATCCCCATGGCCGACAGCTCAGCCTCCGAAAGGAAGCCCATCGCAAGGTAGAAATCTGGAGATTCCCGGTCCGTCACCTCCCCGGGGCACCGAAATCTCATGCCGCACTCCAAAGGCTGCTGATGCTGTTGTCCCGGCACACCCCGATATCTGCCGACACTTTATCCCGCTTATCGCATAGCGGCCTAAGGATTCCTGATTTCTACCGCTGGCTGCGCCGTACCGAAGAGCCGTTTGACCTGATAGCAGGAATGAATCTTCTTTTCCACCCTATTCTGGAAGCCGGCAGCGCCATGGCCATGCGCCTGAAAATTCCCTTCGTCGCCTACCCGATCCTGCATCTGGGAGCAGGGGAAAAGCCCGGGGAAGGTTTTCCGGGTCCTTTTTACAGCGGTCGTCATCAGCTCGCCCTGCTAGCCCGTTGTGCCGCGGTTGTGGCGCAGACGGAAACGGAAAAACGATTTCTTGAAGAACACGGCGTGGCTTCGAATCGAATCCGGGTGGTCGGCCCCGGGATCAATCCGGCGGAGGTCACCGGCGGGGATGGAAAGCGGTTCCGCTGCAAATATGGCTTACAGGGGCCGGTGGTGAGCTTCCTTTCCAGTATGGTTTTTGATAAGGGGGTCATGCATCTCATCGAGGCCGTCCGCCGGTTGTGGGAAGAGGGCAGCCCTGTGGAACTCGTCCTGGCCGGAACCATGTTCGATTCGTTCCGAACCTGGTGGAGCCGGATTCCCCCGGAAACCTGTCGCCGGATTCGATTGCTCGGCTCCATCCGCGAGGAAGAGAAAAGGGATCTTCTGGCCGCCTCGGAAATCGTGGCCATCCCTTCCAGAACCGATTCTTTTGGCTTGGTTTATCTTGAAGCCTGGCTTTATCGAAAACCGGTCATCGGTGCCCGTGCCTGGGGGATCGATGACGTCATAACCGATGGAAGGGACGGACTCCTGGTGGAATTCGGGAACGAGAAGTCCCTATCCGAAGCAATAGCCACACTGGCGCAAAATCCTTCGTTGCGGGAGAGCATGGGTTTTGCCGGCTACCGGAAAGTTCTCGAACATCACACCTGGGACAGAAAATACGCCATGATCCGCGATCTCTATCATGGCTTGACCGATCCGGATAGACAGACTCCTTCTCGGGCTATTTCCCGGTAGGCCTGCTCGAGCTCATACTCGCTTACCGTTTGCAGAAAATGCCCGCTGCAGAAGGCATTCCGTCCACAACAGGCAGCGTGAAAACAGGCGCGATGAACTCCATACCACTACCGTGTCGGATTCGCCGAAGCGCAAAGCCCACTTGCGCTAAGAAAAGCATCTGTAGTACTCTTGGTTGCTTTATTATTATCTCGATTCCCTATCTCAACAGTGAGAGATCGTATCGATCGGATCATACATTAACAACACGATTCCAACTAGGTTCTTTCTATGAATTTGTTCAGCATCCATAGCGATTCCTCGGATGTGGAAGCGCTTATGAATCAGGTACGGACCCAATTGCAGGAGCGTCTTCGTGCGGAATGTACCGATCCCAACATGAGCGGGATTGAGGCAGAATTCCCGATGACCGATCAGGCAACCAAGGATATGGAGGAAAACCGGGTTCTTCTCAACAATGCCTGGAACGTGGATGGCTGGGTGTTTCTTCCTTCCCGGCGGCCCGGATTGGGTCGGGTTATCACTCTGCTGCGGAGAGGACTTCGGTTTGCGGTCTGGCGTTTGGCTTCTCCTCTAAAAGAACACTGGACATCCTTTAATGCCCATCTGGTTCGCCATCTCAACGGCGTGGCGGAGGAACTGCAACACCAGGCCGCTGAAGTTTCCCGTTTGACCTCCCAAACCCAGCAATTGCAGAGGCAGGTCAAGTCCCAGATCCAGGCTCTTTCCGACTTGAAGGCGCTTCTTTCCGACTTGCAGATGCTGCAGCGTCTGGAAAGACTGGAAAAAAAAGAATACCAGGAATGCGCCTTCTCTCCTCAATCCCTGGCCCCGCGATTTCTGAACTATCAATCCTTCGAACAGCGCTTCCGGGGAAGTCAAGACCAGGTTCGGGCCAAACAGATACACTACGTCGGCTTCTTTAAAGGCTGCCCAAAGGTTCTGGATATCGGCTGCGGGCGCGGAGAATTCATTAAGCTTTTAAGGGAGCAGGAGATCCCCGCCTACGGCGTAGACATGGATCGGGATATGGTCGCCGAGTGCAAGAATTCGGACCTGGAGGTCTATCAAAACAGCGGAGCAGATCACCTGGTCGCCCTGGCGGACAACTCCTTGGGAGGAATCTTCATGAGTCATGTTGCGGAGCATTTGCCGTCTCCGCATCTCTTCCATCTCCTGCAGTTGTGTTTTCTGAAGCTGCAGCCCGGGGCACCGATCGTTCTGGAAACACCGAATATTTTCTGCCTTTCTGTCTCCGGCCACGCCTTCTGGTCCGACCCTTTTCATATCCGCCCGGTTCACCCCGAATTGTTGTGTTTCCTTTTGGAATCGGTGGGATTTTCGGATATCAAGGTGGAGTTTTCCAATCCCTTCCCGGAAACGGAGCGCACCTCCCAGAGATTTCATATGGAGGAATTGAGTCCGCAGGAACGGATCAACTGGGAAATCCTCAAGGAAAATTTCCAGCGGATTAACGACACGCTATGGGGAAATCGGGACTTTTCCGTCGTAGCCCGCAAACCCTCTACGAACTAGGATCATAAGCCAGTTGCGACCCATATCGATCATTATCCTGACCTGGAACGGGCTGGATTTTACCAGGCTTTGCCTCACCTCGCTTCGCGAAAAGACCCCCGCGGAAGATAACTATCGTGTGATTGTTGTCGACAACGGCAGCACGGACGGCACAATCGCTTATCTGGAAAGCCTGCCGTGGATTACACTGATCCGCAATGACCGGAACCTCGGATTTGTGAAGGGTAACAATATCGGCATTGGCGCCAGCGATCCGGCCTCCGACCTGGTCCTGTTGAATAATGACATGATCATCACGCAGCCGGACTGGCTCAAGCAGGTTCGCCGTCTGGCGGAGAGCGATCCGGACATCGGAATCATTGGCGTTCGTCTCCTGGACGGTAAAGGGACCTTCCTGCATGCCGGTACTTTCATGCCCCTCGCCACCTTTTGGGGGCAGCATATCGGCAACAATGAAAAAAATATCAATCAGTTCAACCAGACCCGCGAGGTGGAATCCGTTGTGGCCGCCTGCATGTATATACGGCGGGAATTGGTGGAAAAAATCGGCATGCTGGACGAAGCCTTCTTTTCCTACTTTGAAGACACGGACTTCTGCCTTCGTGCCCGAAAGGCGGGCTTCAAAGTTGTTTGCGCCGGCGGACCGCTTCTGGTTCACTTCGAAAACACCAGTACAAAAGTGAACAAAGTCGATTTTTCCGACATGTTTAAGAAATCCCAGCGGATCTTTATCGGAAAATGGAAAAAGTATTTACAGGACTGTTACGATGTCAACCTGGCCTGGACAGCAACCCGCGACTCTCAGTTCCGGTACGACAAATTATCCCGACAGGCCGCCATCGCGCTGGACGAAGCCCACGTCGCCGTTCACTTGACCTGTCCGCTGGAAGGGGAAGAACTGGAAACCTCCAGTACCCGTTACAAGCTGAATGAAATGCGGATGCACTCGACCGGTTCCCGCATTCCTGAAGTGTGGTGCGGCCCGGCGGAAATCTCCGGGAAAAGGAAAGCGCGCTATCGGATCGGCTTTCGCTTCCGGGATCCTGGCATGGCGGAAAACAACCGAGACCTCCAACACCTGGACGAGTTGTGGGTGCCATCCGCCTTTGAACGGGATGAGCTATGGAACCTTAATGTCCGACAGCCGATTCACATCATGCCCATAGGCGTCAACGCCGATTACTTGAATCCGAACATCAAAGCATACCGGACGACCAATCGATTCGTTTTCTTATCCGCCTTCACCGGAAACGATGCGTTTTCTCTGATGACCGTCTTACGTTCCTATCTGGAAGAATTCTCCTCTCATGAGGCCGTGCTTTTGATCCTGAGAGACGAGAGAATCGATCGAAAGATCCATCTGAAAAATCTCCTCCGCCCTTTGCAAAAAGAAAATTCCGCACCCATCTGCTGGCTCCGTTGTCCGCTTCTGCCGGGCTACCAAACCGCCAGCTTG
This sequence comes from uncultured Acidobacteriota bacterium, assembly GCA_903847975.1. GTDB lineage: Bacteria > Acidobacteriota > UBA6911 > CAINFC01 > CAINFC01 > CAINFC01. The sequence continues at coordinate 49,277 of CAINFC010000198.1, read as the reverse complement.
TATCGTTCCTGCGATTGTTTCATCATGCCGTCTTTTACCGCCAGCGGCAGGATTTCCACTCTGGAAGCCATGGCCTGCGGTCTTCCGGTTATCGCCCCGGATGGAGGCCCCTATCGGGAGTTTGTTTCCGAGGACCACGCTTATCCTTTGTCCGTAAATCCCGTGCGGTCTCCCCTCCATTCGGACACCGATTATCATGCCCATCTCGACACGGAAAACCTGCGGCTGCGGATGAGGGAAGTTTTTCGGTATCGAACCGAGGCGGAAAAGAAAGGATTGCTGGCTTCTCAAACGGTTTTACAACGCTGGACCTGGAGGCATACCGCACAATGCATCAAAAATCGCTTACGGGAGATCGGATTGTGAAACCGCAACACAGCGTTGTCTGGCAGGCCATCTGGGGCGGTTGGATCGGTTTGTCGATCCATTCGGAGGCTTTGGCATATCAGATGTGGAAAGACGGCTGGAGCGTGACCTACCGTCCGGTAGAACATCCTTTCGGAGGCCCTCCAAGGAATCCCATACTTCGGGAACTGGCCAAACAACCCATTCGGGAGAACGCCCCGCAGATCAGTTACATTATGCCGGATTTTTTTTGTGCCGGGCATCGCGGCTACAAAATCGGCTATACGATGCTGGAGGTGGACGGTATTCCCAAGGATTGGGTTAAACGGTGCAATCAGATGGACGAAATCTTCGTGCCGTCGACCTTCAACAAGGAAACCTTTTCTCGCAGCGGGGTAACCGTGCCTATCCGGGTCATGCCGCTGGGGATCCATAGCAGCGAGTTTCACCCGGAGCTGCCCGGGCAGAAAATATCCGATACATTCACTTTCCTTTCGGTATTCGAGTGGGGGGAACGGAAGGCGCCCGAGGTCCTCCTGCGGGCCTACACGGAGGAATTCGATCAGGGGGAGCCAACGCTTCTGATCATCAAAACGGATAACCGCGATCCGGGAGTTCATGTCGCCCGGCAGCTGCAGGCCATGCGGCTGCGGGAAAACAGCGCGCCGGTTTGCATCCTTTTCAATCAGGCCATTCCCGACCGGCAGCTGGGCCAGCTTTACCGCTCGGCCGATTGTTTCGTTCTTCCCACGCGTGGAGAAGGATGGGGCATGCCGATTCATGAGGCCATGGCCTGCGGCCTGCCGGTTATTGCCACCAACTGGAGCGCCCAGACCGATTTCATGAATTCGGAAAACGCCTATCCCATCGAGGTTCGACGCCTGATCCCGGCCAAAGCCAAGTGCCCTTACTATCGAGGATTTAAATGGGCCGATCCGGATCTCGATCACCTTCGAAAACAGATGCGTTATGTGGTGGAGCATCCCGAGGAGGCTCGAGCGAAGGGATTAAAAGCCAGCCGTGACATACACGAAAAATGGACCTGGGAGTTGTCCGCCAGGAACATCGAGGAATATTTGCGCACCCTGGCGTAATTGTATGAGGATCGGTTTTGACATTTCCCAGATGTACGTGGCGATTGCCGGGGTTCTCCATTATTCGGTCCGGTTGTTGCAGAAATTGATCGAAGAGGGCCGGCAGCACGATTTCGTTCTTCTGGATTATGAACCGGTTCACGCCAGCAAGGTCTGCCATGCCGATCTGGGCCTCTTTTCCGCTCCCCATGTGCGCCGGGTGGTCCCCAAGGGTTTGCGTCGCCGCTGCCTGGCGAACTGGAAGGGCATCGACCTTCCAGGGTGGCCTGCCGCGGCCAGGCGGGTCGATGCCCTGCTACAAAAGCCGTGGGATTCGTATTCCCGGATCCAGCAATGGCTTTCATTAAACTCCGCTTTGGACGCCGTAGATATTTTTCATTCCTCCGATGTTCTTCAGTTTTACAAGCGGAAGGCTGTCAATATCATAACCGTGCACGATCTGACCACCGACCTGTTCCCCCAATTCCACGTTCATGCCAATTTGCGTCTGCATCAGAGCAAAATGTCGTTCGTTGCCCAAAAGGCGGACCATATTATTGCCGTTTCGCAAAATACCAAGCGAGACCTGATGGCGCTTTATGGCGTTCCCGAAGACCGTATCAGCGTCGTCTATGAAGCCGCGGCAGAGTCCTTCCGCCCCATACACGATCCCGCTTTGCTGAGTGAATGGACCGCTGCTTATGGAATCGCTCCGCAAAAATACTTATTGAGCGTGGGGACTCTGGAACCTCGAAAAAACTACTCCCGATTAATTTCCGCCTATCAAATGCTGTTTCGACAGAATCGGCACGGCGGCTGCAAACTGGTCCTGGGCGGTACCCGTGGCTGGCTCTTTGAAGACCTTTTTCGGCAGGTGGAAAGTTCCGGTCTCACCGGAGAGGTAATTTTCACCAATCACCTTCCCGAGGAACATTTGCCGGTTCTTATGAACGGAGCATCCATCTTCGTCTATCCCTCCTTGTATGAGGGTTTCGGCCTGCCGGTGCTCGAGGCAATGGCATGCGGAGTCCCGGTCATTACTTCCAATGTTTCCTCTTTGCCGGAAGTAGTCGGCGACGCCGGCCTTATGGTTTCACCAACGGACACCGGCGAATTGGCCGCAGCTATTGCCGGTTTGTTGGAGAGCGAGCATCGTCGGACGCAACTGGGGCAGATGGGGTTGCAACGCGCCGCTCAATTCTCCTGGGCCAGAGCAGCCCGAGAAACACTGGCCGTCTACGAAAAAACCCTTTCCGCCGTCCGATAGGAACAGTGAAACTCTTCTCCCTTTTTCTGCCCTTACTCGTTTTTTTAGTCTTTCTTTATGGGCCGGGGCGCCTGGCTCTTCACCTCGGAACCTCGGGAAAAGGTTGCCGCTCTCAGCCTGGCCATACCCTCCTGCTGTCTGTATTCGGAAGCGTGTGCATCCTTTCTTTTTTCGGAATTATCCTAACTGAGCTGGGTTCTTTTTCTCTTTCCGCCCTGCTTCTATCGGTAGGTCTCCTGTCACTTGGATTTCTGGGAGCGATTTATAAAAATCGGAAGACGCTGCTTCCATTACGGTTCGCTCCCCATCCGCGTCCGGAAGGATGGACCATGGCTCTATGTCTGCTGCTGGTTTTCGCCGGATGGCTTTTCAGCCGCCCGGCGGAAACCGTGCTGGTCATGGACGATGCGGGCGTGTACCTGCTCAACGGAATCCACCTGGCGCGCAACGGGTCGCTGTTTCATGTCGATAAGGACCTGGCTCGATTTCCTGAAGAGGCCTATTCCGAGCTGTTGACGTTTGTTCGATCGACGAATGAATACATCCGCTTCCCCGGAGCGTTTCATATCCGGAACACCTCCCAAGGAATTGTACAGGCCAGCTTTTTTCATCTATTTCCTATTTGGATCGCACTGTTTTATGGCCTATTCGGAATGTCCGGCGCCTTTTTCACCACGCCGTTTTTTGGCCTTCTGGCCCTCCTGGGGGTCTTCTCGCTGGGACGGCAGGTTTTCGGATCTTCCGTGGCGATCCTGGCGACTTTCCTTCTGACCATCAATTTCAGCCAGATTTGGTTCGCCCGTTACTCCACATCGGAGATGGCCACCCAGGCTTTGCTTTGGGGGTCTCTCTTTTGCCTGGCATTATTTTGGAAAACCAATCAGTCCTATCCGGCCTTGCTGGCTGGGATCGGAATGGGGCAGCTGTTTTTTACCCGCGTGGACACTTTCCCGGCGATCGGTCTGGTGACCTTAATCGTTCTGATCCGGTATCTGGCTTACGGAACCTCTTCCAAAGAGATTCGCTGGTTTTTATGGCCGGTTTCCCTCGTTTTCTTTCATGGGCTGGTTCATGCGGCCCTCTTCGCTTCCGGCTATGTTATTTCCTTATGGAGCTTTCAGGCCAGCCCGGCACGCCTGACAAGAATAGTCCTGGGGCTGAGCATTCTGGCGGCAGCCATTGCCGCCACCTGGATTTGGCGCCAGCCGGTTGCCGGGAAACTGCGAGACCTCTGGCAGGACAGGAAATGGGTAACGGCCGCCGGTATCTGCGCACCGGTTATCGTCGGCTTGGTTTTTCTTCCCGATGAACTTGCCTATTGGAAGCAAATGTACCTGGCCAGTACTCTTCAGCCGTCTTTTTCAACTGTTTCCCCTGTCATCTGGCTGAATTGGTATCTGACCCCGCTGGGATTGTTCCTCGGAATCGCCGGAGCCGCTCTTCTGTGGTTGAGAAAGCCGGCCGGCATCCTGCTTCCTTTTCTTGGAATTCTGGGCCTGTACGTCTTGCTCTATTTGCCGAATGCCGCCGTAACCCCTTTACAACCCTGGGCCATTCGACGTTTCCTTCCGGAGGTTATCCCTGCCCTGCTGCTGACCGCCTCCTATGGTCTGCTGTCGTGGAAACGCACCGAGCCACGGATCCTCTCCTTGGGCTGGCTTTTCTTCAGACTATGCGTGGCAGCTCTTCTGGCGGTAATGTTTCTGAAAACCAGCCAGCCTATTTTCACGCACCTCGAAAATCATGGAGCCTGGTCTCAGCTTCAGGCGCTGGCGGGGAAATTCGCACCGGGATCCATCCTGCTTTTTCCTCGCTCGGCCGTCGCCGACAATTTGCCGCAGCCGCTTACGGTACTTTTCTCCCAAACCGTTCTGGTCCTGCAAAGCGAAAATCCCAAGGAGCCGTTGCTGGCAAAACTGGTGGAGCAATGGCATTCGGAAAAACGGTCCGTATACTTAATCAATCCAACCCCTTCCTTTCCCTTGAAGGACTATTCCTGCATTGCGGAGACTCCATTTCATTGGAATATGCCTCGTCTGGAACGTACCTACGACCATTTTCCAATACAAGTCGAATCCTGGGCGCCATCCTTGCAGATTTGCCGTCTGGTACCTGTTGCTCAAGCCTTTGGGCCGCTGTCCGAAGAAAACCCGTTTTTATTGAATCTGGGCGAAAAAGACCAGGCCTCAATTATCGAAGGATTTCACGACCGGGAAGTTCTCGCCGGAGGACTTTCCTATCGCTGGACCAAAGATCTCTGTCGGATTCGAATTCCGGCAATGGTTGCCGGAAAAGAGGCAGAACTGAGTTTGCTGTTGGCAGGAGGCCGCCCGGCCGGCGCACCCCCTGCCGCGGTTACCGTTTATTTCGATCAGGCGCGCATCGGGCAATTTCAGGCAGCCAACGATATGACCGCCTATCGTTTTCACCTGGCACCGCGTCCGGATGTTTCAGAAAACGGGGTATCCGAATTACGGTTGGAGACCAACACCTGGAATCCGATGCGCCAATCCCACAGCCAGGATGCCAGAAACCTCGGCGTCATGCTGGCGCAGGTTCGTGTTCAATTAATAAATACGAAGGTGCAAAATTCCCAAAAGCCATAAAGACATCTTGCTATTAACTGCTTCCCGTCAACTACCGCCGACAACCGCCTGACGGCGGAAATCCAGGGATTTAAAAAATTCGAGCACCCTGCTGAATTCCAAGCTGGAAAAAAAGACCCAATGCTTACCTCCTTCCTCACAAGCTCTCCTTCCAGGGAATGTTTAAGTTGCCTTGCGGCGGTGGGCCTACTTCCCACGGCAGGAGTTTGTTGATACCATTAGCGGTCCCTGGAGGGATCGGCTTCCTCCTGCGGACGGGAAGGAAGCCGTCAGAGAGCCGCAGGAGGACGATCTACGATTCACCGCCCGGGTGGAAGGCGGGCCGCCACCCGTTTTTGATTGCCGTTTTTTCATGGGAGATTATTATGGATGGTTGGAAGCGTTTTGGGGTCGGTCGGTTTCTTTTCGCCCTTTTCCTCACCTTTTCACCGCTGCCCGCGCAGGAGAAGGAAGACCGCTCGATTCTGCCCTGGGATCAGCTCTATAGCGTCATCAATGAAGCCTCCGGAGAGAGGGCCCTGCAGTATGTGCAGGAGATGGTCCCCTATGTGCGCATCCGCCCCAAGTCGGAGTTCGAGGGCAACTTCCGGGAAAGCGCCACCATCGCCCGCTACGCCAGGGAATTCGGCTTCCAGAACGTTGAGATCGTGTCGCTTCCTGACAGCCGCAGCACCTGGTATCCCGTCCGGGGAGAGCTTTGGATCGAAGGCCCCCGCCCGGAAAAGCTGTGCGACATCTATGATATCGCCGCATTTCTGGCTTCCGGCAGCCCCAGCGGGGAAACAACCGCGGAGCTCATCGATGTCGGTTTTGGAGGCCGGGCAGAGGATTACCAGGGGAAGGATGTGGCCGGAAAAATCGTGCTGGGCTCCGCCTCGACCTTCGCCCTGCAGCGGCAGGCCGCCAATGAGCGCGGGGCGGTGGGCATCCTCAGCTTCAATCCCATCCACCCGGAAGAAGACAGCACCCAGGTCGGATTTCAGAGCGTCAGCCCCATGGCTCCCAAAGATAAAAAGCCGGCCTTCGGCTGGTCCATTTCTCCGCAGATGGGCCGCCAGCTGGCCGCCCGGCTGGCCGGCGGCGAAAAAATCCGCCTGCGCTCGATCATTCAATCGGCCTCCGCACCCGGGGAGCTGGAGCTGGTTCACGCCGTCATCCCCGGCGACGGCAGCTCCACGCAGGCCATCGCCGTCTCCGGCCACCTGTTCGAAGGCTATCTCAAACAGGGCGCCAACGATGATGCCTCCGGCTGTGCGCTGACCCTGGAAGTGGGACGCACCCTGCTGCGCCTGGTCGCCGAGGGCAAGCTGCCGAAGCCCCGGCGGGATATCCATTTCATCTGGGTTCCGGAAATATCCGGCACCCTGGCCTGGCTCAACAAAAACGAGGAGATCAAAAAGCGGCTGATTGCCGATTTGAATTTCGACATGGAAGGGCTTCGCCTGGCTGCCAATGGCGCCTTCTGGATGATGCACCGCACGCCGGACACCACCCCCACCTACCTGAACGACCTGGGCCAACATTTCCTGGAGCTGATCGCCGAGCTCAACCGGGAAAGAGTCCGCTACCGCAGCAACAGCTACGGGTTCACCCTGCCGGTGGTCTCGCCGAACGGCAGCCGGGATCCCTTTTACATCAAAGTCGAAAAATACTACGGCGCCAGCGATCACGCCATGTTCCTCAGCCAGGGCATTCCGGCGCTGATGTTCATTACCTGGCGGGATCTCTACTATCACTCCTCCCACGATCTGCCCAACGTACTGGACTCCACGCAGCTGAAGCGCGCCGCGGTGGTCGCCCTGAGCGTGCTTCAGACCCTGGCGGCGGCCGACGACCCGATCGCCTCCCGCCTGGCGGCGGAATCCATGGCCCGCGCCACGGAGAGGATGGGCGAGGCGGAACGCAAAGGGCTGGGCTACCTGGCCGACACCTCCGATCCGGCCGGGCTGTCCCATTCCTTCAAGGAGGCGCTCAACGCGGTCCGCCATCAGACGGAAGTCGAAAAAGCGGTGGTGCTCTCTTCCGCGGTGCTTTTTAATCAGCCGGAGGAAGCGCAGAAAAAGCTGGCTCCTCTGGCTGCCCTGGTTGGCCAGAGGGGAGAGGCCCTGAAAAACGAAGTGCGCGCTTTTTATCAGCTGCAGGCCGATCGGATGCATATCGCCGTCATCGAGCCCGTCCCAAGCGATGCGGAAAAAGCGGCGGCGCGGAAAATTCCGGAGCGCGTCGGCGGACAGGGCGAGTTCGGCGGAATGCGGGGAATGCGCGGCGAAGGTAACCCGGAGCTGGCCGCCGCCCGCAGGCTGGTTCCTTCCCACATGCAATCCGAGCTTTCCGAGCTGATGAAGCGCAAAAAGAGCATCCTGGAAATCAGGGATTTTCTATCCGGCGAATTCGAGCCGATTGCCGTTGATGACCTGCTTTCCTACTTCCAGGCCATGGAGAAAGCCGGCCAGATCAAGATCACCGAAAAGCCGGAAGAGCCTGCTCCGAAGCCGGCGGCCCCTCCCGCCAAGGAGAAGAAAAAGCCCCGGAAGGGCAATGAGGATAAGTAGAAGGAATTTGTATTTACAGAGCGGGCGGAAGGCCTGCAGGCTTCGCAACGCTCCGCCCGGTAATGCAACCGGCTCTTTGGCCCTTGGCTTGACCCGGACAAAGGATGGTTAGAAACTATTTGCCGGGTCATCAATAAAGATAGCCCGGCACAAAATCGCACATCTTCGGATTTCCGTTGGGAAAAGCCCTGGAAGGGCTTCGGATCACGGCCCGGGTTTGGCGCGCCTCTCGCCTACCCCGCGTAGGAATGTTCGGAGGGGACAACCCTGTAGGGGTTGCGCAGAATCCAGCAATACCAGGTGTTTGCGCAGCCCTTACAGGGCTGCTTGTGAAAAATCCGTCCACCCGGGGTAGCGCCTATGCGGCGCAACCCCGGGCTGTGATTCGGAACCCCTTTGGGGTTCCCGACTTTCTGCAAAGCCATTAAAAAAGATATTCCGGCCAGACTACGGTTTGACATCCACCTTCCACCACTTGCCGCTCGGCCCGTAATACATCTGCAGAATGGCCGCGTTGTCCAGGTCGTACGCGGAGTTGAATTTGAGCGGATTGGGCGAGAGACCCAGGCCGAAAATGTTCACCTTCTCGCTGTGGCAGTATATGGCGCAGCTGTTGGGCATACCATCCGCTTTATCCTTCAGGGCCAGCGTCTTCTGCGGAGAAATGGCCTCGAAGGTGTGGGCGGTTACCTGCAGCTCGCTTCCGCCCGGGGCCACTCCGATCCGGGGCATGTGGCAGCTGGTACAGCGGCTGAGCTCCATGAAGCGGTCCGGAGCGGCAGGGTGATGGGTGTGAGCGGAAAGGACAGTGCCGATCTTGACGGCGTTGGCGTTGTAATTGGCGACCTCCGCCTTGGTGATTCCGGCAAAGGGGCCGTAAGGCACGTGGCAGCCGAGGCAAATGGTATTGTTGCTCACCGAAGTCGGAATGGTGGTGGTTCCCTGGACGTAGCTGGTCACAATCTGCGCTACGGTCTTGGTGTCCCGGTGCATCTCGTGGCATTCCGAGCAGGGTACTTTGTGCACCGTGTTGGTGTAGTGTGCCGAGGTAACGTACTGGTTGTACTGCATGTGGGTGGACTTGCCGTTCCTGCCGTCCGGGTAATACGACCCGTTGTCTACGTAGTATTTGCTGAGGGCTTCCCCATTGGCCGGAATCCACTGGGTCATGGAAGCATCGTTGTAAGCCCAGCTGAAAGTCTTGTTGGGAACCGACTTGAAGCGGGAGTGGCACTGCCCGCAGATCTCCGTGGAAGCGGCGGCATCCGCCTTGGCCGGATTGAAAATGCCGGCTCCGCCCTTGGGGTTCATGACATGCAGCGATCCCGGGCCGTGGCAGCTTTCACACCCGATCCCGGTCAGGTCCATATTCCCGTCGCCGTCGTAATCGAGGACGTTGGGATCGTCGTCGACATAGACGAAGGCGGAATAAGGCTTAATGGTCCATTCCCCCTTGTCTGTTTTAGCCATGGTTTTGATGCCGGTGATATGGCACCCCGCGCAGCGCTGGTCAAAGTTCTCCGCTACCGCCGAAACCTGGGCAACCGTCATGCCGATACTCAGCTTGGGTTTGTTTCCTTCGTAATAGTTCTCAATCCCGTCCAGAATCCACCGGTTGTATTTGCTGACGTAGCGGATTCCTGCCATATAATTGGCCGCCGTGTATTTGCTGGCGGTATCGGTAACCGGAATTTTCACGCCGAATCTCTGGATCCAGGATCCATCCGCTTCCCGGTACTGGCGAACGAAAACCACCGGCATGACCAGGGCCCCGATCGAAATCGTGTACTTCCCGTCCTTCGCTCCGAGGACCGGGGCGTTGGGCTTGAAAGCATTATAGGCGGAATCGACCGCATTGAAGTCCAGCCCCTGAAGGAAATCGTCGACTTTGTTCCTGTCGGAATCGGCCAGCACTCCTTTGGTTTCCACCATGGACCACTTCGACATCGGACGGATCAGGGCGAAAGCGTGCTGGGTCTGACGCCAGCCGGCAAACGCGGATCCGTGGCAGGCCAGGCAGAGATCGCTGCCGATATAGTTTTTTGCGGAAGAAGCCTCTCCGCTGAAGGTGCTCTCGATCTGCGCGAGCACCTTGCCGAGCTGGGCCGCCGAAATGCCATTGCCGTCCGCCTTGCTACGACCATGAGCGGACACAAGGTCCACGGCCCATGCGGTCGTCTGGACCGCCACCAACATCAAAATCACCAGAAGCACCCGTTTCCGCATGAGGAAAAACCTCCCTACCCGATAAACAATTTTCAGATTAAGCCACCCCGATCCCGCGACCTTGTTTTAACGCTGTTAAAACGAGTACCATTAAAATAAGCGAAAACGGATGAACAGTCAAGCGGCAGCGGACCAAGAGACCATGAACCCATGCAGGACGGCAGGCCATGAACGCTTTTGAGTGGGGGGAACCCCTGCGCTTCGTAGCCGCGCTGGCCCTGGGATTTCTGGTCGGACTGGAACGGGAAAGCGCCGGGCTGGAGGAAAAAAGCCGGGTTTTCGCCGGCGTCCGAACCTATACCATTCTCAGCCTCTACGGCTTCGCCTGCGCCTGGCTTTATCGGGCCGGCGGAACGGCCGCTCTCCCGGCGGGCATGATCTCCGTCGCGGCGCTCTCCCTGGCCGGCTACCTCGCCAAGCTCCGGGAGGGAAGGGTGGGCTGGACCAGCGAGGTGGCCGCCCTGCTGACCTTCGCGGTCGGAGCCCTCTGCCTGATGGCCGATGTCTGGGTCGCCCTGGCCCTCGGCATAGTCAATACCATGCTGCTTTCCGAAAAGGCCAAGCTCGGACACTGGGTGGAACATCTCAACAAATCGGAGTTTCTAGCGGTCCTGAAATTCCTGATCGTGACCCTGATCGTTTTGCCGGTCCTCCCGGACCGCAATTTCACGCGCTTTGCGCTCAACCCCCAAAGCATCTGGAAAATTGTCGCCCTGGTCTCCGCCGTCGGCTTCGCCGGTTATTTTCTGACCCGCAAATACGGCACCCATCTGGGGCTGCGCCTCTCCGGGCTGGTCGGCGGCATCGTTTCCAGCACCGCGGTCAGCTTCGCCATGGGCCGAATCGCCCAGCGCTCCCCGGAAAGCAGCCGGGCCGCGCTGCAGGCCTCGATCCTGGCCAGCAGCGTCATGTACCTGCGCATCCTGGCCCTGCTTCTTTTTCTCAATCCGGACATGGCCCGGTTCTTCTGGTGGAGGCTGGTTTCCCTGGCCGCCATCGGACTGCTCCTCTCCTTTCATTACCAGGCCACTCCGCACGCCAAAGGATCCCAGAATGTGGAAAACCTGCGCAACCCTTTCGAGATCCGTCCGGCCCTGATTTTCGCCGCCATTTTTGTGGTTTTGTCGGTGGCCATCGTCCTGATCCGGGAACGCTACGGCGACACCGGGCTCATGGCTCTGGCCTTTCTTTTCGGATCGGTGGATATCGATCCTTTCGTCCTCTCCCTGACGCAAAGCACCGGCGGGGAAACCCCGATGCTCTACAACGCCGCCCTGCTGGCCATGATGGGCAATACCGCCGCCAAGGGATTATACTTCGGCACCCTGGCCCGCGAAGTCCGCAGCGGAACCGCCTGGCGCTACTCCCTCTGGGTGGCCCTCCACCTCCCCTTTTTCGGATAGGCCCGCCGGAGCAGCCTCCGGCCGGCGGAAAATTAATCTTGCCCCGGGCATTACAAATATTGTAGAATAAGCGGTTCAGAAGTGGGCCAAAGCCCACTTTTTTTATTAGCTTGAGAGGCCGAAACCGGACGTATGGCAGTACTTAAGGAATCCTTGGCGCAGGGGATCGAGAAGCTGGTAACCAGCGAGGGGTACGAGTTTGTCCACATGGAGTTCAAGCTCAGCTCCGGAGCCCATGTTTTGCGCATTTACATCGACAAGCCCGGCGGGGTCAACCTGGACGACTGCCAGTCGATCAGCCGGCAGGTCAGCACTTTTCTAGACGTCGAGGATCCCATCCAACACCGCTATGTTCTGGAAGTATCCTCTCCCGGTCTGGATCGCGGTTTATATAAGGAGTCCGACTACATTCGGTTTAGCGGGCGCTCCGCAACAATCAAACTGAAGCACCCCTTTGAAAATCGGCGCAATTTTCGGGGCCGCCTGGAGGCTTCGGGGGATGGGAAAATCCGGATCACCGAACCCGGTGGCCGGTCCTGGACCCTGGAACTCTCTGCGGTGGAAAAAGCCAATTTGGAGATAGAGATTTGAAAGAAGAAGCCTTGAATTCCGCCCAGCTCTATCAGATGGTGGAGCTGATCAGCAAGGAAAAGAATATCAATCCGCAGGTCATCGTCAAGGCCTTGGAAGAAGCCATGGCCACGGCCGCCAAAAAGTACTACAACACCCAGGAAGACCTGCGGGGAAGGTTCAGCCGGGAAACGGGCCTGGTGGAAGTCTACTCCGTAAAAACGGTCGTAGAGGACGTGGAGGACGAAGACCTGCAGATTTCCCTGGAGGAGGCCCGGGAAATCGACGAGAGCTTCGAGGTCAACGACGAGATCGAAATTCCGATGGACACCTCCGAGCTGGGGCGCATCGCCGCCCAGACCGTAAAGCAAATTATTATCCAGAAGGTACGGGAAGCGGAACGCAAGATCATCTACGCCGAATTCATCAATAAAGTCGGAACCATGGTCAACGGAGTGCTGAAGCGCTTCGAACGCGACGACATGATCCTGGACCTGGGGAAAACCGAGGCGCTGCTGCCGGCCAAAAAGATTTCGCGGCACGAGTCCTTCAAGGTCGGCGACCGCATCCGCTGCGTCATTCACAAAGTGCACGAGAGCGCCGCCAAAGGGCCTCAGGTGGTGGTCTCCCGGACCGACACGGAATTCGTCACCAAGCTGTTCGAAACCGAAATTCCGGAAATTTTCGACGGGACCGTGCTGGTCAAAAAGGTGGTGCGGGAGCCCGGGGAGCGATCCAAAGTAGCCGTATCCAGCATGGATAAAAACGTCGATCCGGTCGGCGCCTGCGTCGGCATGAAGGGCAACCGCATCAACGCCATTATCCGGGAGCTGCGCGGCGAAAAAATCGATATCGTGCAGTGGTCCTCGGATATTACCGTATTCGCCGCCAACGCCCTGAGCCCGGCCCGGCCCACCCGGGTGCGCATCATCGACGAGGACCGCAAAAGTCTGGAAGTGGTGGTCGACAACAGCCAGCTCTCCCTGGCCATCGGCAAGGGAGGGCAGAACGTCCACCTGGCCACGGATTTGGTAGAATGGAATATTTCCATCAAAAGCGAAGAGGAAAAGCGCCAGGAGATGGAAGATGACATGCGTCGCCTTGCCGTTCTCAATACCTCCGTTCGCCAGCTGCAGGGCCTGGAGGGCTCGATTGTGGAAGACCTGATCTCCTCGGGAATTCACACCATCGGGGAGCTGATCGAGCTGGAAGAGACAGAGCTGATGGCCCTGCCCGGGGTGGACAGCCAGACAGGGGAGCGGATTATTCGCGCCGTGGAGGATCTGATGGCACCTTTCATGGAAAACAGCAAGGAGTCTGCCGCCAAGGAATCTGCGGCCGGGGAATCGCAGGCAAAAGAACGAGAAGATCATAAAGAGGGGGAGAATGACTGATTTTTCCCGCAACAGGGAAGCCACAGAGGAAGCAGTCGCTCCGTGATTCGGAATCGAACATTCTCCCGGTAACCAGCATTAAGACGGTATTTTCGGCGAGGAAGCTCATTTATGGATAAAATCAAAATCGGCGATTTGGCGGAAGAGTTAGGCGTCAAGCCGAACCAGGTGCTGGACGAATTAAAGCGCCTGGGTGTGTTTATCACCGCCTCCAGCTTCGTCGATACCAGTCTGGCGGACCGTGTGCGAAAGCGCCTCACCGCCACCATGGCGGAAGCGGAAAAAAAGGCGGATAAAACCGCCAAGGACAAGGGGAAAACGGTCGCCAAACCTGCGGCAGCCATGGGTCCCAGGAAGGCCCCCGCCAAAGAGGAACCGAAAGAAACCGCCGATGCCGAAGCGGCCAAGAAAAAGCCCAGGAGAGTGAAAGCCGCCGAGGAGCCGCCTCCCGCTCCGGAACCGGTCAGCCCGCCGGCCGAAGCGCCGGCCCGCCACCCGGAAGCCGAGAAGGAAAAACTGGGAACCCCCAGCCTGGCCTTGAAAGGCCACATGGTGGCCAAGGCCCGCCGGGTTCCCAAGGTGAAGGCGGAAGAACCTCTGGCGCCCCCCGAGCCCGAGCCGGTCCTCGTGGAAGCTCCACCGGTCGTTATCCTGATCGAGCCCGCCGAGTCCGCCTTCGAGGCGGCCCCGTCGGAACCTGCCGTGGAGACGGTCGTCCCGATTGAAGCGACGGGTGCGCCGGCCCCGGAGGGTGCGACCCCGGTGACCGAGGAAGCCGCGGCGCCGGCCCCGGAAGCCGCCTCCCGTACCGAGGCCCAAATCCAGGCGGCGGAGGCCGCCGAAGCGGCCGCCAAGCCCGCTCCGCCCAAGGTGCAGCCCAAACTGCTGAAGAAGACCACCGCCGAAGTGGCCCGCGGCAAAGCCGATATGTCTTCGCGCCTGTTCAAGACCGGTACGGGGACCCTGGCACCGGGCCGAAAACCGCCGAAGCCGGGCGCCGTCAAGCCGATGCGCAAAAAGCGCCCGGAGGATGGCCACGGGCGGCCGCACGAGGCCCATCGGGACATGAGCCTGCGGCCGGAAGAAAGCCGCAGAACGGCAGCTCCCCCCGCCCTGCGCGGGATTCAGCTGACGGAAGGGCTGTCCATCAAGGAGCTCTCGGACAAGATCGAGGTCAAGGCGAAAGATATTCTCGCCAGCCTGTTTAAAAAAGGAGTTTTGACCACCATTAACAAGAGACTTGATTCCACCATCATCACCCAGATTTGCGAAGAATATGGCTTTCAGCCGGAATTTCGCAGCTATGAAGCCGAAGTCACTTCCCTGGAAGATGCCGCCGAATCGCCCGGGGATCTGCTTCCCCGGTCGCCGGTGGTCACCATCATGGGACATGTCGACCACGGGAAAACCTCCCTGCTGGATGCCATCCGCGAAACCCGGGTCACGGAGCAGGAAGCCGGAGGGATCACCCAGCACATCGGGGCCTACCATGTGGAGATCAACCGCCGGCAGATCGTTTTCCTGGACACCCCGGGCCATGAAGCCTTTACCATGATGCGCGCCCGCGGAGCCCAGGTCACCGACATCGTCGTCCTGGTGGTCGCCGCCGATGACGGCGTCAAGCCGCAGACGGTGGAAGCCATTCACCACGCCAGGGACGCCAAGGTGCCCATCATCGTGGCCATCAACAAAATCGACAAGCCCGAAGCGCAGCCCGACCGCGTGCGTCAGGCTTTGACCGACCACGGCCTGACCGCCGAAGAGTGGGGCGGAGATACGGTCATGGTGAATGTTTCGGCGAAAAAGAGAATCCACCTGAACGAACTGCTGGAGATGATCCTGCTGGTCGCCGACCTCAAGGACCTCAAGGCCAATCCCAAGCGGATGGCCTCCGGAGCGGTGCTGGAAGCCAAGCTGGACCGCGGCCGGGGCGTGGTGGCCACCATTCTGGTGCAAAACGGCACCTTGCGGATCGGGGACTACCTGATTGCCGGATCCGTTTATGGCCGGGTGCGCGCCATGTTCGACGACCGGGGCCGCAACCTGAAGGAAGCCGGGCCATCCACACCCGTGGAAGTGCTGGGCCTGCAGGCATTGCCTCAGGCCGGCGACGTTTTTAACGTTGTGGAGGATTCGGAGAAGGCCAAAACGGTGGGTGCCTACCGGCAGGAGCAGATCCGGGAGCGCATGCAGCAGAAGACCTCGCGCATGACGCTGGACCACCTGTACGATCTGCTGAAGACCGAAGAGCAGAAGGAGCTGCCGATCATCCTCAAGGCGGACGTGCAGGGTTCGGTGGAAGTGCTGACCGAAACGCTGCTCAAGCTGTCCAACGAACGGGTTAAGATACGAATGGTGCACAGCGGAGCCGGAGCCATCACCGAAGGGGACGTCCTGCTGGCCTCCGCCGCCAATGCCATTGTGATCGGTTTCAGCGTCCGCCCGGAAAAAGGAGTGCAGGAGATTGCCGACCGGGAAAATGTCGACGTGCGCCTCTATACCGTGATTTACGATATTTCCAACGAAATCCGCCAGGCCATGGTCGGCCTGCTGGATGCCACCATCCGGGAAAAGACCCTGGGAGCCGCCGAGGTGCGCGACACCTTCAAAATTCCGAAGGTGGGCACCATTGCCGGGTGTCACGTCATCAACGGAACCATCGGCCGCAACGCCCAGATCCGACTGCTGCGGGACCACATCGTCATCCACAAGGGGCGCATCAGCTCGCTGAAGCGATTCAAGGAGGACGCCATGGAGGTTCGCAGCGGCTACGACTGCGGCATTTGCCTGGAGCGCTTCAACGATATCAAGGTGAACGACGTGATCGAGGCTTTCATGGTGGAGAAGATCCTGCCCGTATCGCTGAACGCGGAACCCGTTAAAAAGTCCTGAGAAACCGGAAGAGGCGCAGCTCCGGATGCCGGACGGAAAGGTGCTTGTTTTCCATGCCGATCGTCTACTGCGAACTGGAAATTTTCCTGCCGTACTGCCATTCGCTGAAGGAAAAGCGGCAGATCCTGCGCAAGGTGCAGGACCGTCTGCGGGCCGACACCCATTTTTCGGTTGCCGAAATGAACCACCAGGATCTCTGGCAGCGCTCCACGCTGGGAGCGGTCACCGTGGGGCCCGATCACAAGCTCCTGGAAAAGCTGGCCCACCAGCTGATCGATAAATCGGCCGATCTCCTCGGGGATTCCCTGACCTCATCGACCATCGATTTTATCGATTGATCTTTGCCCCGTTTCTTATCTTTTTGCATTACAATTTATTTCCAAAGAGAGATTCGCATGCCGCAAGGTAGAAGACCCATACGATTGGCCAGCCAGCTGCAGGAAGAACTGGGCATCATGATCCAGAGGAAGCTGCGTGACCCGCGGATCGGCTTCGTGACCGTAACCCGGGTGGAACTTACCGCCGATCTGCACCTGGCCACGGTCTACTTCAGCGTCCTCGGCGACGAAAGCCAGCAGCAGCAATCCGCGGAAGCCCTGCAGCAGGCCGCCGGGTTCATGCGCCATGAGCTGCGTCAGAACCTGCAGCTCCGCTTTGTTCCCGAGCTCCGCTTCCGGTTCGACAACCGCTGGGAGACACAGGTCCGCCTGGAAGGACTGTTTGACCAGATCCACCAGCAGGCCGGGCAGCCGGCCGCTGAATCCGCCGATGCCGATACCGCTTCGCAAGAAGAATCCACTGAAAAGGAGACCTCACATGGATCCTGAAATCGAGGAAGAAATCGCCGAATCCGCTCCGCGCCAGAACGCATTCCAGCGTCTGCTGGGGATCTGCTTCGACCCCCGGGAAACGCTGCAGGGCATTGCCCGGCACCCCACCTGGGTTTTCCCCCTGCTGCTCAGCCTGATCCTGGTTTCCATACCGCTCGTCCTGCAGGTGGAACGCGTCCCGCGCGAAATTCGCGCCAAGGCCCAGGCAGAGCAGGCCGTCCGGTTCGTATCCGGCCAGGAGGTGAAAACCATTCAGCAGCGGATTCTTTCCCAGCCGGAAACTGCCTGGACCAAGTTCAGCCAGGTCCCCTGGATTCTGACCTTCGGCACGCTGGTAACCCTGGCCGTTGTAGGGGTCGTGCTCGGCGCCTTTCTGCTCTCCGGATGCCAGCTGACCTACCGCAACGCTCTGGCTGCCTACTGCTGGAGCACCTTCCCCCCTACGCTGCTGGCGGCGTCTCTGGCCGTCCTCTTCCTGTATGCCAAGGATCCCTCGGATTTGAACCCGCTGGACCCCCTGAGCAACATCATCAGCCACCTGGGAATCCTGGCCGACGAGAAAGGATCCCCCGTACTCCACAGCTTTCTGAACTCCTTCGACATTTTCTCCTTCTGGCGGATTTATATGCTGGGGCTGGGGCTTTCGTTAGCTGCTTCCGAGCGGACCAGCCTGGCCAAAGCAATCACCATCATTACCGTGCTGTGGCTCTTTTACGTACTTGGCAAAGTGGGAATAACAGCCATTTTATACTGAAAGACCTTTTGCACCGGAACAAGGAATGAATCCCATCGACGACATTGCCGGCTTTATCCGCAAGAACCAGCGGTTCGCCCTGGCCTCCCACCTTCATCCGGACGGCGATTCCATCGGCTGCCTTCTGGCTATGACTCTCGGGCTGCAGGCTCTTGGCAAAGAAGCGGATGCCCTGGGCGTGGACCCGGTGCCATTTGCCTATCGCGGCCTTCCCGGCGTACCGCTGATTCACCCCCCGGGAAAGTCTTCCCGCCCATACGATGCCCTGATCCTCCTGGAGTGCTCCCGCCCGGAAAGGGCCGGACTGGAAGGTTTGAGTCCCTGCCCCCATATCGTTATTGACCACCACCTGAGCTGCCGGCCCGAAGGCCGGATCAACTGGATCGAACCCAGCTTTGGAGCCACCGGCCAGATGGTGCTCCGTCTTCTGGAGGCACTGGAAGTTCCGATCTGCGCCGACATTGCCACGAATCTGTATGCCGCTCTGCTCACCGACACCGGCAGCTTCCAGTTCAACAACACCAACGCCCGGGAACTGCACGATGCCGCCCGGCTGGTGGACTACGGAGCCAACCCCGGCGAAATTGCGGAAATGGTCTTCCACGCCAATCCGCCCAGCAAGGTATTGCTGATGGGAAAGGTGCTTTCCACGCTTCAGCTGGAAGCTCAGGGGCGGATGGCCTGGGTGGTGATGAACCGGCAGGCCATGGAATCGGCAGGCGCCCTGCCGGAGGACACTGAGGGCATTATCCAGCACCTGATGAGCATTCACTCCGTGGAACTGGCCGCCTTTTTCAAGGAGGACGGAGACCCATCCCGCTTTCGCGTCAGCCTCCGCTCCAAGGGCTTGCTGGACGTGTCATCCATAGCCCAGGGCTTCTCCGGCGGAGGACATCGCAATGCGGCCGGATTCACCATCCACCAGAGGCTGGAAGCCGGAATTCCCGAGGTTCTGGAAGCCCTGCGCCGTTTCCTGAGCGGTTCCGCCTGAGCGCTCTGCGTTCGAAGGACCGCAAAGGGATTTTTTCCATGCCGGACAAGGTAGAGACCGACGGAATTCTGGTTATCGACAAGCCGCCCGGGCCCACCTCCCATGACCTGGTTCTGGCGGCCCGGCGCATCTTCCGGGGCACCAAAATAGGCCACCTCGGCACCCTGGATCCTTTTGCCACCGGGGTTTTGCCACTTTGCCTGGGTAAAGCCACCCGGCTTTCGCAGTTTCTGGGCCGGGGAGAAAAAATCTACGAGGCCCGCATCCTTTTCGGATCGGCAACCGATACCGGCGATTTTACCGGAAAGGTTGTTTTTGAATCCGAGCCGCCGGCGTTGAGCGAAGACCTCCTGCGGCCCTGGCTGGAAAAAATCCAGACCACCTGGCACCAGATGCCGCCCCGCTTTTCCGCCCGCAAGGTTGACGGAGTCCCGCTGTATGTCTATGCCCGCCAAGGGATAGAGAAGGAGGGGCGCGCGCGTGAGGTCACCGTCTCCTCCGTTCGGCTCCTGGACTGCGGAAGCCGGGAATGCCGCCTGCGTATTCACTGCAGCCCGGGCACCTATATCCGATCCATTGCCGATGACCTGGGAGCATCGATGGGCTGCGGCGCTCACCTGCTCGAACTTCGCCGGCTGGCCGCCGGCGAATTCCCGCTCTCCGCGGCCGTGGACGGAAAGGCACTGCTGGCTTCTCCACGCCGGGAGGAGGTCGAGCCTTTCATCCGGCCCCTCCAAGACCTTCTCCCCGACTTCCCGCGGATCGTGGTTCGTGAGGAAAGCATTGCCAAACTCAAATTCGGCCAGACGCTTCCTTCCGAGTCTTTCCAGGACATCTTTTTCCCTACCCCTCCCGCTTCCGCGAACGAACCCTCCGCCATCCGGCTGATGAGCCCTTCCGGGCTGCTGCTGGCCATCGGCACGGCATCGCCGGACGACTGGCAGGAAAACCAGCCTGCTCGCGTTCATCCGAAGATTGTCCTTCTTTAAGTAAAAACTTACGGATCCACCCGGGAAAAAGCGGCAGAAAGTTGCTTGCCGAAATCCCGATGTTACTCTTTAAGATGGATCCTTTCGAAGGCCGCAGGCCCCAGGAAAGGTATTTAAGTACCGAATTATACTGGAATGCATGAAAAAAACAACCGAGAGAACCGCCAACATGACACTTTTTGAACCCTATACGCTTGGAAATGTTGCCCTGACAAACCGCGTGGTCATGAGCCCGATGACCCGTTGCCGGGCCACGAACAATATTCCCAACGACCTCCTCGCCCTTTATTACCGGCAGAGGGCTTCCGCGGGACTGATCATCACGGAAGGAACTTCCCCCTCCCCCGAAGGGCTGGGCTACGCACGCATCCCCGGGATTTTCAGCGACGCGCAGGAACTGGGCTGGAGCCGGGTTACGGCTGCCGTTCATGCCGAAGGGGGTCGTATCTTTCTGCAGATGATGCACACCGGACGGATCGGTCATCCGGCCAACCTGCCGCCGGGAGCCCGGGTACTGGCCCCGTCGGCGATCCGGCCTTCCGGGCAGATCTACACCGATTCCGAAGGAATGCAGGATCATCCGGTTCCTGAGGAAATGTCCGCGGAGGACATCGCCCGCACCATCGGCGAGTTTGCCGACGGCGCCGAAAGAGCGGTACGCGCGGGGTTTGACGGCATTGAGCTGCACGCCGCCAACGGCTATCTCCTGGAGCAGTTTCTGAATCCGGCCGCCAACCGCCGCTCCGACCGGTACGGGGCAACGGCCGAGGGGCGCATGCGCTTCGTCCTGGAGGTGGCCCGGGCGGTTTGCGACCGGATCGGCGGACGCCGGGTGGGCATTCGGGTCTCCCCTTACGGCGTTTTCAACAACATGGGCCCGTTCGAGGGCATCGATGACTTCTACGCAGAACTGAGCCGGATCCTTTCGGAAACGGGCCTGGTTTATATCCACGTCGTCGACCACAGCGGCATGGGGGCTCCCCCGGTCAGCGCCGAAGTCAAAAAGAGAATCCGGGAAAACTTCCGGGGCACTTATATTCTCTCCGGGAGCTATGACCGGCCGCGGGCGGAGCAGGACCTGGCAAACGGCCTGGGCGATCTGGTGGCATTCGGTCGGCCCTTCCTGGCCAATCCGGACCTGACGGAGAAGCTCAGGCAAAACCTCCCTTGGAAAGAAGCGGATCCGGCCACCTTTTATACGCCCGGTCCGGCAGGCTACACCGAGCTCGGCCCTTAATAGCCGAGGTGCTCGGTGCGGCGGATGATCTCGTTCTGCAGGGATTCCCCCAGGTCGTTGAAGTAGTCGGAATAGCCGGCGACCCGGACAATCAGGTCGCGAAACTTCTCCGGATGCCGCTGCGCCTCGCGCAGCGTTTCGGCGCCAACCACGTTGAACTGGATGTGATGCCCGTCCAGCCGGAAATAGCTGCGCACCAGGTGCAGAACCTTGGTTATTCCTTCCTCATCCGCCAGGAATTGCGGGGTGAACTTCTGGTTGAGCAGCGTCCCTCCGGTGCGGACGTGATCGATCTTGGCCGCCGAGCGCAGCACCGCCGTCGGGCCTTTGGTGTCGGCTCCCTGAACCGGGGAAATGCCCTCGGAAAGCGGTTCTCCGGCCAGGCGCCCGTCCGGGGAGGCACCGGTTACGCTTCCGAAATAGATATGGCAGGTGGTGGGCAGCAGATTGACGCGATGCACTCCTCCGCGGCTGCTCGGCCGGCCGTTGACCGCCCGATAGTACATTTCGAAGACCCGGCAGGCCAGCCGGTCGGCATAATCGTCGTCATTGCCGTACTTGGGGGTGCGGTGCAGCAGCTCCGCGCGGAAGGCCTCCTGCCCGGAAAAATCGGACCGGAGCAGCTCCACGAAGGACGGGAGGTCCAGGGTCCGCCGGTCGAAAACATGATACTGCAGCGAGGCCAGCGAATCGGTGATGGAGCCCAGGCCCACTCCCTGGATATAGGTCGTGTTGTAGCGCGCTCCGCCGGCGTGGTAATCGCGGCCGTTGGCGATGCAGTCGTCGATGAGCAGCGAGAGAAAAGGAACCGGCAGGTATTTGGCGTAAAGCCGGGCGATGACATTATTGCCCCGGACTTTGATGTCGACAAAGTGCCGGAGCTGCTTTTCAAAGGCCTCCAGCAGCGTCTCGAAATCCCGGAAGGAGCCGGGGTCGCCGGTCGAAAGCCCGATCTGCCGTCCGGTGCGGGGGTCCCGCCCGTTGTTCAAAGTGACCTCCAGCACCTTGGGAATGTTGAAATACCCGGTGAGGATGTAGGCCTCCGTGCCGAAGGCGCCCACCTCGACGCAGCCCGAAGCGCCTCCCCGGCGGGCGTCCTCAATGGCCTTGCCCTGCCGCAGCATCTCCTCCACCATGGCGTCGGTATTGAAAAGCGACGGCTGCCCGAAGCCGGTCCGGATGATTTCCAGGGCGCGGCGCAGAAGCCGGTCCGGATTTTTTTTGCTGACCTGCACCATGGAGCTGGGCTGCAGCAGGCGCATCTCTTCGATCACTTCCAGCAGCAGATAGGAAACCTCGTTGACGGCATCGGAGCCGTCCGCCCGCACGCCGCCCACGTTGATTAGCGCAAAATCGGTGTAGGTGCCGCTCTCCTGGGCGGTCACTCCCACTTTGGGGGGAGCCGGATGGTTGTTGAACTTCACCCAGAACGCCATCAGCAGCTCCTTGGCATGCTCCCGGGTAAGGGTGCCGGCTTCCGTTTCCTTTTGATAGAAAGGGAAAAGGTGCTGGTCGAGCCGGCCGGGGTTGAAGGAATCCCAGGGATTGAGCTCGGTGATCACCCCAAGGTGCACAAACCAGTAATACTGCAGCGCCTCATGAAAGGTACGGGGGGCCTGGGCCGGAACGCGGCGGCACACCTCCGCCATCCGGCCGAGCTCCTCCTGCCGCCGCGGATCCTTCTCTTCCCGGGCCAGCGCTTCCAGCGCGTCGGCGTGCCGCCCGGCAAAAAGGATCAGGGCTTCGGCGGCGAGGACCATGGCGCGAAGCTCTTCGGCCTTGTCGACCGCCTCGGGGTCCGCCACATAATCCAGCCCGGCCAGCCTCTCTTCGGCCTGTCCGATCAGATCCCTCATCCCCAGACGATAGATCTTGTCGCCGAGCACGGTGTGGCCGGGGGCCCGCTGCTCCTGAAATTCGGTAAAGATTCCCGCTTCATAAGCGGCCGTCCACTCGGGGGTCATGGCCTCAAAAAGGCGCTCCCGCAGGCTCCTCCCCTTCCAGAAGGGAATGACCTCGTCCCGATAGGCCGCCCGTGTGTCCTCCTCCACCTGGAAAGACACTTTCGGGCGGGAGTGCAGGGTTTCCAGATCGTCCAGGCTGTGCAGGCAGATCTCCGGGTAGGTGGGAGTCGCCTTGGGCTCCGGGCCGCGCTCGCCGACAATCCACTCCCCCTCCTGAATCCATATTTTTTTGTGGGCAAGAATGTGCCGGAAGGCCATGGCCCGCCGCACCGGGACGGATAGGGATTCCGCCGGATGCGCCCGGTAATACTCGGTCAGCAGCAGGGCACGCTCGGCATGAATGCGGTGGACGGCTTCCATGCTTGCTTTCCGCAGTTGGGTGATACGCTCGTTCATGGCCTCTCAGCCTCCAATCTGGACGGTTAATCCGTAACGGATGAAGTGATTTGCTGCCGCCTGGATGGCTTCGGGCTGCGGCGGCTCGGTGTCGCCCAGCCGGTTTTCCCTTGCAAAGCGGCGGCACTTGTCCTCAAAGATGCGGTGATAGGGAAGAAGGTGAATGGCCGGCCGGCCGGGCAGCCGGGCCACGAACCGGGCCACCCCCTCGAGGTTGGCCGGGCTATCGGTATACCCCGGAATCAACGGAAAGCGGATCACCAGTGAATGGCCGCCTCCCGCCAGGATCGCAAGATTTTCCAGAATCCGGTCATTTTCCGCCCCCGTGAACCGCCGGTGGAGTTCCGGATCGATCAGCTTCAGATCGTACAGGAACAGATCGATTCCCGGCGCCAGCTTCCGCACCCATTCCCCTTCGGCATGGCCGCAGGTATCCACGCAGGTGTGCCAGCCGCGGCGCCGGCATTCGTCCAGAAGAGTGGCCAGGAATTCCGGCTGGGCAAAGGGCTCGCCCCCGGAAAAGGTGATCCCGCCACCCGACTCTTCGTAAAAAGGCCAGTCGCGCTCGGCCTCCGAAAGCACCTGCGGCACGGTCACCTCGCGGCCGCACCACTCCTCTGCGGCAAAATCGTCAGACCCCAGGCGGAGCTTCCGACGGATCCGCACCGGCTTAAATTCCTGGCTTTCCGGGTTATGGCACCAGACACAGCGCAACGGACACCCCTTGAAAAAAACCGTGGTCCGAATCCCGGGCCCATCCTGCACCGAATAGCGCCGGATATCGAAAATGATCCCCCGCTGCGCGCTCCTGCCTGACATCCGCCCTACCGCATATGATTTTTTGAAAAATGGTCCCCGTCGAACCGCCGCTAAATACTACCATAATGGTGATATTTATCGAAGACTTCCCTGTTGAGGTATATTCCCTGATTGGAAGATGAAAAGCCCATGACTCCCCTAAATTTTTTTCGTTCCCTTTCTCTGCTTCGATCATTGAAGTACCGGAATTACCGCCTTTATTTTTTCGGACAGGGAGTCTCCCTGGTGGGATCCTGGATGCAGCAGGTGGCCATGGCCTGGCTGGTGTACCGCCTGGGAAATTCCGCCTTTCTGCTCGGAGTGGTCGCTTTCGCCAACCAGGTGCCCGGCTTCCTGATGCCCCTGGCCGGCGTTCTGCTGGACCGCGCCGACCGGCGCCGGATCCTGGTCGTCACCCAGACGCTGGCTCTCTTCCAGGCTGCCACCCTGGCCGTTCTGTCCTTTACGGGAGCAGTCACCGTGTGGCATGTTGTCGGACTCAGCTTCTTCCAGGGGCTGATCAACGCCCTCGACATGCCGGGGCGTCAGTCGTTTGCCGCAGAGATGGCTGAAAACAAGGAGGACCTCGGCAACGTGATTGCCCTCAACTCTTCTCAGTTCAACGGAGCGCGGCTGGTCGGGCCGGCCATCGCCGGCGTGGTGATTGCGGCGTACGGTGAGGCGGTGTGCTTTCTGCTGAATGCCCTCAGCTTTGCGGCGGTGATTGCCGCATTGCTGGCCATGCGCCTCCCTCCCCGCCGGAAGCCGCCGCAAGGCAGCGTCTCCGGCGTTTCGGCACAGCTCCTGGAAGGGTTTTCCTATGTTAAAAATACGCCCGCCATCCGCATCCTGTTGCTGCTGATCAGCTGGATCAGCCTGTTGGGGGTTCCCTTCTGGATCCTGATGCCCGTGCTGGCGCGTGACATTTTTTCCGGCGGACCGCAGACTCTGGGCTTCCTGGCCAGCGGCATCGGCCTGGGAGCCCTGGTCGGAACCCTCGCGCTGGCGTCATTCCGGAATACCCGACACCACGGCCGGATCATTGTCGGCGCCGCGGCTCTTTTTGGCGCCAGCCTGGCCGCCTTCTCCTTCGTTCACACCCTGTGGCTGGCCCTCCCCCTGGCAGCCATGGCCGGCTTCGGGATGATCACGCATCTGGCCGCCGGCAACACCAGCCTGCAGATGATTGTGGACGACGGCATGCGCGGCAGGGTCATGAGCTATTACACCATGTCGTTTACCATCTCGACGCCCTTCGGCAGCCTGGTGGCCGGCTCCCTGGCGGAGCAGATCGGAGCGCCAGGGACTATACGGATCGGAGCCGTGTGCTGTTTGCTGGGCACTTTGTACTGGGCCCGCAAAATCATTGCCCTTCACACCTCCCACCCGAACGCGCGTTGACAGCCGACCTGCATTTTGATTTTGTTCTGCCGTTGCCGCAGGATTGACAGGGCCTTTTTCCCGTGATAAAAGCTTGCATTGGTTTTTCCGGGGGGGGGAGAAACGAAAGGAAGCACTTTTTTAAAGAAAACGAGGTGTTATGACCGCGGCAGCCAGTCTTGTTTGGATCGACTACTTGATCATGATCGTCTACTTTCTGTTTGTTCTGGGCATCGGCATAGCCTTGAAGCGATTTACCCGGACCAGCGAAGACTTCTTCCTTTCCGGCCGATCCATACCGGCCTGGGTAGCCGGCCTGGCCTTTGTGTCCGCCAACCTCGGCGCCCAGGAGGTCATCGGCATGGGCGCCTCCGGTGCCAAATACGGAATCCTGACCAGCCACTTTTACTGGGTGGGCGCTATTCCGGCCATGGTCTTCGTCGGGCTGTTCATGATGCCTTTCTATTATGGCTCCCGGGCCCGCAGCGTCCCGGAATACCTGAAGCTGCGCTTCGATGAGAAGACCCGCGGACTGAACGCCGTTTCCTTCGCCTTTATGACTATCTTTTCTTCGGGCATCTCCATGTATGCCATGGGCAAGCTTTTCCGGCTTCTGCTGGGGTGGAATTTCCACATGAGCATGGTGGTCGCCGCCTTTATCGTCCTGGTTTACATCTTTTTCGGGGGACTGACCAGCGCCATCTACAACGAGGTGCTGCAGTTCTTCCTGATCGTGTTCGGCATGGCACCCCTGGTCATTCTGGGCCTGTACGACGTCGGCGGATGGGAAGGACTGAAAACCCGGCTGATGTCTCTGGCTGCGGAAAACGGCTTCGCGCAGACTGCCTACACACAATCGTGGGCTTTCATGGACCACCCCTCCCGCAACCCGATCGGAGTCGAATGGTTCGGCCTGGTTATGGGACTGGGGTTCGTCCTTTCCTTCGGCTACTGGTGCACCGACTTTCTGGTGGTGCAGCGGGCCATGGCCGCCCACTCCATGTCGGCGGCGCGCCGCACGCCGCTGATCGGCGCCATTCCCAAAATGTTCATGCCGATCCTGGTGATTCTTCCCGGCATGATCGCCCTGGCCGCCGGCAGCTGGGCCTCCAGCCAGGCTTCCGCCACCGCCGGATCGAGCCCGGCCCAAGTCACTGCCGCCGCGCCTGCCCAATCGGCAGCGGCGGGGGAAGCCGCTCTGGGCCGCGGGATCATCCCTCCCAAGCGCGACGAAACCACCGGAGAAATTGTCCGGGACAGCCGCGGCAAGGTCCTCCTGGACTACGACCTGGCCACCCCGATGATGCTGGTTCATTTCTTCCCCGCAGGACTTCTGGGCCTGGGACTCACCGCCCTGCTGGCCTCCTTCATGTCGGGCATGGCCGGAAATGTCACCGCTTTCAACACCGTCTGGACCTACGACATTTACCAGAGCTACATTCACCGGAAGGCTTCCGATGACCACCTCCTATGGATGGGCCGGGTGACCACCGTCGTGGGTATTTTGTTGAGCCTGGCGGCGGCCTATGTGGCGGCGGCCTTCAACAATATCATGGACATGCTTCAGCTGGTATTCGCCTTCGTGAACGCTCCGCTGTTCGCCACCTTTGCCATCGGCATGTTCTGGAAGCGCGCCACCGGCCACGGCGCTTTCGCCGGCCTGATCTCCGGCACCCTGGCCGCGGCCCTGCACCACGGGCTGACTCTGCCAGCCGGTGCCGCCAGCGGGATCAAGGGAGGCTTTCTCGGCCTCTGGAAAACCTACCCGAGCGAACTGGCCCAGACTTTCTGGACGGCCATCCTCGCCTGGGTTACCTGTTTTGTGGTTTCCATTCTGGTCAGCCTGGTGACCCGCCCCCGCCCGGACAGCGAGCTGCGCGGCCTGGTTTACTCCCTGACGCCCAAAGCAGGAGAAACCGAGGAAGCCTGGTGGCAGCGTCCGGCTTTCCTGGGGGTTGTGGTCCTGCTGGTTGCCCTGATTCTCAACTTTATCTTCTTCTAGAGGAAAATCGCCGCCTTATGAAAATGGATATTCGACTGCCCATCGGGCTCATGTTTTTATGCCTGGGCCTGCTCCTGAGCGGCTACGGGCTGGCTACCGCCGGTCAGCAGGAAGTGTACCAGCGCTCCCTGCAAATCAACATCAATCTCTGGTGGGGTTTGGCCATGCTGGCCTTCGGCCTGATTTTCACGATCCTGGGGTTGCGCCGTGGCCGCCCGGAGTGAAGTTCTGCAGGAATGGCCGCATTTCAGCAAAGAGGCCCCCCGCCTTTTTGCCGCACCCGGCCGGGTCAATCTGATCGGGGAGCACACCGACTATAACGACGGCTTCGTGCTCCCCATGGCCATCGACCGCCGGACCGTGGTAGCCGCCGCACCGCGCCAGGACCGGAAGATCCGGGTTCACTCCCGGAATTTCAACGAAACGGTTCTTCTGGACCTGGAGAATCCCGGATCCGGCTGCCGGGGTGTATGGTGGGACTACGTCGAAGGCATGGCACAGGTCCTGCTCGAAAGGGGCTTGAAGCTGCCCGGTGCCGACCTGCTGCTGGCTTCGGATGTGCCGATCGGAGCCGGCCTTTCTTCCTCCGCCTCGCTGGAAATTTCCGTGGGCCTGGCCCTGTGGAGCCTTTCCGGCCAGCCGCCGGACATGAGGCAGCTGGCCCTGGCAGGACAGGCGGCCGAGCATCGCTATGCCGGCAACCGCTGCGGAATCATGGACCAGTTCATCGCCGCCTTCGGAAGGCCGGGGAACGCCCTGCTGATCGATTGCCGCTCGCTGGATGTCCGGCTGGTTCCCATGGCCCTCCCGGGGGTGCAGGTGGTGGTTTGCGACACCCGGGTCAAGCATGCCCTTTCCTCCTCCGAATACAACGTGCGCCGCGCGGAATGCGAGCAGGGAGTTCGGCAGCTGCAGGAAAGTATGCCGGAGCTGAAGATGCTGCGGGACATCGGGTGGAAGCAGTTCCTGGAAGTGGCGGACCAGCTGCCCGAACCGGTCCGGCGGCGCTGTCGCCATGTGGTCGGGGAGAATGCCCGAACCCTGTCCGCCGTAGACGCCCTCGGCCGGGGCGACCTGGGGGAAATCCGCCGGCTGATGGGGGAAAGCCACCGCTCGCTGCGCGACGATTACCAGGTCAGCTGCCCGGAGCTGGATTTGCTGGTGGAGATTGCCGGCACCGCGGAAGGGGTATACGGCAGCCGCATGACCGGCGGCGGCTTCGGCGGCTGTACGGTCAACCTGGTGGAAACGGGGCACCTCGATGCCTTCCGGGAAACCATTTCCCGGACGTACAGCCGGAAAACCGGAATCGAGCCGGGCATCCATGTGACCTCCCCGTCCGGCGGCGCCGCGGAATTTTCCTGACGTCTTGTATAATTCAGACATCATTGGGGAACCATCTTTTTCAAGGAGGAAATGAATGGGAATGAAGGCCAATTTGCTGGCGGAAATCAGCCTGGAAGCGGGAGTCAATATGGAAACCAGCGCCAATACCGGCGCGGATTCGATGACCTTGGCCCACATGCGCAACGGGATGGAGTGCGTTCGCAGCCGCCAAACTCCCAAAGCGGACGTGAATGCCGGATACCAGCACTCGCTGGCCCTCGGCATGACCATCCAGGCTTTGCACGCCGGCAAGCGGGTGATCTTCGACGAGGCCCGCCAGGAGATCCTTGCCGGCTGAGTTCATTTCCGAAGCAGCCATCGGGTGAAAGAAGTCAGATAGACTCATGTATCAAACGAAGCCGCTGCCCGGCAGCGGCTTTTCCATTTTTTAACCGGAGCTACCCTGGGAATCATTTATGAATGAAAAAATCGGCAATTACCGCTGGATGATCTGCGCACTGCTCTTTTTCGCCACCACGGTAAACTACATCGACCGTCAGGTCATCGGGTTACTGAAGCCCATGCTGATGCAGGACTTCCAGTGGGATGAGGTGGACTACAGCAACATCGTTCTGGCCTTCCAGACCGCCTATGCCATCGGCCTGCTGGGCTTCGGCCGGGTGATCGACTGGCTGGGGACTAAAAAGGGATTTTCTTTTGCAGTGATCTTCTGGAGCCTGGCGGCCATCGCCCATGCGGCAGCCAGCGGAGTTCTGTCCTTCGGGGCGGCGCGGTTCGCCCTGGGCCTCGGAGAAGCGGGCAACTTTCCGGCCTGCATCAAGACCATTGCGGAGTGGTTTCCTAAAAAAGAAAGGGCCCTGGCCACCGGGATTTTCAATTCCGGAACGAATGTCGGAGCCCTGGTCACCCCTCCGGCGGTGGCCCTGATCGTAGCCACGATGGGATGGCGCTGGGCATTCATTCTTACCGGCCTGGTGGGCTTCATCTGGATTTTCTTCTGGTGGGCCATGTACAGCCGCCCGGAAGACCACCCGCGCGTCGGCAAGGCGGAGCTGCTCCACATCCAGAGCGATCCGCCGGATCCCGTGGTTCCTATCCCCTGGGCCCGCCTTCTTCCCTACAAGGAAACCTGGGCCTTTACCATCGGAAAATTCATGACCGACCCGATCTGGTGGTTTTACCTGTTCTGGCTGCCCGGCTTTCTGAAGGAAAAGCACAACATGAACCTGGCCCAGGCCGCCATCCCCCTGATTGTGATCTACACCATCGCCTCCTTCGGTGCGGTCGGCGGCGGGTGGATTTCCTCCACGCTGCTCAACCGCGGGTGGAGCATCAATGCCGGCCGCAAAACCGCCATGCTGATCTGCGCGCTCTGCGTGGTCCCCTCCTTTTTCGCCAGCCAGACGCAGGACGCCTGGACGGCTATTCTGCTGATCAGCCTGGGCTGCGCCGCTCATCAGGGATGGTCCTCCAACATCTTCAGCACCGCTTCGGACATGTTCCCGCGCAGCGCAGTCGGATCGGTGGTGGGCATCGGCGGCATGGGCGGAGCGGCCGGGGGCATGCTGCTTTCTTTTGCCACCGGGCATATCCTGAAGTGGACCGGCAGCTACGTGCCAAATTTCATCCTGGCGGCATCGGTCTACCTGGTCGCCCTGGGCATCATTCACCTTATGGTCCCCAGGCTGGAGCCGGTTAAAATAGAAGGCCGGAATGCTGACCTGCCGGAAATAACCAAGGTAAAATAGATCTTTCAGCCAGTCATCACCCAAACAGCCATTTTTCGGAGAGAAATATTTTATGAGGAAGAAGTCGGATATCCTGCGGGAAATTATGGAAGTGGGAATCGTCCCGGTCATCCGGGCCAATTCGGCGGAAGAAGCCCTGCAGGTCGTGGATGCCATTAAGAACGGAGGCGTTTCCACGCTGGAGATCACCATGACGGTGCCCGGTGCGGTGAAAGTCATCGAAGAGCTGACCCGCCGGATCGGCAAGGATACGGTGGTCGGCGCGGGGACCATCCTGGATCCGGAAACGGCCCGGATCTGTATTCTGGCGGGCGCGCAATACCTGGTCTGCCCGTCCCTGAACCTGGAGACCATCGCCCTCTGCCGGCGGTATGACATTCCTGTTTTCCCCGGAGCCCTGACCCCGACGGAGGTGATCACCGCCTGGCAGGCGGGGGCGGACATGGTCAAAGTATTTCCCTGCAATGCGGTGGGCGGCGCCAGTTACATCAAAGCATTGAAAGCCCCGCTCCCCCAGGTCGATTTGATTCCCACCGGCGGAGTTTCCCTGAAAACCGCGGCCGACTTCATCAAGGCCGGTTCCAGCGCCCTGGGGGTCGGAGCGGACCTGGTGGACCTGGCGGCCCTGCGCGCCGGCAATGCCGCCCAGATCACCGAAAACGCGCGGCGCTTCGTGGAGATCATTCGTGAAGCGCGCCAGTCCTGATGCCCAGGACGGGACGGATCATGCATAAACCCGCTTTCAGGAGACAGGTATCATGCCTCACATGGGAATTGATGTAGGCACCGCCGCCACACGCGTCCTGATCATTGATGAGCAAGGGAAAAGCCTTGACTCCGCCACGGTGGAGCACCCGCCTTTCACCACCTTCAAAAGCGGCTGGGTCGAGCAGAACCCGGAAGACTGGTGGCGGGCGGCATCCCAGGGAATACGCGAAGTTCTTGCCAGGCGCAAGGTCCCGGCCGAGGAGATTACCGCCATCGGGCTGAGCGGCCAGATGCACGGCAGCGTCCTGCTGGATGCCCGGGGATCCGTGGTACGGCCGGCTTTGCTCTGGTGCGACCAGCGCACGGATGAGCAGTGCCGCGGTATTACCGAAAAGATCGGCCTGGACCGATTGATCCAGCTGACCTGCAACCCGGCCCTCACCGGCTTCACCCTGCCTAAAGTTCTGTGGGTCCGGGAAAACGAACCCCAGGAGTGGAAGCAGGTGCACAAAATCCTTCTCCCCAAGGACTACATCCGCTACTGCCTGAGCGGGCAGTACGCCACCGACGTATCCGATGCCAGCGGAACGCTTCTTCTCGATGTGGGAAATCGGAGGTGGTCGGGAGAGATGCTGTCGGAGATGGAGCTGGAATCCAACCTGCTCCCCAGCCTGTATGAATCCTCCCAGGTTACCGGCACGGTTTCCGAGGCCGGCGCGGCGCAGACCGGCCTGGTCAAGGGAACGCCCATCATCGCCGGGGCCGGAGACCAGGCCGCGGGCGCGGTCAGCATGGGCGTTGTCCTGCCGGGTGCGGTCAGCGCCAATATCGGCAACTCCGGCGTGGTCTTCGCCGCCACGGACCGTCCGGCCCTGGACCCGGGGGGAAGAGTGCACACTTTCTGCCATGCCGTCCCCGGCCGCTGGCACGTCATGGGGGTAACCCAGGCAGCCGGCCTGTCGCTGCGCTGGTTCCGCCACTGCTTCCAATACGGGCTGGAAGAAGAAAACAAAGCCTACGACCATCTGTTTGCGGAAGCGGCGGAGGCGCCCCCGGGTTCCGACGGGCTGTTCTGGAATCCTTACCTGATGGGAGAGCGCACCCCACACCTCGATCCCTATGCCCGGGCTTCGCTGGTGGGGCTGACCGCCTATCACAACCGCAGCCATGTGATACGGTCCATTCTGGAAGGGGTCGCCTTCAGTTTGCGCGACAGCTTTCGCATCTTTGAGGAAATGGAAGTTCCGGTCAATCACGTGCGCCTGGGCGGGTACGGAGCCCGCTCGCCGCTGTGGAGGCAGATTCAGGCGGATATTTACGGACACACCGTCGAAGTGGTGGAGTGCGAGGAGGGAGCCGTTTTCGGGGCCGCGCTGCTGGCCGGAGTGGGGTCCGGAACCTGGCCCTCGGTCGACTCGGCCTGCGCGGCCGTGGTGCGCGTGGCCCACTCCATTGCCCCCGATGTGGCCAGCAGCAAGAAGCTGAACCGCCAGTACCAGGCCTACCGCTCCATTTACGCCGCGCTGCGCAATATCTACGCCGGGCTGGCCCGGGACTGAAGCGCTATTCCCGCGTTAGGGTCAGACGAACGATTTCCGACGGCGTGAACAGGCGCATCCGCGGCCCCCAGGTGGATGTTCCGGCGCTGGTATGCATATAGGAGTTACCTTCCCGGTACAGCCCGTGGCTGTATCGGAAAAGCAGCCATACCAGGAAATCGGTGGGCGGTATCTGACCGGCGTGGGTATGCCCGGAGAGCTGCAGCAGAATGCCTTGCTCCACGGCATCCGCAAAACGCGTCGGGCGGTGGCTCAGCAGGAGGATCGGCTTACCGGAATCCCGCCGCAGGATCGCCGCCTGCAGTGCGGAGCGCGGATTCCGGCGTTCCCCTTCGAAGCTGCCGTAATCGTCCTCCATGCCGACCAGCTGCAGCCCGTTCTCCAGAACGACCAGGCGGTTGCGCAAAGCCCCGATTCCCGCCCCGGCCATGGCCTGGTAAAAATAGTCGATTCCGTTATACACGTCATGGTTGCCGGAAACGGCCCAGACCCCATGCGCCGCGCGGAGCTGCGACAGAATCCGGCAGTAGTCTTCCGTTTCGCACAGCTGCCGGTCGAACACATCGCCGGTGATCACCACCAGGCTTGAGTTGAGCCCGTTGACCTGCGACACGATCCGCTGCAGCTGGGCCGCCGGCATGGAGTGGCCCAGGTGCAAATCGGAAAGATGAACGATGGTGTATCCCTCCAGGAAATCCGGTAGATCCCGGACGGCCACCGGGACTTCGCGCAGAACCGGATCGCTCCTTCCCAGGAAGACGGAAGCCGGAATGGCAATACCGATCAGGATCAGGGCGAGCCATACGATCCTTCTCCTCTTCTCCGGAAAAAGAAGGGAAAACACGAACTCCAGGAAGAGCCCCGAGCAGCCGATGGCCAAAAAGCCCAGCCAGTGCACAAAAACCAGGAAAAAGGGCGCCCAGGCTCCGGAGCGCCTGGCGATCATGGCGCCGAGAAAAAGCAGCCCTCCGAGGGCCAGAAAGGCCAGGAGGGAATAGCGCGGTCGCGGGGCCAGCCGCAGCCCCCCCTGGATCCGCCGGTAAACGAAGGCGTGCATGCCGACAAAAATGGAGAGAGCGAGCCAAAGAGACACATAGGTGGACATGGATGTCTTCAGGCGGAGGCAGCCGGCAGGGTCACTTCTTCCACCCGCGCAACAGGTAAAAAATAAGGGAGAGAACCAGGCTCAGCAGCAGGCAGGTGGTAACCGGAAAGTAGAACCGGAAGTTTTCCCGGCGGACCACGATGTCGCCGGGCAGCCGACCCAAAGAGGGGAAACGGATGCCGCTGAGCATCAGGATGCCGGCCAGAACCAGCAATCCGCCGACCAGAATCAGTAATTTTCCCAAAGGCGCCCAGGAGTTCATCCGCGTAATACTTGATCCATATAATCCGTCCCACAGATGATACCAAAAAGATGCCGGCGGAAGCATCCGAAGCGAAGGAGATGCGGGCCTTCCGGCGGGACCATCCAATCACCGCGGCCCGCTAAAAGTCGCCAGGCCCCGGTGACAGGCCGCTTCCCCATTCTTCCCGATCCTCCTTTCCTCCTGTGAACCCCAGCATGACGCAGAGAGACGGGAAGATCCGGGATCCGGTTCTCCGCAGGAACTTTTTTATGGTTGCATTCGTCAATAGTTGTATGCTACAATCATAGCCAAAGGAAAAGCGGATGAACCGGACGGAAAAGCATGTTCTCGGCCCGTTTCGAAGCCAGCTGCGGGTGCTGGAGCGGGAGATTGCGGGCCAGCGGGAAGCCGATACCCGTTGCTGCGGGGTGACCCTGGCCCAGTGCCACGCCCTGCTGGAGCTGGAAAACACAGAGCTGTCTCTCACCCATCTGTCGGCGGTCCTCGATCTGGACATCAGCACCCTGAGTCGTACGGTGGATGGCCTGGTACGGGCCGGCCTGGTGGTCCGGGCAGAAGACCCCGCGGATCGCCGGCTGCTTCGTCTACGGCTGACCCCGGCGGGCCGGGGCAAGGTAGACCGTATTAACGAGGAGTGCAACCGGTACTATGCCGAACTGCTGGCCGGAATGAACGATCGGGACCGACGCTGCGTCCTTCGCTCCGTGGGTCTGCTGGCCGATCGGATGCGAGGTCTGCGCCTTTCCCTGCCCTGTTCCACCAAGGAAAATCCCCATGGAAAAAAATAATTGTTGCTGCAGCCCGGGCACCCCTTGTCCGTCGGCCTCCCCTCCCGCACAGACCGGGCCGTTTCCGGCGCTGTCGACCGTTCTGGGGTGGAAGGATGTGCTGGGCGGGTGGCGGGTGCGCTGGGGCATACGGCGAAACCGTTACACGGTTCCCCCCGGCCTGTACCGGATCGGCGAGCCGGATAAGACGGCACCGGTTCTGGTGACCGCCAATTACAAACTGACCGTGGACCAGGTGCGCCGGGAGCTGACCGGCTGGAACCTTTGGCTGCTGGTTCTGGATACCCATGGCATCAATGTGTGGTGTGCCGCAGGAAAAGGAACTTTCGGAACGGAAGAACTGATCCGCCGCCTGCAGGCCGTCGGCCTGGCGCAGGTGGTGGAGCATCGTCGCCTGATCCTGCCGCAGCTCGGGGCCGTCGGCGTAGCCGCTCATGAGGTGGCGCGGGCCACGGGATTCTCGGTTCATTACGGACCGGTCCTGGCGCGCGATCTGCCGGCTTACCTGGCGGCCGGCCGGAAAGCCACACCGGAGATGCGACGCGTGCCTTTCGGCTGGAAAGAGCGCATGGTCCTGGTCCCCAACGAACTGAAGAGCCACTTGAAAAAGGCCCTGGGGATCCTGCTGGCCCTGGCCGCTCTCCAATGGTTTGAGGATGGAAATCTGAACCGCCACCTGGCCGTCGACTTTGCGCCTTTCCTGGCAGCCATCCTGGCCGGAGGAGTATTCGTACCGTTATTCCTGCCGTGGCTTCCTTCCCGCGTTTTTGCCGTCAAGGGGGCGATCGCCGGAGCCCTCTGCGTCGTTGCGGTCCTGGCCGCCTGGCCCGGGACCGCCATGGAAATGGCGGGAGCCGCACTCATCGCCATCGCGCTGGCCTCCTATCTGGGCATGATGTTTACCGGCTCAACGACCTTTACCAATCAGGCCGGTACCCAACGGGAGGTTCGCTGGGCCCTGCCGTTCATCCTGGTGGTGGCCGCACTTGGATCGGCCTTGCGCATCGCCGCCGCATTCATTTAAATCGCAGGAGTACTGTATGAAATACATATCGGCCGGCGAGTCTCTGACCCTGGACTCCTCTCTCTGCATCGGAGAGGGCCGCTGCCTGGAGGTCTGCCCGCACAATGTTTTCTCGATCGTTCGTCGCAAGGCGACGATCGCCGACCGTACCAGCTGCATGCAGTGCGGCGCCTGTCAGCGAAACTGTCCCGTCGGCGCCATCTCGGTATCCACCGGTGTGGGCTGTGCTGCGCTGATCGTCTCCCGGATGCGCAAAGGAAAGACCTGTGGCGGAGAATGCGAATGCCGATGAGCGCGTTCGCGGACTGGGCGGAGAATCTCCGCGAGGCCGTCGGGGAGCTGGCGCGCTATCGTCAGGAATCGTGCACCGGCGCACCGCCCGTCGTTCGCCAGATTCCAATGGCCGGGATCATCGAATCCCTGGGATTGCGTAAGCATCTCCAGGAGGGAGGGCTGACCGACGGAACTCTGCATCGGTTCCTCCGGGATTACCTGGACCTGACGGTGCGGCTGCATCACCCCGGAAGCATGGCGCATCAGGTGGCCGCCCCGCATCCCGCCGCGGCGCTGGCCATGCTGGTCGAGGGAGCCACGAACAACCCCATGGCGATCTATGAGATGGGCCCGGCGGCGGCGGCTATCGAGGCGTTCCTCCTGGATTGGCTCCGCGCCAAGGCGGGCTGGCCCGGCGGAGCCGGTG
This sequence comes from uncultured Acidobacteriota bacterium, assembly GCA_903847975.1. Taxonomy (GTDB): domain Bacteria; phylum Acidobacteriota; class UBA6911; order CAINFC01; family CAINFC01; genus CAINFC01. The sequence goes on along the minus strand of CAINFC010000198.1, from coordinate 12,364 downwards.
GGGTGTTTACCCACGGCGGGTCGCTGGCCAACCTGACGGCGATCGTTGCCGCCCGCAGCCGTTTCGACAAGGGACTGTGGGCGCAGGGATGTCGCGGCGACCTGGCGCTGATCGCCTCGGCGGACTGTCATTATTCCATTGCCCGAACCGCCGGCATCCTGGGAATCGGGGAAGAGGGTGTCTTTGCAGTGCCGACGGACGGATCGGGCCGCATGCAGCCGGAGAAAATCGACGAAACCATCCAGCGGGCGCTATCGGCCGGCCGGCGGCCTTTTGCCCTGGTGGCCAACGCCTGCAGCACGGCCACCGGCATATATGATCCCCTTCCGGAGATTGCCGCCGTTTGCCGGCGTCACGGACTGTGGCTGCATGTCGACGGCGCTCATGGAGCCGCGGCCCTGCTCAGCCCGAGGCACCGCCGGCGCCTGGAGGGGATCGAGCAGGCCGATTCCCTGGTCTGGGATGCGCACAAGCTGCTCTGCACCCCGGGGCTCTGTACGGCTTTGCTGGTGCGGGATGCGGCAGCGCTGGATCATGCTTTTCACGAGGACGCCAGCTATCTGTTTCACGAAAAAGCGCAACCTGGCTTCGATTTCATTCATCGCACCGTGGAATGCACCAAGGCGTCGCTGGGATTCCGACTGTTTGTCGTCCTGGCCGCTCTCGGCGAGAGCGGCATTGCCGCGTATATCGACGGGAGGCTGGAGCTCACCCGGCAGGCGTACCTGCTTCTGAGCCGTGTTCCGGGATGGGAATGCCCGGTGGAGCCGCAAAGCAACATCCTGTGTTTCCGGATGCCCGGGACGGATGAAGATCAGCTGCAGATACGAGACCGGCTGCTGGCCGACGGGGATTTTCACCTGTCCACGGCTGTTCTCGGCGGGCGCCGCTACCTGCGCATGGTCCTGACCAGTGAGGCCACTACCCTCGAAGACCTGCACCGCCTGGTGTCCAGGATCCAACAGATGACAAAGCACCTTTGAAGACACCTTTGAGGACACCCACCTTTGAGGACACCCATTCTCTGTGCCCATTCTCTGTGATCCGGGGCCTGGGAGCCTTCAGCCCCAGCCCTCCAACGGACCCCAAAGCGGGTGTCCTTTTCCTCATGCGCTGCGGCATTGCCGCCTATGGGCTGGAATTGCTGATCGGAACAATGCCGGCGGCGGTCTCACTCCGCCGGAGCCGGCAGCTTCCGCTACTGCGCCATCGCCAGGCCGGCTGCCTCGTAGGCCGCCGGAAGCGGTATTTCCACGGCGCCGATGCCGTAGAGCATGACGTTCACCCGGCGGCCGTTCTGCTTGTTGGTCACTTCCATCTGGCGCAGACCGCTATCGGGAACCAGCCACATCCCTTTCAGAATGGCATTGGAACAGAGAGCCTGATCCTGTATGAACCGCCAGTCCAGGTAGTCCAGGTCGAGCAGGGGATGGTTGGGGCTGTAAAAGCCGGCAATCGGATTTTCCACGCTGTGCCCGGTGTAGACCTTCAGTGCGTAGCGATCGCTCGGCGAGAGGCTGGCTTTCAGGTATTCCACCAGCTTCCGGGTGTCCTCGGCAAAAAGCTTCAGGCTCTCGGCAGAGCGCAGGCTTCGTCCGGCACCGATGCCGATGGCGTCGCCCGTGAAAATCATCCGCTCCCGGGCCAGCAGATAGGCGGTACAGCCGTTGGAGTGACCGCGCACCAGCAGCGGCTTGACCACGCGGCCGCCCCCCAGATCGAACGTTTTGGAAGCGTGATCGAAGACCGTATAGGCCGAGGGCTCAATATTGCCGTGCTGCTTCCCGGGTGCGGTAAAGTCTTCGCCCCTGGGCATCCAGAGAACGGTTTTACTGCCGGCAAAAGCCCGGGTCATGCCGTCATGGTCCGGATGGGCGTGGGTGACGGCCACCTCGAGCGGCACTTTGCCGCGCAGGCCGTTCACTACGGCGAGAAGCTCTTCTGCCGCATTTTTGCGCGGGGGGATCAGGTCCCCCGGATAGCCGTCGATATAATTATTGCCAAGGTCGATAAGGAGCGCCTTGGACTTGCCGCGGATCAAGTACATGTCCACGCCGATCAGCCCCCCCGCCCTGGCTTTGGGATCGCCGGAATCTTTGAGCTGATAGATCCCTTCCCCCAGGACGATGACCGTGTAGGAGCCGTAGGCAACCGAATCGCCGGGCTTCTGCAAGCCGGCCGCCTTGAAGGCCGGTATCGCCGCTCCCAAGGCGCAGCCCGCCGCCAAACCCAGAGCCAGAAACGCTCCCGGAAACCTCCATTGCAACATACTTCTTCCTCTCTCTGTTAAAGTAAAAAATTACCGGACGTCAGGAGCCGGCCCCGTCGCGCAGGTCGGCGCCCAGAAACTGGCTGTTGTAAAGATCGGCGTAAAAGCCCCTGGCCGCCAGCAGCTCCCGGTGCGTCCCCCTCTCGATAATCTGCCCCTGATTCATCACCAGGATCAGGTGGGCGTTACGGATGGTGGAGAGCCGGTGGGCAATTACAAAGCTGGTGCGGCCCTTCATCAATCGGATCATGGCTTCCTGGATCAGCATCTCCGTGCGGGTGTCCACACTGCTGGTGGCTTCGTCCAGGATCAGGATCGCCGGGTCGGCCAGGAAGGCGCGGGCGATGGTCAGCAGCTGGCGCTGCCCCTGGGATATGTTGGAGGCTTCCTCATTCAGTACCGTCTGATACCCGTCCGGCAGCGTGCGGATAAAGTGATCGGCGTGAGCCGCCAGGGCCGCTTTCTGTATTTCCTCCTCGCTGGCATTCTCACGGCCGTAGGCAATATTTTCCCGGATGGTTCCATGGAAAAGCCAGGTGTCCTGCAGCACCATGCCGAACAGGCGGCGCAGCGAGCTGCGGGAAAGGCAGCGGGCATCCAGCCGGTCGATGGTCACTGCGCCTTCCATGGTCTCGTAAAAACGCATCAGCAGGTTGACCAGCGTGGTTTTCCCCGCCCCGGTGGGACCAACAATGGCAATGGTTTCCCCGGGGGCCATGCGCAGGTTCAGATCGTTCATTAATATTTTTTCCGGCGAATATCCGAACTTGACGCCTTCAAAAGCCACCTCTCCGCGGGGAGAAAAAGCCGTCAGGGCATCCGGCGGATCGGGGCTTTCTTCCGGTTCATCCAACAGTTCGAACACTCTTTCCGAAGCAGCCAGGGTGGACTGCAGGACATTGCTGATATTGGCCGTCTGCAGGATCGGGTGGGTAAACTGGCGGGCATATTGAATAAAAGCCTGGACGTCGCCCAGATCCAATGCGCGGCGAATGACAAAAATACTGCCCACAACGCAGATCAGCACAAAGCCCAGGTTATTGATGAATCCCATCAGCGGCATGATGATTCCGGTGATGAACTGCGCTTTCCAGGCCGATTCGTACAACGAATCGTTGATTTTCCCGAAGGCCTGGAGGGAAACCGGCTCATGGCTGAACGCTTTGACCACCCGATGGCCGGCATACTGCTCTTCGACAAAGCCGCTGAGCTCCCCCAGGTTTTTCTGCTGCTCGCGAAAATGGCGGTGGGAGTGGCGGGCAATCAGAGCCGTGGCCAGCCCGTATAAAGGCAGGGTGGCCAGGGCCGTCAGAGTAAGCTGCCAGCTGATGGTGAACATCATGCCGATGCTCCCGACCAGGGTTACCAGGGAGGTAATGGTGCTCACCAGGCTCTGCTGCATGGTGTTGCTGAGCGTATCCACATCGTTGGTCACCCGGCTCAATATCTCCCCGTGCGTTTTTCCGTCAAAAAATTTCAGGGGCAGCCGGGTCAGCTTTTCGCTGATCTCCCGGCGCAGCCGATAGACGGTCTTCTGGGTGATGCCCGCCATCAGGTACTGGGTAAGATAGCTGAACGCGGCGCTGACCAGGTAGAGCACCAGAAGGAAAGCCATCAGCCGGCCGATGGCCTGAAACTCAATGGCAAAGCCGATTTCCGGTGGCGCCGGCGAAAGAATTCCACGGGAAAGCCGGGAAATGACCAGGCCGATGATCTTGGGTCCGATTACCGAAAAGACCGTGCTCAGAACCGCCATGCAGACAATGACCGTCAGCTCGGCGCGAAAAGGAGAGAGGTAACCCAGCAGCCGGCGCAGGGTTTGCCGGAAGTTTCTGGCTTTTTCCCCGGGAACGGCAAAGCCCATCGGCATGCTGCCGAAGGGGCCTCCGGAACGCTGCCCGGAGGGTTTGGAGGATGGCGGCCCGGAACGGTGGCTCACGGCAGTTCCTCTGCGGAAAGCTGGGAAAAGACGATCTCCCGGTACACCGGACAGGCCTCCATCAGCTCCCGGTGGGCACCCAATCCCACCAATTGCCCGTCCTCCAGAACCAGAATGCGGTCGGCACTCATGACCGTGCTGACCCTCTGCGCCACCAGCAGAACCGTGGCTCCTGCCGTCTCCTGGCGCAGCCGGGCGCGCAACCGGGCATCGGTCTTGAAATCCAGTGCCGAGAAGCTGTCGTCGAAAATGTAGATCTCCGGCCGGCGGACCAGAGCCCGGGCGATGGACAGCCGCTGCCGCTGCCCTCCGGAGAGATTGGCTCCCGCCTGGGCGACAGGAGACCGGAAGCCCTCTTCCTTTTCCTGAATAAATTCGGTGGCCTGGGCGATGTCCGCCGCCTGGCGGATTTCTTCGGAAGTGGCCGTCTCCTTCCCGAAGCGGAGGTTATCCTCCACCGAACCGGTGAACAGCAGGGCTTTCTGGGAGACGAAGCCGATGCGCGAACGCAGATCTTCCTGGGTCATTTCGCGGACATCCGTGCCGTCGACCAGGACGGCGCCGGAGCTGGCATCGTAAAACCGGGGGATGAGGTGGATCAAGGTCGTTTTTCCGGAGCCAGTGCCGCCGATGATGCCAAGGAACTCTCCGGCCCCGGCCCGGAAGGAAATGTTACGGATGGCCGGCTGCTCCGCTCCGGGATAGCAGAATGTAACCTGCCGGAACTCCACTTCTCCCCGACGGTCCGAGGGCTTTTGCGGCCGGGGCGGATCGAACAGAGTCGGATGCCGGTCCAGCACCTCATGGATCCGGGAGGCCGAGGCGGAGGCTCTCGGCACCATGATGAAAACCACCGAAACCATGATGGTGGAAAAAAGGATCTGCATGGCATATTGCAGGAAAGCCATGAGTGCGCCGATGCGGATCTCGCCCTGGTGGAGATTGTGGCTGCCGTACCAGAGGATAACCAGAGTGGTCATATTGACTACCAGAAGAACCGCAGGAAAAAAAGCGGCCATCAGCCGGTTGACCCGCAGGGACATTTCCGTCAGGTCGGAGTTGGCCCGGTCGAAGCGCTGCTGTTCGAAGTCGACGCGGTCGAAGGCCCGGATCACCCGGATTCCGGTCAGGCTCTCGCGGAGAACCCGGTTCAGCACGTCCAGGCGGGCCTGTATGAGCTGAAAGAGGGGGATCCCCTTCCAGGCCAGCAGCAGAAAAACACTGGCCATCACCGGAATCGTGGCCATGAGAATCCAGGCCAGCTTGGGTTCCAGGCCGATGGCCATCACGATCCCGCCCGCGGCCATCAGCGGGGCCCAGGCAAAAATCCGCAGCAGCATGAACAGCACCTGCTGGATCTGGGTCACATCGTTGGTCGTCCGGGTAATCAGGGAGGAAGTTCCGATGCGATCCATTTCCTGCAGGGAATAGCACAACACCCTCTGGAAAACGCGGTGCCGCAAATCCCGCCCGAAACCCATGGAAATGCGCGCGGAAAGATAGCCGGAGGCCACATGGCAGAAAATGCCGAGGGTTGCCAGCAGCACCATCCAGGCTCCAATCCGCAGGATATAGTCCGTATCTCCCGAAGCAATGCCCCGGTCCACCATGTCGGACATCAGCGTCGGCAGGGACAGGTCGGCAAGCGACTGGACGAAGATCAGGACCAGGGACAGGGAAACCGAAAACCGGTAGGGCCGCAAGTAGCGGAAAAGCTTTATCATGACAGAATCTTTTCGGGTTCCTTCGCTTGACAGCCTGGCGGCAAGCTTTTTAAAATCGGCTTCTACACGGATTCACAAAAGGTAAGCGTCAATTTTAGCCAAATATCGGGAGGATTTTCCATGAAATCACACTGGTCTCGACGGGATTGGGTAAAAGCCTCAGCCACAGCCGGTCTGGGTCTTTTCGCTGCCACCGGCCCGGATGTCGCAACGGCAGCTCCGGCCGTTCTAAAGAAAGCGATGATCGTCGGCAAGCCGGAGGAAGCCAACCTCAAACCCTTAAAGGATGCCGGGTTCGATGGGGTCGAAACCAACGCCATCCTTCCGATGGAAGAAGCCGCGGAATGCCGCAAGACGGCGGAAAAAATGGGAATGCGCATTCATTCCGTGCTGCGGGGCTGGGCGGAGTTCAACAGCGACGATCCCCAGAAGGTGGCCTCCTCCATTGCCGTGACCGAAAATGCCCTGAAGGCCGCCAAGGGCTATGGCGCCGATGCCGTCCTACTGGTCCCCTGCCGCATCGGCGGAAAAGGGTCCAATCTGGTCATGCCGGAAGCATGGGAATTCGAAATTGAGTTCGACGAAAAAACCGGCCACCTGAAGCGGGTCGCGGCAGGAGACAACACGCGTTACAAGGACTACATCGAAGCCCACAACCGCTCCATGGACGCCACCGCCACTGCCGTTAGGAAGCTGATCCCGCTGGCGGAAAAGCTGCAAGTGGTCATCGCCCTGGAAAACGTGTGGAACAACCTCTGGGTGAAACCGGCTCTTTTCCGGCACCTGGTGACCTCCTTCGACAATCGCTGGGTCCAGGCCTATTTCGACATCGGCAATCACGTCAAGTACGCTCCGCCGGAGAAATTCATCGAGGCGCTGGGCCCGCTGCTGGCCAAGGTGCACATCAAGGATTTCAAGCTGAATCCGGACGGGCACGGCGGACAGTTTGTCCACCCCAGAGAGGGCAGCGTAAACTGGCCGGTAGTCCGCCAGGCTCTGGATAAAGCAGGATACAAGGGCTGGTTGACCATCGAAGATAACGGCATCCCTCTGGAAGAGTTCAGCAAGCGGCTGGACCTGATCATTGCCGGGAAATAGCCGGCCCGGTCCACTCCCGGGATGCCCAACGTTAGAAACGGCAGCATTCGCCATGCGGGACGAATTCAACGGTTTCACTCAGCGGATCGGAAAAATCGTCCATCGCTTCGAGTCCCAAGCCCAGAGCGGTTTTCAGGGCGGCAGGAAGGAGGCCAAGGGCAGCGTCTGGCGCACGGTATGGGAACAGCTCAAGGACCTGTTCACCCGGGACGTGTCCGGCCGGGAATTCCGGGAGCACATGGATCGGGACCTTCGGGACACCTTCCGCTTCTTTACCCGGGAAATCGACTTTGCCGCCGTCCGGCACCTTCCGCGCCGCAAGCGCTACCCGCTGCTGGGCTGGCAGATCTTTCTGGCTCTGGCTTACCGCCTCAGCCCGGCTCGCCGGATCACATTCGCGGCCGCCGTTCTGCTGTTTTTCTATGGCTTTCTCAACCTGCTGCAGGTGCGCTGGGATGGATCCGCCGTTCACCAGCCGGGGCTGCACTTTACGCTGAGCGTTCCCTACTGGCTGATCTCGGCGGTTCTTTTCGCCGTTCTGCTGCTTCTGGAATTGCGCGACAAGCTGGACCTCAAAGGAGACCTGAGCATCGCCCGGGAAATCCAGTTCGGCCTGGTCCCCAACGAGCCCTTCGAATGGTCCGGAATTCACATCCGGTCCTTCATGCGCCCGGCCAATACGGTAGGCGGAGATTACTATGATTATATCGAGCTCGATGGAAAGAACCGCATCGGAGTGGTGGTAGCGGATGTTTCCGGAAAGGGAATGCCCGCCGCCCTGATGATGGCCCTGCTCCAGGGCAGCCTGCGAACCCTGATAACCGCCGGCTTCCGCGGCTCGGAGCTGATCGGCAAGCTCAACGGCTTCCTGTGCTCCAACATCCCGGTCAACAGCCTGGTCACCCTTTTCTACGGCGAGCTGGAGACCGGCTCCGGCCATCTGGAGTACGTCAACGCGGGGCACAATCCCCCGATCCTGCAGCGGACCACCGGCGGGCTGCAGTTTCTGTCCGCAACTGCGCTTCCTCTCGGCATCCTGCTGGAAGCGCCCTTTGCGGTGGAAAAAGTGCAGCTGGAGCCGGGCGAGCGGCTTCTGCTCTACACGGACGGCGTGACCGAAGCTTTCAATGAAAAGGACGAAGAATACGGACCGGAGCGCCTGAACCGCTTTATGCAGGATCATGCCCATATGGGGCCCGAACCGCTGATCCAGGAGCTGGTGGCCGACGTGCTCCGGTTCTGCCACACGGCACGGCCCGCCGACGATATGACCCTGATGTCCATCACACGGAAATCCTGATACCACTATGCCGGAAAGCGGGGAAACCATTCTGGAGGTCCGGGCGGTCTCCAAAGCCTTTGCCGGCACCCGGGCCCTGGAGTGCGTAGATCTGGACCTCCGCTCCGGCGAGGTCCATGCCCTGGTCGGAGAAAACGGCGCCGGGAAATCAACCCTGATGAATATTCTGGTCGGCCTGGTCCCGCCGGATCAGGGGGAAATCCTGCTCCGGGGCCGCCGGCTTCCGAGGCACACCCCCCAGGGCGCACTCCGGGCGGGGATCTCCATGATCCACCAGGAACTGCTCCCCTTCCGGGAAATGACTGTGGCAGAAAACATCGCCATGGGAAGAGAGCCGATTTGCCGCTTCCCGGGATGGGTGGACCGGTCCGTCATGAATCGCCAGTCCGCGGAGCTGCTGCAGCGGCTCGGCCTGGATCTGCCCCCCGGACGGAAGATGAAGGAACTCCGGGTGGCCGAATGGCAGGTCGTGGAAATTGCCAAAGCAATTGCCTGGGAAGCCCGGGTCATTATTATGGATGAACCCACTTCGGCGCTTTCGGAGAGGGAAACCGAGCGGCTGATCGAAGTGATCGGCGATCTGAAGCGCCTGGGAGTAGCCATCATTTACATTTCCCACAAGCTGGAAGAAGTATTCCAGCTGGCGGACCGGATTACCGTTCTTCGCGATGGCCGCCGCATCCTGACAGAAGAAGCCCGTTCTCTGGATGAAAAAAGCCTCATCCGCCTTATGGTCGGAAGGGATGTACCTCCGAGAATTCGCAAAGGCTCCCCGCCAAAGGGGCAGGAAATTCTGCGTACGGAGGGCTTAAGCCGGAAAGGCGCCTTCCGGAACATCTCTTTCCGATTGCGGGAGGGGGAGATTCTCGGCATTGCCGGCCTGATGGGGGCGGGGCGAACCGAGCTGGTCCGGGTGCTTTTCGGCCTGGAGACTCCCTCCGCCGGGGAAATCCGCGTTCAGGGCCGAAAAGTAGCTTTCCGCCATCCCGGTGAGGCACTTGCCGGAGGAATCGCCCTGGTACCCGAGGACCGGAAGAGCTCCGGGTTTATTCCCGCTTTGTCCGTGCAGCATAACCTGACCTTGACGAACCTGCAGCGCTTCTGCCGCTTCGGCGGATGGATCGATCGAACCCGGGAAGAACAGGCCGCCGCCGGGCAATGCCGCACTTTTTCCATCGGTTGCGGAGGTCTGGGCCGTCCGGTCCGTCTGCTGAGCGGAGGCAACCAGCAAAAAGTGGTGGTCGCCAAAGCCATGCTGAAAGAACCTCTGGTTCTTCTCCTGGATGAGCCGACCCGCGGCATCGATATCGGCGCACGGCAGGATATGTACGAAACCATCCTCCGATTCGCCTCGCAGGGCATGGCCATCCTGATGGTTTCCTCCGATCTCCCTGAAATCCTTTCCCTGAGCGACCGCGTGCTGGTCATGCGCCAGGGCACCCTGGCCGCCGAAATGGAAACCGCGAACACCACAGCGGAGGAAATCCTGCATTACGCCATGCCCGTAGGAGCCTGAAGACGCACCATGCCACCCCTGCACAGACTGCCCTGGATCTCCCGCATGGGACTGCCGGCCGCCATCGCCGCCATCGCCCTGGCTTTATCGATAGCCAGCCCGAACTTCGCCTCCTGGGGCAACCTCATCAATGTGTTCCGCCAGATTTCCATCAACGGTATCCTGGCGGTGGGAGTAACCTGGGTTCTTCTTTGCGGGGGAGTGGACCTTTCCCTCGGATCCCAGGTGGCGCTGGCCGGGGTGGTGGCCGCCCACTTTGCCCATCCCGGAGCATTTCCGACCTCCCTGCCTTTTCTGTTGGGGATCGCCGCAGGAGCCGCGTGCGGACTGGCCAACGGACTGGTCATCACCCGCTGGCGCGTGGCGCCCTTTGTCGCTACGCTGGGGATGATGACCGCGGCGCGCGGACTGGCCCTGGTCTTGAGCGACGGCAAGCCGGTTTCCAACCTGAGCCGCGGGTTCACCCGGCTGGGAACCGGCGACTGGCTGGGAATTCCTCTGCCGGTTCTGGTATTCCTCGGCCTTTCTTTTTTTTCCGCCATGATCCTGAAATATTTCCGACTGGGCCGCTATGTGTATGCCGTAGGGGGAAACGAGCAGGCCGCCCTGGTTTCCGGAATCCGCGTGGACCGGATCAAGAGACTCAGCTACGCGATCTGCGGGGCTTCCGCCGGCCTGGCCGGCACGGTCCTGGCGGCCCGGATTACCACCGGCCAGCCCAATGCCGGACTGGGCTACGAGCTGGACGCCATTGCCGCCGCAGTCATAGGCGGGACAAGCCTTTCCGGAGGAGCAGGCGGTATCGGCGGCACCCTGCTGGGAGCGCTCCTGCTGGGTATTCTCAATAACGGCCTCGATCTCCTGAATGTGAGCTCCTATTACCAGGCTATTATAAAAGGGGGGATCATTGTCGGTGCCGTCGTTCTGGACCAGAGGAGAATCCGGGAAGAAAGCGAATCAAGGTAATATCCGGATGGTCTGGCAACATGTTCCCCCTTTCCCCGCACCTGCCTTTCCGCTGTTCTTCCCTTTCTTCCTTATCTTCCTGTGTATTTTTTCACAGCAAGAAGGAAGAGGGAGAAAGGAATTTTCAATGAAGCGAATTCTGCCGGGTACCCGGACTGCCTCCAGACACGCTCCTGCGCCGCTGGTCCGGAAGACACTCCGGGTTGTCTTTCTGCTCGCGATGGCGAGTTTCTTTCCGGTACGGCCCGCGGCACAGACCAGCACCTCCGCCCCGGGGGAAGGCGTACCCAAAGAGCTTGAAGCCTACGTCGGGGCAAGGACCGTCGTCGATAAAACCACCGATGAGCTGCGCGCCGACCACCCGGCCACCCGGGGCATTCGACCGGCGGAAACCCAGGATCCGCTGCCCGCTTTCCTGGATAAAATCGGCCAGACTATTGAAACCCTGCGGCGGACCATTTCCAACACCAGCGCCGAGGAATCGATCAGCCAGAACTGCAATTACACGCGGTCCCGCTACCGCAACGAATCCCGCTTGAAGTGCCTCTACCTGGTATACCCTCACCAGGAGGATCCCGCTGTAGGTTGGGAGGAGTTCCGCTCCAACAGCAAGGGGGAATCCATGGAAAATTCCCGCCTGAACAGCTCCTGTGTGGTAACCTCCGGATTCGTCTCCCAGATTCTGCTTTTCCAGGCCCAAAGCCGCCCTTTTACCCGGTTCCGGCTGCTGGGACAATCGGGTAAAAATCCGGATCAATGGATCATCGCTTTTGCCCAGAAGCCGGAAGCCTCCTCCTCGACAGGTGCTTTTTATATCGGCAACCGGGAAGTGGTTCTGCTGCTGCAGGGCCTGGCCTGGTTTGACACCCGGACGCAGCAGATGGAGCGGCTGCAGACCAATTTGCTTGCCCCGCGCCCGGACGCCAATCTGACCCGGCACAGCACGGAAATCAGCTACGCCGAAGTGCGATTCCCCCCGGACGGAGATCCGGCACTGTGGCTGCCGAAAGAGGTACAGGTGAATATAGAATGGAACGGCTGGCAGTTCTCCAACCGCCACCGCTATTCGGATTACAGACTTTTTTCCGTAGACGCCAGGGACGGACAGAAGCAGATCCTGAAATAGTGCGCCATCCGGCGGAACACGCACCCTGCAAGGGATAGAAGGCCCTGGTTTCTTCGGAGCCGTCAGGAGAGATAATCACGCAAAAAATCCCACTTCTCCTCCGAAGTATACGGACGGCTTCTTTCTTCCTTCCTGATCTTCCCGCCTTCCTGTGAAAAGATTGGACTCACAGGAAGAAGGAAAGAACGGGAAGAAAGGCGAAAGGGTCTGTCGCCAGCAGATGGCGACTTTTTACGAAACTGTCTTGCCTGACCCGGCAAAAAGTCTGGAACCCCGAAAGGGGTTCCGGATCACAGCCCGGGGTTGAGCCGCAAAGGCGCAACCCCGGGTAGGCGGATTGGTTAAAACCCCAGCCCTGAAAGGGCTGGGCAAACACCTGGCATGGCTGGATTATGCGCAACCCATACAGGGTTGCTGCTTGCGGGT
>CAINFC010000197.1 GCA_903847975.1 uncultured Acidobacteriota bacterium | reverse complement strand
TTCACTGAGAGGGATCTTGCGGGTCTTAAAGTTCTTGGTCTTGGACAAGGTGAGCACCTTATTGGCGTAGTCAATGTCCGCCCATTGCAGATTCACGGCTTCCTCGATTCGAATCGCAGTCTCGGCAATCACTCCGACCATGTTTGCGCTCAAAGGGGACCGAATCTCTTCGATAACAGCGTCCACCTCCTCGCGGGTCAGCACATGGAATGCCTTCTTCTGCTCCGGCAACATCCGGAACCGGATCAGGGGATTGAACTCCAGCAGTCCCATGTCGACCGCATAGGTCATCATGGATTTTAAGGCGGCCACTTCACGATTCACGCTGGCTGCCGATACCTCCTTTCTCCTGGCTTCCACGAACTGCATCGCATGGGACCTTCGGACGGAACGTACTGGAACGGAACCCATCTGCCGACAGACATTTTGCAGAGAGCGTTCGTAATCGTACCAGGTTCGCATCCTTAGCTTGCATCTTTCTTCGATAAACCGGGAAGAGAAGGATGCCACTGTCTCTTCCTTTTCTTCTATCACTGGTTCGCCGGCTAACTCCGCTTTCAAATCGCGCCAGGTGCCATTGATTACCGAATGATCGATCCGGGCGACGAGCTGTTTGGCGAGGGCCATGTTCGGCATGTACAAACGAATCCTGCCGGATTGATCCGGCCAGTATTTGGAAACCACATACCGGGTGTTTCCTTTGCGATCCTTTTGCTTGTAGATTCCCATCGTTTACTCCTAAACGGCAGGCCTTTCGCATTTAGAATTGAAATCAGTTTGCCGGAACTTGTCAAGATCTTCGATATTAAAAACCCTGACATTTCCACGCTTCCAGCAGGGGATGACCCCCAGGTCCGAATATTTGCGGAGCGTATGGGCACTCATGGACAGGTATTCGCACGCTTCCCGCATTCGGAATACGGCTTTTGTCGGCCTGGTTACCATCACTTCCATGGCGGCTACCTCCCCAGATGCGAAATGGTGGTGGTCCAGTAGTCCTGGGTGTAGGCGGCTTTGGGTGGGATGTTTTTTACTACGTGCTTGCGTTTAAGGAGGAAGCTCCCGGCGATGAGGTCGGTTTCGTAGGGCTTCACACGGGATTTGACCTCCTCATCGAGCTCCTCGTATTCCTTCACGGATTCCTTCAGCTCTTCACGCCTTTCAAGGGTGGAAATGAAATCCGAATCGGCTATGAATTCGGCGGATCCGTAGTCCTTGTCCGGCAGGCAGAGGTGGCGGAAGGGGCACTGGCTGCATAAACCGTCAGAATACTCGCAGCGATCAGGGTAGGTGCCGGCGGCCACGTGGGCGTTGACGCACTCGAGCTTTTGCAGGATCTTTTCGGCAAACTCGTAATCCAACCGGCAGGGGACCAGCTTCATGGCTCCGCTCGATTTGTCCTTCAAAAGAAATAGGCCTTCCGGGGATTCGTCCATCAGCAAATAGAGCTGCATCTGCACCGGGTACTTGCGCATGTAGCCGTGTTTGGATCGGATCATGTCCCCAACCGTGTCGATGGCGTTGAAATTCACCGCGGAAAAGGATTTGATCTCCAGGGGGTAAAGCACGCCGTCCCAGGAGAGCTTCCCGTCGATGTGCCCGGTCAGCTGGAACTGTTTCCATTCGAAAGACCGCTGCTGTTCGACGACGACGATTCCAGCTGCGGCCAATTTTCGCAGGATGGCCTGCTCCTGGAGCACGCCCTCATCAAAAACGCGCTGCAGACGGGCATCGTGGCGGATTTTCTCGCGCCAGTTCCGCCGGGCATAGACCAGGTAACGCTCGCAGTCGTGACCGGCTTCGCTCGCCCGGTTGTTCGGGTTGGGCTGGATCTTGATCCGGCCGCTGTCGTATTCCCAGAGCATACGGTCGATTTCCGTGCAAATTTCGGGCAGCCCGGGAAGAATTTCGGCGGTGTTGGTGGCGGAGTTCATGGTCAGGCCTCCTCCCGGCTTCGCAGGAAATCTTCGTAAGCGCGCTGGGCTTTGCCATAGAGAATTTCTACCTGCTTTTCCGACAACTCGCGGATGCTGCGCTTGCCGGCCACCTGGCGTCCATCCTTACCGGTGAAGGCGGTCATCTTCTCCAGCTCGCCAGCCGCCAGTTCGCGATCGCCATCGCTCATTTCGATGAGCCACTGACCGATCTTTTTGGCTTTCTCGCCCGTTGCTTCCGTCCAGGCTTTTTCCTTCATTTCTCCTTTGAAGGCAACGCCGCTGACCTTACCGAGGTTGATCCCGGCGCTTTCCAGGTCTTCCGGGGTCAGGTTGCGCATGCCGAGAAGCCGCATGACGGCCTGCACTTCGGCGTTGGTATAGGCAGCCTTGTAAACATCGACAATATCCAGGCTTTTCTGGTTGGAGAAAAATCCGTCCCGCGAGCTGCGTCCGCCGATGAAAACGGACTCTTCGCCGGTTACCTTGCTTTTGCCGGTGACCATGCACTCGAAGGCCACCTCTCCGTTCTGCCGGAAAAGGTCGAATCCTTCTTTTAAAGAAGGTTCCATCCGGGCATCCTTGATCTCGATTCCCCAGATCGGCTTGAGCTTTTCGCAGCCGGATCCCTGCAGGTAGGGCTTTCCGGCCTCCATCACCCAGTCGTTCTCATTGGTCATTTTCAAGCTGATGGTTTTGATCTCCCGGTAGAAGGCTACCCGCTTGTTGGCTTCCGTGATCGCGCGCTGTGGGTCCAGTGCTATGCCGACACCCGTTGGGATCACTTCCAGCGTCCCGTTCGCCGGCACGATTTCCTGATTTTGATTTTCCATGGGGTATAATTTCCTTGTTATTACTGCGTTTTTGACCGGCCGCGACTCCCTGCCAGGAGAGCGGCCCTTTTCATTTCTATAAAGCATTTTCGACGATCGTCCGGGCCAGCAACCGCGAGTCCGGAACGTTTTTGACATCAAACGACAATCGACCCTGATCCATCTGGCGGAACGTCTGCCGCAAAACCCTGGCAATCCGCGCCACCCGACGATTGTAGCGGACCGAACTTTCTTCAGCGGTCCTGGTTTTCTTTGACTCGTTTTTCATCTCTTCCTTCCTTTGATAGATTTATTTCGTTGGAATCGCTATCCGGCCGGGGAGTGGATTTCTTTTTGGCCGGCTTATAGTCCGGGAACAGGTCGCGAACGGAGACGCCCAGGCAGCGGGCAATCGCCAGGCGGATACGAGGAGATTTTCGAAGGCCGCGGGCTACGTCGCTGATCATCTGTCCGGTGACCGGTTTATCCAGAGATCGGCCGAGCTCAGAAAAGGTGATCCCCTTTTCCACCAACATTGCTTTAATCTTGAGGTTAACGGTTTCCATGATTTGCAAAATAAAATAAAAATGTTGGATATCAAGCTTGATTAAAGC
>CAINFC010000196.1 GCA_903847975.1 uncultured Acidobacteriota bacterium | reverse complement strand
CACAGCCCGGGGTTGCGCCGCATAGGCGCTACCCCGGGTAGGCGGATTTGTTTAAAACACAGCCCTGAAAGGGCTGCGCAAACACCCGGCGTGGCTGGATTTTGCGCAACCCTTTCAGGGTTGACGCCTGCGGGTGTCCCTACCCGGGGTAGGCGCGAAGCGCGCCAACCCCGGGCTGTGTTACGAAGCCCTTTCAGGGCTATCCCCAACGGAAATCCGAAGATGTGGGCCTTTTTGCCGGGCCGTCCTTTAAGTCGGGATAGCGGCCTTCCGCATCGTTAATTTCTCGGGCCGACTCCTCTAGCCGACGGCCAGAAGCAGGGCCATCAGCGAGACCCCCAGCGCGATAAAAAAGAGCTGTATGGCGGACTGCCGAAGCGAGGTTTCATGGCGCAGCTCCGGGATCAGGTCCGTCCCGGCCATGTAAATGAATCCCCCGGCGGTCATCGGCAGGACGAAAAAGGAAAACATTTCGGAGTGCAGCCCTGCGGCCAGCGACAAAAAGGCGCCCACCAGGCTGATCAGCGCCGATAAAAAGTTGAACCGGAGCGCCTTCTGGGGGCTCAATCCTCCGTGCACCAGAACGCCGTAGTCGCCGATCTCCTGCGGGATTTCGTGCAGGATGATGGCCAGAGTGGTGCTGATGCCCAGCGATGGACTGATCTGAAAGCTGGCGCCGATAATCATGCCGTCCAGCAGATTGTGGAGGCCGTCGCCGATCAGGTTCATGGTCACCACCGGGTGCGGATGGGCATGGGAGGTGGGCACGTGGCAGTGGCGCCAGAGCATGAATTTTTCCAGGATAAAGAACAACAGGATCCCGGAGAGAGTCAGCAGGGGAACCGGCAGGCCGTGGCCCGTTTTTTCAAAGGATTCCGGAAGCAGGTGAATGAAGGCATCGCCGAAAAGCCCGCCGATGGCGAAGCTCACCAGCCAGTGAAGAATGCGTTTCAGCCTTTCCTCCTGCATGGAGAGGAAAAAAATACCTACCAGGGAAATCGTACTGACGATTCCTACCGCGATAAATGTGTAAATCCAGGTCCAGAGCATGTTTGTTATCTTTGTGGTCCCTACGATGCCGTTAAGCAAGCTAACCGCAATCGGCAAGGAAATCAAGAAGAAAACGAAACCGGTCCGGCGGAACCATTTGGATCGGGATACAAGTTGTGCTTTAATTTAGGATATGCCGGAGCAGGAAACAAGAAAAACCGCCTGGACGCAGGTCTGCGCGGAAAAGAAAGAAAGCCAGGGGATCGACCCCGGGTACAAGATCCGGGAGTGCGTTTCCATTGTTATTTTCGGGGCCTCCGGCGATCTCAGCCGGCGCAAGCTGATCCCGGCTCTCCTCCAGCTGGGAAAGGGCGGCTATCTCCCGGACCACTATTTCGTCCTCGGGCTTTCGCGCTCGCCGATGACCGATGAAGCCTATCGCCGCAGCGTCGGCGACCACCTGACGGATTCCGGGCTCCTTTCCCCGGAAGAGGACGCGTCCGGCCGGAAACTTCTGCAGTCTCTCTATTACCTTTCCATGGATGTGAACGATGCGGACGGCTATCGGAAGTTGAAGGTACGGCTGGAGGAGCTGGAAGCCAGTCACGAGCTCTGCGGGAACCGGCTTTTTTACCTGGCGGTCGGGCCGGAGTATTTCACTCCCATTGTCCGGCAGCTGGCCGCTGCCGGGCTGATTCACGGGGAGCGCCAGTCGTGCTGGTCCCGGGTGATTATAGAAAAGCCGTTCGGGCGGGACCTGGAAAGCGCCCGGGCCCTGAATGCCGAAGTAAAATCGGTGCTGGAAGAAAATCAGGTTTACCGCATCGACCATTACCTCGGCAAGGAAACCGTCCAGAACATTTTAGGCTTCCGGTTCGGGAATTCCATTTTTGAGCCGCTCTTCAATCAGAAGTACGTGGATCACATCCAGATCTCCGTGGCGGAAACCCTTGGCATGGAAGGGCGCCGGGGCGCCTATTTCGACCAGGCCGGGATGCTGCGCGACATGGTCCAGAACCACATGCTGCAGCTGCTCTGCCTGATCGCCATGGAGCCCCCGGCATCGACCGATGCCCAGTCGATTCGCGATGAAAAAGTCAAACTGCTGCGTGCCCTGGTCCCCATGGGAACCAGCGAGGTGGCGCGAAATACGGTTCGCGGCCAGTATGGGCCGGGAAGCCGGAGCGGACAGCCGGTCAAAGCCTATCGCCTGGAAGAGGGAGTTCCCGGCGATTCGGTGACGGAAAGTTATGTTGCCTTGCGGCTGCATATCGACAACTGGCGCTGGGCCGGCATCCCCTTTCTGCTCCGCGCCGGAAAGCGGCTCCGCTCCCGGGTTACGGAAATTGCCGTCCAGTTTCGCCAGCCTCCCATGCATCTGTTCCGGCAGGTCCCATCGGACGAGGGGGCGCCGCTCGCCGTCCCGCATTCCAACGTGCTGGTGCTGCGCATTCAGCCGGACGAGGGGATTCGCCTGCTGTTCGCCTGCAAACGGCCGGGAATGCGCTTCCGGCTGGACGAAGTGGAGATGGATTTCCTTTATCAGTCCGGTTTTTCCCAGCGGGCCCCGGAGGCCTATGAAAGGCTCCTCCTGGATGCCATGCGGGGGGATGCCTCTCTTTTCACCCGCTCGGATGAGGTGGAATATGCCTGGCGGTTTATCAGCTCCATCCACCATGGCTGGGCGTCCCTTCCGCCGCCGGAATTCCCCAATTATGAGCCTTTCAGCGACGGTCCCGGGGAAGCGGCCCATCTGGCTTCCGGTACCGTGGGCGGCTGGCGGTGCCTCCCGGCAGCCTCCGCCGCCCGGGAGCCGGCTCTTCAGGCCTGAACCTTCCCTGCGGCCGCCGGCCGCTCCGGGCCTGCCAGAGGGGCTCATGGATCGGCTGTTTTATTTTTCATCCATCGGAAGATCGTATTTTCAGGGAGGTTTGGTTTAAGATATGCAGACAAGCAAGGAGTGGCGTTAATGGCGAATAACATACTGGCGGTCGATCTGGGCGGTACCAAGACGCACTTGCGGCTGTACGGCCTGGGCGAGTCGCAAAAGCCCGAAATGATCCGGGAAGGAATCCTGCCCAGCCGGCAGTACCCCGGGCTGGAGAACCTGGTGCTGGAGTTTCTGGCCACCGGACAGGAAAAGGTGGAGGCGGCCTGCTTCGGCCTGTCCGGGCCGGTGGTCAACGGTCGGGCCCGCATTGTCAATCTGCCCTGGGAGGTCGACCAGGAGCGGATTTCCGAGTCCATCGGCTGCCCGCGGGTCCGGCTGATGAACGATCTGGAAACCACCGCCATCGGCGCCCTGCATCTCTCCGCGCATGAATTTCACTGCCTGAATCCCGGGGAATCGCACCCGGGCAACAAGGCGGTGATCGCCGCCGGCACGGGCCTGGGGCAGGCTTTTCTTTTCTGGGACGGGGAACAGCACCGTGCGGCGGCCACCGAGGGCGGCCATGCCGACTTCAGTCCGCAGACCGAATTCCAATACGGCCTGCTGCGGTTTCTGCAACGCAAGTATGCCCATGTTTCCTGGGAGCACATCCTCTCGGGAGCCGGCCTCCACGAGCTGTATTGCTATCTGATCGAGGAGCTGGGACGGAGTCCGAATCCGGAGACGGCGCAGCGCCTGGAGGAGGAGGACCCCGGATCGGTGATCGGAAGCATGGCGGTGGCCGGGAAATGCCCGGTCTGCCTGGAGGCCGTCGATCACTTTGTCGAAGCATACGGGGCGCAGGCCGGCAACCTGGCGCTCACCGTTTTTGCCCTCGGAGGGGTCTATGTCGGCGGGGGAATTGCGGTTAAGCTGCTGCCCCGAATGGTTTCCGGGAAGTTCCTGTCCGCTTTTTATCACAAGGAGCGGTTTGAGGGATTCATGGCCCGCATTCCGGTGCACATCATTCTGAATCCGCAGGCGTCCGTAATCGGTGCGGCGCATATTGCGGCTTCGCTTCTGTTTCACGGAAGGTAATATTCGGATACATTAGGAGGAATCAACGTGTTCCAAGGACACCCAAAGGGCTTGTACGTGGCCTTCTTTTCCAACATGGGGGAGCGGTTCGGCTTCTACACCATGATGGCCATCCTGGTAATGTTTCTGCAGGCCAAGTTCAATCTGCCTGCCGATGAAGCGGGTTGGATATACAGCATTTTCTATTTCAGCATCTATGCCCTGGCTCTTCTGGGCGGCTTCCTCGCCGACCGCACCCAGAACTACAAAGGGGTGATCATGACCGGCATTGTGATCATGTTCCTGGGCTATGTCATCATGGCTATTCCCGGGCTTGGCTTGCCGGTGGCCGTGACCGGGCTTTTTACCATCGCCCTGGGCAACGGGCTCTTCAAAGGGAACCTGCAGGCCCTGGTCGGGCAGATGTACGATCATCCCGACTACTCCAAGCTGCGGGATACGGCCTACAGCATTTTCTACATGGGCATTAACATCGGGGCTTTTTTCGCCCCCAACGCGGCCCGCGCCGTGCGCTCCTGGTACCTCGGCCAGCACGGCTACCGATACGACGCGGATTTGCCCGGCCTGTGCAACCGACTCCTTGCGGGGCAGTCCGCCGACATGGCCAAGCTGCAGGACCTGGCCAATATGGCTACCGGGAAGACCGTCACCGATTTGCAGTCCTTTGCCCGGGACTATATCTCCGTCTTCAGCACCGGATACAACTATGCTTTTGGGATCGCTTCCCTGTCCATGCTGGTTTCGCTTCTGGCGTTTTTCTTCTTCAAGGGACTGCTGCCCGACAAGAAGGCCCAGTCGGCCGGGCGGGGACCCGGAGGCGCCGTGGTCCGCGAGGAGGGGGAAGGGCAGCGGATCTTTGCGCTTATCCTGGTTTTCCTGGTGGTGATCTTCTTCTGGATGTCCTTCCACCAGAACGGCCTGACGCTGACCTACTTTGCACGGGACTACACGGTGAAAACCGTGGAGCCCTTCACCTTTCAATTTTTCCACCTGTGGACCTTCCTGTCGATCCTGGCGGCGCTGTACGGCCTGATTTATCTTTTCAAGAAGAACTCCTCGGCCTCGGCGCGCGCGGTGGGAGCCCTGTTGCTGGCCGGAGGGGGTGGCCTGGCCGCCTGGTTCCATCAGGGGTTCGCGCCTTCCAATGTCATTGAACCGGAAGTTTTTCAGCAGTTCAATCCGATTTTCATCGTGGTGCTCACCCCGCTGGTGGTCTCCTTTTTCGCCTGGCTGCGGCAGGGCGGCCAGGAGCCTTCCACTCCCCGGAAAATCGGTTTCGGCATGATCCTGGCTTCCCTGGGCTTTGTGATCATGATGATGGGTTCCTTTCCGCTGATGAGCCCGAACGCCCTGGCGGGACAGCCATCTCCGGACCGGGTTTCCCCGTACTGGCTGATTTCATCCTACTTCGTGCTGACCATTGCCGAACTCTGCCTGAGCCCCATGGGTCTGTCGTTCGTCTCCAAGGTGGCGCCTTCGCGCTACCAGGGGCTGATGCAGGGCGGCTGGCTGGGTGCCACGGCTCTCGGCAATCAGCTGCTCTTCGTCGGCTCCTCCATGTGGGTCCGGATCGAGGTCTGGCAGGTCTGGGCCATATTCGTCGTCTGCTGCCTGATCTCGGCGGCATTTGTTTTCTCGATCATGAAGCGCCTGGAGAGGGTAACCGGTTCCTGACCCGGGGGATCGGGCCGGGGGGGGAACTTGCTTTTCTACCCCGCCATTTCCTATAATTTAGCGAATCAATTTTTCTGGAGGAAAATAATGAAGCAAAAAATCGTGATGGTGGCTCTGCTCGCCCTGGCCTTGGGTCTGGTCCTGCAGTTTACGGTGTTCGCCGTTCAGAACGCCCAGAAGGAAGTCAAGGACCTGGTTTGCGGAATGAAGGGACAGGAAGCCAATTTCAAGTGGACCTCGGCGTACAAGGGGAAGACTTATAACTTCTGTTCCGAGGGCTGCAAGCAGAAATTCGATAAAGAACCGGACAAGTACATTACCGCCAGCCAGAAGCCGGCGACGGTAAAGAAGGTGGCCATGGTCGAAAAGCACGGGCAGGATGGTCATGCCTGCGATCCCGCAGAATGCCAGCATGCCGGCATGGAAAAAGATTGCCCGATGATGAAGAAAAATACGGAAAAAATCGAATAAAGCCGCTTTTGTCGAAAAGCATTAGGGGCTGGCCGGTACCACCCGGACCGCCCCTTTTTTCTGCCCGTTCATAGAAGAGCAGGGCGGATTCCGGCCTTCCGGCTGCGAAAAAAAAGCCTGCTTCCATGGGTGGAGGCAGGCGAAAACCCTGACGTCGCCAGGGATGGGACCGCGATGGGATTGCGGCAGCGGGTCAAATGCGGATGCGGGTGTCATCCTTGGAGCAGATCCAGTACATCCCGCCGGACCGTCCCGAGGCCTTCACCAGCTTGGTAGCGACCATCGGATCGTTGCACTTGGGGCAGGACTTCCCCGTGATCTCGCCCTTCTTTAACATGGATGCGCGGGCGGTTTTACTGATTTTCTTTCCGGCCATATCGTTCCTCGTATTATTTTATTTTTCTGAGATGCGGCTCTCCGGCCGCGTCCTTCCTTCCCAACCGGGTGATATTATACCCCAAACGGTATCGGCCCTGAATGGCACCGGGATTTTTTCCCGGAACAAGCGGCCGGCACCGCTCTTTTCGTCCGGCGGTCCCGGCAACAAATAAATTCGTCCGGAGACAGGTCCTATCCTTGTCCCTAAAAAGAAGTGTGCTAAGATGTATTTGACTTCGACACCGAAATTCCATGAGCGAACCGCGCATAAAAAAAATCGGTAAATATGAGATCCTCGCGGAGCTGGGCAAGGGCGCCATGGGAGTTGTTTATAAAGCGCAGGATCCCTTCCTGGGACGGCTGGTGGCGATCAAAACCATGTCCGCCTCGCTTAAGGACGACCCCAGCCTTCTGCAGCGCTTCTACCGGGAAGCTCAGTCGGCAGGCAACCTGCGCCATGCCAATATCGTTACCATTTACGACCTGGGGGAAGAAGACGGAATCCCTTTCATTGCCATGGAGTTTCTGGAAGGGGTGGACCTGGAGGAGGTCATCCGGCAGAAGATCCCCTACAACCTGCTGAAGAAGCTGAACATCGTCGCCCAGATCTGCCGCGGGCTTCATTATGCCCATAATCATGGCATCATTCACCGCGACGTAAAACCGGCCAATGTGCGCATCCTTCCCAGCGGGGAAGTGAAGATCATGGATTTCGGGATTGCCCGGGTCACCGGGTCCAACATGACCCGGACCGACCTGGTCATGGGGACGGTGAACTACATGTCCCCGGAGCAGATCCAGAATCCGCAGGGGATTGACCGGCGTTCCGACCTGTTTTCCGTAGGGGTCATTCTGTTCGAGTTTCTGGCCGGGCAGCGGCCCTTTACCGGGGATGCCATTCCCACGATTCTTTTCAAAATCATCAACGAGCCCGCTCCGGCGCTTTCCCACTACCTGCCCGGCTGCCCGGCGGTGCTGGAAAGCATTGTCCAGCGCTCCCTGGCCAAGAAGCCCGACCATCGCTACGCCCACTGCGAAGACCTGGCCATGGAGCTGGACGGCCTGATGGAAAGCCTGAAGCCGCAGGTTATCCAGGACCTGCTGGAGGGGGGCCAGAAGCAGCTGCAGGAGCACCTGTACGAAGAAGCGCGCCAACATTATGCGCAGGTCCTGGAAATCGACAGCAGCCATCGGGTGGCGAAAACCATCCTGCGCCGAATCCAGGAGGAGCAGAAAAAATTTTTCCAGGGGCAGCAGGCCCAGAAACTCCTGGAGGAAGGCAAGGACCACCTTCAGAAAAATGCCCTGAACGAAGCGATCCAGTGCCTGGAGTCCGCCCAGCAGCTGGATCCCCAAAATACACAGATCCAGAAATTTCTGCTGGATGCCCAGGAAAAAAGATCCTATTTTTTGAAACGGCAGGAGTTTGAGAAGTTCCTGAACGAAGCCCACACCCTGTCCATGGAAGGCCGGCTGGAGGAGACCATCGAGCGCCTGAACAGCGCCCTGCAGATCTTTCCCACCGAATCCCGAGCCAACGCCATGCGGCAATCCGTGCTCGACGAAATCGACCTGCGCGAAAAGCGGCGCAAGGTCGGCCGGCTTCTGGTGCAGATCAAGAGCTTTCTGTTTCACAAGCAGTACGGTGAAGCGCAGGGTCTTCTCGATCAGGCCTTTCAGCTGGACCCGGAGAACAGAGAATGCCTGGAGCTGCAGGAGTTCCTGGAATCGGAGCAGCTGGCCGAGCAGCGGCGCCGGCAGCTGGAAGAGCGGATTTCTCTGATCAATGCCGCCATCGCCGGGCACCGGCTGGCGGATGCCCAGCCGCTGATCCAGGAAGCGCTGCAGCAATTTCCCGCCGACTCCAGGCTGGTGCGCCTGGCCGCCCTGGTACAGACGGAATTGGAGGAGGAGCGGCAGCGGCAGGTCCGCAACCAGAAAATCCAGGAGGTCCTCGCCCTGATGTCCCGGCAGCGTTTTCCGGAAGCCATTTCGGCCCTGGAGGAAGCGCTGCGCCTTTTCCCCGAAGATCCCGAACTGGCTCACCTGCTCAACGTCGTGCAGCAGGACCAGGCCCAGGCGGAGCAGGAAGTGAGGCTTTCCCAGGAGCTCGGCAAGGTTACCTCTCTGATACGGGAAAGGCGCTGCCGGGAAGCCATGGTTGTTGCGGAGGATCTGGCCCGACGCTATCCGGAACATCTGGAGGTGCGCAAGCTGCATGAGCGTGTCAAGGTGGAGTGCACCGCCGAGGACCGCCGCCAGCGGCGGGAAGCCCTGATTCAGAAGGCGAAGCAGGCCATCCAGGCCGGGCGCCTGGAGTCCGCCCAGCAGGAACTGGAGAACTCGCGCCAGGAGTTCGTCGGGGATCCGGAAATCGAACGTCTCTTCCAGTTCGTTCTTTCGGAAAAGGAAGTGACCCGCCGGCGGGAGCAGCTGGAGTCGCTGCAGAAAGAAGCGCGCCAGCATCTTGCCCAGGGCCAGTATGCCAAGGCGCGGCTGAGCCTGGAAAAAGCCCAGGCGATTGAGGCGGACCACCCGGAAACCCTGCGCATCCGCCAGCTGATCGACAACCAGGAGGCCGCCGCCTCGCGCCAGACCTACATGAGCCGGATCACCGCAGAGGCACGTGGCCATCTGAAAAGCCACCGCTTCGAACAGGCTACCACCCTTCTGGAAAAAGGGCTTCAGGAATATCCGGGAGACATCGAGCTGGAAAGCCTGCTGCGTCTGGTGAAAAACGAGCAGGAGCAGGAGACCCGCCGCCAAAGGCTGATCTACCATGTGCAAAAGGTTACGGAAGCGATCAAGAAGCAGGCCCCGGAAGCGGCCATTTCCTATCTGGCGGAAGCCCTGAAGGAATTTCCGGAAGATGCCCAGCTTCAGGCCCTGTATCGTCAGGCTCGGGAGCAGCAGGAGAAACAGCAGCGCATGGCCCACCTGCAGGCCCAGATCGAGCACATCCAGGCCGTCCTGCAGCAGGGGCAGTTTCAGCAGGCCATCGATCAGCTGGAGAAGCTGCGAGCCGATCATCCCGAAAACCGGACGCTGATCGACAATTTTATCGCCCGGGCGACGGAAGCCCAGCAGGCCATGGCGGACGCCTCCGCGACTGCCGCGGTCATGGATCCTCTCAACGAAGCGACTTCCATCGACCTGATTTTTCCGGGGGAAAAGCCGTCGACGAAAGCCCCGGCCGTCGCCGTCCCGGCACGACCCAGGCGTCCCCTGCCTTTGATCCTGGCCGGCGGAGGCCTGGTGTGCCTTTTGCTCCTGGTGGGATACCTTTGGCTGGGGAGCAGCCCTGCCGTCGACCTGCAGGTTGTTTCGGATGCCGAAGGGGCCGAAGTGCTGCTGGATGGCAAGGCCGCAGGCAGCATCCGCGACGGGAAGCTGGTCCTGGCCCAGGTTCCGCCGGGCAGCCACACGCTCGAAGCGCGCAAGGACGGGTACCAGCCTTACAAGTCTGCGCTGGAGGTCCGGAAGGGCGGGAATGCTCCCTTTTCCCTGTCGATGGAACGATTGAGTCCCATGGTGCGCATCGCCGCCGGGCAGCCGGGCGTGCGGGTGCGCCTCGACGGGAAAGAGGTTGCGGTGACCGACAGCCGTGGAATTGCGGAAATTGCCTCTGCCCCTCCGGGCCGGCATGATCTGGTTCTGACCAAGGAAGGCTTTGTGGATCGCCAGAAATCGATCGAGCTGGCGCCGGGAAAATTGCTTGAGCTCGAGGAGTCCCTGGCCCGCAAAGAGGGCGGACCTGGTGTCACCCTGCCCGCTTCCCGGGAAACCCGCCTGGAAATCACCACCAATGTTCCGGATGCCCAGGTTCAACTGGGGGATGTGCCTTTGGGGCGCACCGGACCGGATGGCCGCTTCCAGATGAGCCGGGAGGGATGGAAAGGCCGCCAGGTTCTGCAGATAGCCAAAGACGGATTTGAAACCGCACGCCAGGAGATGAACATTCAGCCGGGAGAAATGAACCTGCTGACCATCAACCTGGCGCCCAAAAAAGCGCCGGGGACCAATATGTCGGTTTTGACGGTTTCCTCCGCACCGGCCGGAGCGGAATTCTTTCTGGACGAGGTCCGCGTGGGATCCACTCCGATGGTGAATTTTCCGGTTCTTCCCGGTCGCCATAAGATCGTGCTTCGCCGCGAAAAGTACCGGGACCTGGAAAAAGTGCTGGAGGTGCACCCCAACACACCGCTGGCGGAATCCTTCGTCCTGGAAAAAACCCAGGGATTTCTGGAAATCGCTTCGAATCCGGACGGAGTAATCGCTTCCATTTCCGGCGTTTCCTACGATACGGCAGTACGAAAGCGGATGGAACTGGATCCCGGCAACTACTCCGTACAGTTCAGCAAAAGCGGCTACGCCTCCAAAGAGGAGTCGGTCGTGATCCGGGACGCGCAGACCGCGCGCCTGCAGGTGACCCTGGAAAAGCTGGCCGAGCCGCCGGTCCGGCCGCCGGTT
>CAINFC010000195.1 GCA_903847975.1 uncultured Acidobacteriota bacterium | reverse complement strand
CTCGCAAAATCAGAAATCCTTTGAACTGTCATCCTGAACGAAGCGCAGCGTTGTGAAGGATCTCGTTCGCAATGGTTTCTTTTCAAAAGGATATAGGATTCCCAAGGAGTAGATCCTTCGCTGCGCTCAGGATGACGGAGAGGGAAAACGGACTTTTTGTGAACGCATCAAAAAAGATGGCCCGGTAAAAAGTCCCACATCTTCGAATTTCCGTCGGGAATAGCCCTGAAAGGGCTTCGGATCGCAGCCCGGGGTTGGCGCGCTTCGCGCCTACCCCGGGTAGGGACACCCGCAGGAGGCAACCCGGAAAGGGTTGCGCAAAATCCAGCCATACCAGGTGTTTGCGCAGCCCTTTCCGGGCTGGGTTTTAATCAAATCCGCTTACCCGGGGTAGCGCCTACGGGGTTCTATACCCATCTCCCAAACGAAATCTAAGGCGGAACTCCATACGATTTTCTTTTGCGAGTCGGATCCCGGCCCGACTCGCGAGAACTACCAGGAACTCCTGCTAGAACTGCTCCCTGGCTTTGGCGGAGAAATCCCCTTCGACCGGTGTCAGGCGGTAACGATAGGCATAGGACTGGTCGGAGGGAATACGGTACTCCGGCAGCGGCCAGGCGTTCTGGCTCCAGCTGTCGACCCCGCCCACTCCCATCTGCTTCCAGTCCAGGTTCAGGAAAATCTGCGGATGGGGCTGCATCTGGAATGTGTACCCGGCACGCTCCAGATCGTCCTTGGTGAAGTGGCGCGCCGATACGCTCCGGGTCGGCGCGCCGACTGCCAGCAGGCCCACCCCCATCTTATTGGTCAGGGCCACCCAGCGGACGTCGGTTTTATTGCCGTTTTCCTGCGGCCGGCTGTAGTCTACCCACGTTTTGCTCACGGCGCTCCGGAAAAGGCCGACCGGCTCAAAGGCGCGGTCGATGTAGGTGTCGACCGGACCACGACCATACCACGTCATGTTTTCCAGGTCGGGGGCCACCACCAGTTCGGTGCCGAATTTCGGCATCATGGCTCTCTTTTCGGTCCCGGGCCGGTAGCCGGCTTCGACCAGTATGTCGCCGCCGGCGTGCACGGTGAAGGTCGTCCCCACCGCGGCTCCCCCCATTCCTGCCGGTACCGACTGAACTTCTATTCTGACGCACCCGGAATCGATGCGGGAAATGCGGACCTCTTTAACCTCTGCCGAGGGGCCGGCATCGCGCCAGAGCAGGATATTCTTCTCGGGATCCTTTTCCGCTGTAGCCCGCAGGAACTTCCATCCGCCGACATCGTTATCGGTCCGCGCCCGCCAGAAATCGACCCTGGGGCCCCGCTCCAGCAGCGTGGTCCCCTTGTACAGGTAGGAGGAAATCCAGCCGTTCTTCCGGTCGAAGCGCAAAGAAAAGTCGGGGCCTTTCAGCAGGACGCTGTCCGCCTCCTCCACCAGCTCCAGGGCTGCCTGGCCGGCAAACTGCGCCTTCGGTGCGGGCCGCGGGGCGCCGAGAGAAAACTGGTCCCAGCCGATCTCATGCCCTTTCCTGGCCCACAGCGTGTCTGCTTTGGTAAGGAAGCGGATATTGAGCCAGTATTCCACCCCGGGCTGAGCCTCCCAGCGGGGCAAAGCCACAGTGAATTCTTTTTCCTGGCCCGGAGGCAGGTCCAGCACAGGCAGGCTCCCCTGCGCCAGGATGATGCCTTCGGCACGCAGCTCCCAGGAGCCATCCGCCACGTCTTTGGCGTTCAGAAAGCTGAACCAGTTGCGGATTCGGATTTTGCCGGCGGCCGCATCCACCGGGGAGGCGTGCAGGTTGCGGTATACGTACTTGATGGCGAAAAGGCCGGGATGCGGCCGGCGGTCCGCGCTGACCAGCCCGTTGTTGTTGAAGTTGTTGTCATTGCGCACTCCGGTCTTGTCCTCCCACCAGCCGCCATAGGCCAGAAAGGTCGACTCCCCGGTATTCCTGCGGTATTCGCCGGGTACCGGCAACCGGATGCCCTGGTCCACCCAGTCCCAAACGTAAGCTCCCTGGGCATTGGTTCCGGAATAGAAAAAGTCCCAGTATTCCTTCAGGCCCCCGCTGGAGTTGCCCATGGCGTGGCTGTACTCGCAGAGGATCAGGGGCATCTCCGGGCGCCGGGCGGCCAGCTCCCGGGTGCGCTGCGGCGTGGGGTACATGAACGAATTGATGTCGGCATTGCTGCCGCCCCGTGACGTGGAGCCCTCGGAGTGAAAGGGCCGCGAGGGGTCGCGCTGCCTGGCCCACTCGTAGGTCAGCCGGGCATTGAGCCCGTCTCCGCTTTCGTTGCCCATCGACCAGAAAATGACGGAAGGATGGTTCTTGTCGCGCTCCACCATGCGCCGGACCCGGTCCAGGTAGGCCTCGCTCCAGGCCAGATCGTTGGTCAGCCGGTTCTGGTTGTCGTTGCCGTAGTGGTGAACTTCGATATTGGCCTCGTCCATCACGTAGAGCCCGTACCGGTCGCACAGGCGGTACCATTCCGGCTGGTTGGGATAATGAGCGGTCCGCACCGAATTGACATTGAACTGCTTCATCAGCTCGATATCGCGGATCATGGAAGCACGGTCGACCGCCTTGGCGTTGATCTCGGAGTGCTCATGGCGGTTGACCCCTTTGACCAGGATCGGCCGGCCGTTGACATGCACCCTGGCATCACGGATTTCCACCTTGCGGAAACCGACCGCCTGGGGGATCACCTCGATGGTCGAGCCTCCCGGACCCTTGCGCTTAAGGTAGAGCGCATAGAGGTAGGGGTCCTCCGCCGACCACTTCTGGACCGCTGCCACCTTCAGAACCAGGCTCATCCGGGATCGCGCCGGCTGCTCTGTTTTGGCCACGGATTTCCCCGAGGCATCCAGGAGCTCCGCTTCCAGGGAGCCGTCTTCCGGCCCCAGCAGCTCGGCCAGCAGAGTCAGTTCCCCGTCTTTATAGGCGGCATCCAGGTCGGTCCGGACCTCGTAATCGCGAACATGCCTCTCCGCCGTGGACCAGAGAAAGACGTCCCGGTAAATGCCGCTCATGCGCCACATGTCCTGGTCCTCCAGGAAAGCGCCGTCGCCGAAGCGATACACCTCGACCGCCAGCAGATTGGCTCCCGGCTTGAGCTGCGAGGTAATGTTGAATTCCGCCGGTGTCCGGCTGTCTTCGCTGTAGCCGACCCGGGTGCCGTTCACCCAGACATAGAAGCAGGAATCGACCCCGGCGAAATGGAGGTAAACCTGTCTACCCTTCCAGTCGGCGGGAACCGTGAAAGTCCGGCGGTAGGAACCCACCGGGTTATAGTCTTTGGGCACCAGGGGCGGCTGCCTGGGATCCTGCGGCCAGGGATAAATGATGTTGGTGTAAATCGGGATGTCGAAGCCGTTCATCTGCCATGCGGAGGGAACCGGTATGGTTCTCCATGCGGCATCGCTGAAATCGGGCCGGTAAAAATCGAAGGGCCGGTCGGCGGGCCGCAGGACGCCATGGAACTTCCAGGTCCCGTTCAGGGACTGGAACCAGGGGGACTGCTCCCATGGACCGGTCCGGGCCAGCTCCACGCTGGGAAAAATCATCATGGTGGCATGCGGCTTTTCCGTTCCGATCGATAGAACGGCGGGATTGTCCCATTCGGGACGATCGGCGGCGAACACGCAGCCCGTCAGCAAAAGCACAAGAAGGATTTTTTTCATAGGAAGGCTCCCGTGGTGAAGAGGTCGATGCATACGGCAATGCTCCGCGACAATTATAAGAGCGGACGGTTTCGCGGACAAGATAAAATAAAGTATAGCGTCACTATGAGCTGGGATCCCAAAGCAAGAAAACACATGGAGCAGCAGGTGCTGCTGGGACAGTACGAACCGCTTCTCGACCTCTGGAGAAAGGGGGAGCAGGGTGCGGCTCTGGCCCTGGAGTTCGCGCAGAAGGCGGCGGTGCGGCGCGTGTCCTCCTGCATTCCCAAAGGGGATTATCACACGCTGACCGCCATCGCGGCCGAAAGCGCCCTGACGGACGCGCCGCGAAAGCTGGCCCGACAGGCGCTGGTTCCGGCGATTCGAAAAGCGATTCAGAATTACACTTATTTTGAGCATTGGGAAGGCCTGGAGCAGATCTCCTCCCGCACTTTGTTTCCGGAGGACATCCGCCGGGAGGCCGGAATCCTGGCGGTTCGAGGTTACAGTCAAAACATTGCCTGGCGCAGGCTGATCGCCATGGCGGTCCGGGGAACCCACCTGGAAGATATCCGGTCCCGGGCCCGAAGCGCTCTGGACGCAGCCATCCGGATCCTGGCCCAGTCCGACGAGGACCCTTCGGATTATGAAGAGTGGCTGGAACAGGCGGAGGAGCCCCGCCTGCCGGTCGAGATCCGGGAGCGGATCGAGAAAAATGCCGAAAAAAAAGCCCGGGCCATGCTGCAGCAGGGCATGAGCGGCAGCCAGGTCGATGCCCTGCTGCGCATGAGCCGCATGCCCCGATTATTCCGGGATATCCGCGAAGCGGCCGGGCAGCATGCTGCGCAGCAGCTCTGCGGCCGGGGGGCGCTGGATGAGCTGCTGGAGCTGGCGGCCGACTCGCAGCATACCGAAGCGGTCCGGCAGCGCGCCCGCGATCTGCTGCCGGAAGCGGCGGCCCGGGCCGTGGAAAATGCGGCCGCGGCCCGGAATGCCGGCGAGCTGCTGCGCCTGGCGGCGCTGTCCGCCCTGGCCCCTGAAACTCGCGAGGCGGCCGGCTTTCAGGCCAACCAGCTTCTGGCGGAGCGCATGGACCGGGGAGCGCTGAAGCGGATTCTTTCCAGCGAAAACGCCTCTCCGGAAATCCGGAGGCACGCTGCCCTGCAGCTGATCGGGATCTTTGCCGAAAAGGGGGAATACACTCCATTGCTCGCTTTGCGCGAGGATGACAGCGTCCCGGACGACTGCCGCAAGACGGCCTGGGAAGCCCTGCCGCGATCTTTGGAGGTGTACCTGCAGAGCCAGTATTCGGCCCCTCCGCTGGCCGAAATTCTTCCCTTTGCCGGCGATCCCCGCATCTCCCAGGAAATCCGCGGCCGGCTGGGCGATGCCCTGGTGGACTGCTGCCTCAAGGGCAGCGACTGGCGCAACCTTCTGCAGATGTCCCAAAATGCCAGGCTCAATGACCCGGTTCGGATCCGGGCCGGATGCGCCGCAGCGGAGATCCTGGCCCGGGAGAGGGATATTCTTACGTTGAAAGACCTGGCAGAATCTCCGAGGCTTCCCCTGGCGGTTTCCCAGGCCGCCACCGAAGCCATGAGCCAATGCGCAACCACCAGCATTTTCCGGATGTTCCGCGCCGAAGAAGGGCATCAGTTGCAGGCCCTGGCACAGATGACCGGTCTGGAAGAGAGCTTGCGCGTACGTGCCGGGCTATCCGCTGTGGCTATCTTCCGACTGAAGCCGGTCTCGGGATATACCAGCCTCCGCTGCCTGGCGGAAGATGCGGCCATGCCCGCCATGGTGAGACAAGCCGCCGAAGAAGCACTGCGGGAAATCGAGGCGGAAAAGGAGTCGGTGAAAGCCTCGCGGCCGTCCTCCCACCGCAGGCACCGCTGAGCGGCTCTGCCGGATCTCCCCGTCTTCCTGGAGAGTTGAACGGCATTCACAGGAGGAAGGGAACGGCTTTACCAGACAACGCGGCCTAAAGCACTGTTATTGCGAAGCAAAGTCCCCGAAAAAATGTGACTTTTTTACGAATCCATCAGGAAAGATGGCCCGGAAAAAAGTCCCTCTCCCCATACGAAATGCCCGGACGACGCTTTCTTCCTTCCGGATCTTCCCCTCTTCCCATGAAATGATTGGGCTCACAGGAAGAGAGGAAGAGCGGGAAGAAGGGCGAAAGGGCTGGTCGAAAGAAGATGGTTACTTTCTGCCGGGTCATCACAAATGACAGCTTCGCAAAAATTCGAGCGGGTGCCATCCGAAAGAGGTTTTTCCGTCTCCGGATGAGGACGTGTGGGTCGTTAAGGATTTGTATTTAGCAAGGCGGGCTAAAGGCCCGCTGACATGATAGCCTGGGGTGGAGCGCAACGGAACCCCCGGTCGGTTTGCCTTACGTACGAAGGGCTGAAAGCCCGAGACCCATCCTCTGGGGTCGATCCTTTACAAAGATTTTTGTCCGGGACCT
>CAINFC010000194.1 GCA_903847975.1 uncultured Acidobacteriota bacterium | reverse complement strand
GCGCCGGGAACCACCTCGCCGGCTATGTCCGTCGTCAGAAAAACGCGATTCCCCCAGAGGACCGGGGAGGAGTGCCCCTGGCCGGGAATCGGCGTCTTCCAGAGAATGTTCCGCGTGGCGCTCCACTCGGCGGGCAGACCGGTCTCCTGGGAAACGCCGCTGCCGTCGGGCCCGCGCCATTGAGACCAGGGCCGCTCGCCGCCGGTCGGCGCGGGGAATTCCGCCGGCCGGGCGGACAGGCAGAAAAAGCAGATGATCAGAACGGAAGGGAGAAAGATCTTTTTCGGGAGCATAATATCCTTCTGAGCCTGACCTTCCCGTCTCCCTGCCGGAGAGAAAGTTTTACAGGAAGACGGAAAGGGAAAGGAAGAAAAGCGAAATAGCACGTGCCAGGATCCGGATATGGCTTGGGGTCGGGGCGATTCCTCCGGCTGGCCGATCAGTCGATCGGCCGGAACCGGGCCTGGAAGAAGCGCAGGTATTCCGGCTCGTATACCATGTTCATGCCTTTGGTTTCGCGGCGGGCGTCGTAGACGATTTTCACGCTCTCGGCGACCACATCCATGTGCGCCTGGGTATAGACGCGCCGGGGAATGGTCAGCCGCGTCAACTCCAGCCGCGGATAGCGATGGTCCCCGGTCCGGGGATCGCGCCCGGCGCTGACCACGCCCCGTTCCATGGACCGCACTCCGGAGTCCAGGTAGAGCTGGGCGGCCAGCGTCTGGGCCGGGAACTGATCCTGGGGAATATGGTCATAAAACTCCCGGGCATTCAGGAAAATGGCATGCCCGCCGATGGGTTCGACAATCGGGATCTCCCAGTCGAGCAGCAGCTGCCCCAGGTAGCGGACCTGCTGCACCCGGGAGCGGATGTGGTCGTCTTCCACCATCTCCCCGATGCCGATGGCCACCGCTTCCATGTCGCGGCCGGCCATTCCGCCGTAAGTCTGCAGCCCTTCGTAGACCACCACCAGGTTGCGGGCTTTCTCCGCCACGCGCTCGTCGTTGACCGCCAGCCACCCGCCGATATTGACCAGGTTATCCTTCTTGGCGCTCATCCAGGCCCCGGCGGTGTAGCTGCAGAATTCCCGCAGGATCTCGGCGATGGACTTGTCCCGGTAGCCTTCCTCCTGCTCCTGGATGAAAAAGGCATTTTCCGCCATGCGCGTGGCGTCCAGGTAGACCGGGATGCCGTAGCCGTCGCAGAGCGCGCGCAGCGCCTTGACGTTGGCCATGCTGACCGGCTGGCCGCCGGCCATGTTGACCGTGCCCGCCAGGCTGACATAGGGAATTTTTTTCGCGCCGACCTTTTCGATCAGCGCCTTCAGCTTGTCCAGGTCGACGTTTCCCTTGAACGGCGAACGGCTGGACGGATCGTGCGCTTCGTCGACGATCACGTCCGCGAACGTGCCGCCGGCCAGCTCCTGGTGCAGACGGGTAGTGGTGAAGTACATGTTGCCGGGAATCACATCCCCGGGCTGGATCAGCGCCCGGCTGATGAGGTGCTCGGCCCCGCGCCCCTGGTGGGCGGGGACGATGTGCCGGTAGCCGTAGTACTTCCGGATGGCCTCCTCCAGGTGATAGTAGTTGCGGCTGCCGGCATAGGCCTCATCCCCCAGCATCAGACCGGCCCACTGCCGGTCGCTCATGGCGCTGGTGCCGCTGTCGGTCAGCAGGTCGATATAGACATCCTCGGACCGGATCAGGAAGGTGTTGTAGCCCGCCTCGTCCAGGGCGCGCTGCCGCTCTTCGGCGGACATCATCCGGATCGGCTCCACCATCTTGATTTTCCAGGGCTCGGCCCAGGATCGGCGGCCAAATTGCTGGCCCATGGTTCGGTATTTATGGGTTGTCATGCCGGTTCCTTTCCCACACGCTAATTTGAAGACATCGGATTGCAGGTATTGCTATGCTGTTGCCTCGGTTCGACGGCAAGTTTACTGAACATTGCCGGCGAAATCAAGACGGCAGCCGGGCTTCGGAAAATGCCGGACCGGCAATAGACGTTTGACCGCCTCACGCTTTTTGACCGGGGATGACCGGGCTGTTTTACTTTTTCGGCGGGGTGATCCCGTGGATTCCGGCCATCGTCAAGCCGTAGCTTTTGGCGCGGGTTTCCGCGGAAACCTGGCAGGCGTCGAGCATTTTATTGAAGCGCCGGATGTTCTCGTCGAGCGCCTCGGGCGGCTCGTCGGTGGCGAAAAGTATCTTTTCGAAGGCCGGTACGGCATCGGCGGGCATGTGGGCTTTGCCGAGATAGGGAGTCCACCAGAGGAACTGCTTCCAGTAGCCGGGATCCTCCTCCTTCTTGATCAGGGAAGAGCCGGACAGGTCGAAAAAGAGATTGTTGTTGCGGCGGGTGGCTTCTCCCGCTTCGTCGTACCAGGGATTGCCGAAGTGGGCGGCGTGGATGACCAGCTTGCGGTAGCGCGAAGCGATGGTGGCCAGAAAGGAGGGCCGCATGCGGGCCATCATGCCGTTGGACAGAATGCCGGTGTGCGGGGCGATGGGCATGCCCAGCTCCTCGGCGAGCTTCCACAGGGCATCATACTTGGGGTCGTCGTAGTTCCACTGGTTGACGGCAAACAGCTCGCCCAGCCCCTTGAACCCCATTTCGCGGGCCTTGCGGACATCGTCCAGAAGCGTGGGGCTGTCGATAAGAATGGCGGCATAGGGGATAACCCGGTCCGGGTGAGCCTTCGCAAAGCCGATGCCGCGCGTGAGGTCCTTCATGCCGATCAGCACGCAGGCCATGGCGTTGTGCCGGGTGTAAATCTCGAGAAAGGACTTCTCCCACGAATCCTTGGCCTCGTAGTGGATGTGGGTATCGATGATAAATCCCGGCGTTTTGAACGGGGCCTGGGCCGAAGCGGTGCAGATCGACAGGAAAACGGACGCCACAAGAAATATGAATCGTTTCATCATGCGCTCCTGAAAAGAAAAGATAGGTGAAAATTGTAACACGGAAACAGCGGATGGGAAGGATCAAGTCTGATCCGATCCGCTGTGATCCGTTCCATCCGCCGTTTCCGTGTAACCGGAAAACAGGTATCCTTAATAGACATAGGCCGACGATTTTTCCACCACATTCCCGGCGTTTTCCCGGATCAGCCGGTTGAGAATGCCCCAGCCGGCCGGATCGTCGTAGGCCCAGGCCCTTTCGGCAACGGCCCGGAACGTGTAATGATCCGAGAAGAGGCTGTAGCTGTCCCCGAAGCGCAGATAGCTGCGGTCCGGGTAGCGCCCGAGCCACAGGAACAGGATCTCGCGCCTTGCCCAGTCCCCTTCGTCGGACCGGATCCTTTCCCAAAGGTTTTCCCCGGTTGCCGAAAACCAGCAGGAGAGGAAGTGCGCCGTCAGCCACAGGGTGTATTTGCGCCCGTAGCCGAAGCCGTTGTGCACCGTCCCGTCCTGGAGCCGGCGGGCCGGAAGGAGCCGCTGCCGGAAATACCGGCAGGCGTAATCGGCCAGGAACTCCGCGCGGGGATGCTCTCCGGCCAAAGCCAACCCGGCGAGACCGATTCCCATGGCCCAGCCGTACATCCGGGTGTGAAAAATATGCGGCTCTCCCTGATCCAGCTCCCGCAGCAGCCGCTCGGCTGCGGCCACCAGGCTTTCCGCCGACTGCTTCTTTTTCTCCGGGGAGAAGGCGGGGTGGTGGTACAGCCAGTCGTACGCCATAGCCCGCCAGGCCAATTCGATGCCTTCATCCGTCGTCAGCTCCTTCCAGCGGAACGGCGTGGACAGCATTTCCAGGGCTTGCCGGGCAGCCCGTTCATCGCCCAGGAGAATGGCCCGCAGGGAGAGATTGGGCGGCGAATCCTGCAGCTGAGCCAGGATGGCGGCGGCCTCCGGCCTGCCGGCTCTCTGCCGCAATGCTACCAGGGTCAATCCGCGGCTTCCCCAGTGGCCGCTGCGGAAAAACAGCCGGGGATGTTCGGGAATGATGTTCGCCGCTTCCGCCGGGGCCCCAAGGAAACCTCCGCAGGCAAAGGCGGCCAGAAACAGGAAGGCGCGGGCCACATGTTGGTACATATCGCTTTCTCCGCTGTCCGTTTTTCTCCGGCCGGCTTTGCCTGTTCCTCGCGGGCCTTCAGTATTCCACGATCAGGCTGTTGCAGCGCTGCAGGCCGGGCGCCGCCAGCCGGTAGCCGGCCTGCGCGCCTTGGAAATCCGAGGGACGGATCACCTGGAGATGTTCCTTCTCTCCCGCAGCGGTCTGGTAACGGTAGGTCACCCGGATCGGCCCC
Source organism: uncultured Acidobacteriota bacterium (assembly GCA_903847975.1). Taxonomy (GTDB): domain Bacteria; phylum Acidobacteriota; class UBA6911; order CAINFC01; family CAINFC01; genus CAINFC01. The sequence goes on along the minus strand of CAINFC010000194.1, from coordinate 31,347 downwards.
CGTACCGCGCCGGCATCCGCCACTTTGAAGGATACCCGGTTTTCTCCGGGGAAAATCCGGGGGATGGCCATGATCCCGTTTTCGAACCAGGCGCTCAGTTGCAGCCGCTTCAATCCCGCCGGGGCGGAGCGTTTGGCGTTGGGTTGCAGCGAAAACCGCAGCTGGAACCGGTACACCCCGTGGAGGCTCACCTGCCGCCCGTTGAAGCGCGGCCGGCCCAGTTCCTCCCGGAACGCTCCGGGCTCCCGGCAGAGCGCTTCCCACGGCGTCCAGCGATCCGGCTCCTTTTCGTGACCGGTCTTGGGCTGCAGGGTGCGGATCTCCACCAGGGGCCGATCCCCGGCCCCCCCCGCCCACTCCCCCTCCAGCACGGCATCGACCAGGACATAGGGGCAGTAAAAGTCGAAGGTCGCCTGGCCGCCCCCGTCCGCCGGGCGCGGGCGCAGAAAGGGCGCAGAGGAGGCCGTTACCCAGTCGGTTTCCACCGGGGCATCGGCCAGGAACTGAGGGTGGCCAAGGTCGGGAACATAATCCCACCGGCCCCAGGCCTGCCCCAGGGTGCGGCCTCCGCGGACCTCCGGACTGTACCCTTCCTCCTCCGGAACCGCGGAAAGGTAAGGCGCGCATCGGGCGTAGTTGGGATCGTTTTTCGGCCAGTTCCCGTCGAACATGCTTTCCGTCACCCGGTAGAAACGGCCGGAAGGAAGAAACTTCTCCTCCCTTTGGGCCTGCCGGCCGGCGGGGACATAAAACTTTTTCATCCGGTTGTCCCAGTGCCGCTCCAGCCGGGACCCTCTCGGCAGGCGGAAGGACATATCGTGGAACACGGTGCCCATCTCGTATTTGGGATCGGCAAACGGGCATTCCACCGGCTTCCCGGCCCGGACCCAGGCCTCTTCCGAGTCGAAAAAGCGCGGCTGGACCAGCAGCGCCCGGTCCCATTCCCTCCCGAAAAATTCGAAAAAGGGGCGGGAGCGGTTCCGGTAGCCTTTATTTTTCAGGATGTTCTCATCCGCCCCGACCTCCACCCAGTCCAGGATCCGCGCCCCGGGAGAATCCTCCTCGATCAGGAAGTAGCCATAGCGGGCGTCGAATGCCGCGTAGCGCCCGTCCAGGCGGAGCCGGTACATGGTGTGGTAGCCCCCGTCCTCATGCTGCACGATCACCCGCTGGGCCGCCTGGCGGTCCTGCCGGTACTCGCTCCAGGCCGCCTCGGCGATCCGGCTGTGCGTGTCGCAATAGCCCCAGCCGTAGACGAAAAGATTCTTGTGCGCGTCCAGCACATACTGCTCCCGGCCGCAATCCCCTTCGAAGGCCTGGATCATGCCCCCGACGGCCATCCGGGAAAACAGGCGGAGCCACTCGAAAAATGCCCTGGCCTGGGCGGTCTCCGACGACTGCTCGACTTTCTCGAGGCGCAGGACATCCCGGGTCCAGGTCGCAAGCGTGGTGCACTCCGGCCAGCGGTCGCTGACCACCAGCGGGCCGGTCACCACGCGCGGTTCCGCGGCGTTCCCGGCCGAAATCCCCCCGATCCACAGGCTCAGGAAAAGCAGGGCGGCGGTCGGATTCATGGGTCAAACCCGGTCCGGGACGATGTAGGGCGCCCGGTATTCGCGGGTCAGCAGCCGGTTGGCCTCCTCGGCGCGCGGACCGGTGAACTGCTCGCGCTCCGAGTCCATGGTCAGCCAGGGGCCCAGCGTGGCCGGGGTGGCCTCCAGCCGGATGTCGTTCAGCCGCAGGTGCTCCCGGAAGGACTGCACCGCCTCGGCGGCCGCCGGCAGCGAAGACATCGCCGCTTTCCCCTCTTCGAGGTCGCCGGTTTTGCCCAGGCGGAAGGAAATATTGGCCATGTGGCATAGGGCGGCGGAAAGGTGCCCCTGCTCGATTTCGGCGTTCAGATCGGCCGGATTGCGGCTGCGCAGCGCCTTGAGGAAGTTCAAGTGGTGTCCGGCCCCCTCGTCGCGTCCGAATTGCCGGATCTTCTTCCCTTCCCGGTCGTAGGCGAAATCCCCGGCGATGGTGCCCCCCTCGCAGAGGATCGCTTCCCCGACCCGCACTCCCTTATAGTGATCCATGACTTTCTCACCGGCCCGGCGGTACAGCGCGCGCACCTCGTAGAGCAGGGGCACCGGCTTGTAATCCAGCAGGGCGATCTGGGAGTTGGGCGTTTCTCCGTCGTCCTGGTACCCGAACCGCCCGCCCAGGCTGATGACCCGCGGGGGCAGCCCTTTCTGATGCATCAGCCAGCGGCACAGGTCGATGGAATGAATGCCGTTGTTGCCGATTTCTCCGTTGCCGGTGGGCCAGACCCAGTGCCAGTCGTAGTGCAGGCTCCTGCGCATCAGCGGCCCTTTGGGAGCCGGGCCGCACCACAGATCGTAGTCCACCTCGGGAGGCACGGGCTGGGGCCCGTCCACCTTGCCGATGCTCCTCCGCTCGTTGAAGCAGACGCCGTACATGTACAGGACCTTGCCCAGGCTCCCCTTCTGCAGGTACTCGTCGATGGCCATGACGCCGGGGTCGGACCGCCGCTGGGTGCCGGCCTGCACGATGCGCCGGTACTTGCGGGCCGCCTCCACCAGCCGGCGCCCCTCGCGGACGCAATAGGAGACGGGCTTTTCGACATAGACATCCTTTCCCGCCTGGCAGGCCCAGATCGCCGCCAGGCAGTGCCAGTGGTTCGGGGTGGCAATGATCACCGCGTCGACCTCCCTGCTTTCGAAGAGGCGGCGCAGATCGCCGTACACGGCCACCGTTTCCTTGCGGTCCTTGAATTTCTGCGATTCGCGCCGCAGCAGTGCAGCGTCCGGGTCGCACAGCGCGGCCACCTGCACCCCGGGGGTCTTGCGGAAAAGTTCGATATGCTGGGCACCCTTGCCGTTCAGCCCGACGACCGCCACCCGAATGGCGTCGTTGGCCCCCAGCAGCCGGGACCCCGAAAGGGCCAGCGCCGCGCCGGCGCCCTGGAAGGACTTTTGCAGAAAATTACGACGTTGCATCATAAAATTCCTCTCGAAGAAAAAGGGCCCGAGGCCCGGAAACAGTTCGGTTTAACTCCCACATGCTCATTGTATCCCGGAGCGGCGACCGGCGATCAGGGGAGGCGGAACGAAAAGGCATGCAGGTGATCGGCATGCCTCTGAAACGCCTGGTAGAGCGGCTCCCGGCCGTAGCGCACCTCCGGGGTGAACGCGAAGCTCCAGCTTTCGCTCTCCAGAACCGCCGGCACGACGCCCCCCGAAGGAGCCCGGACAGACATGCGCACCACACTCGCCCGGCTGCGCGCCCCGGTCCACTCCCGCTGTTTTTCCTCTTCCAGCAGGCGGACTTCCTCCAGCCAGGGCGAATCGGAAAAGACCCGCGCCCGGTGCCAGCTCTGCTTGTCGAAGGGATCCAGGCCCTGCGCCATTTTCACCCAGACGGTGGCTTCTTCCCCCGGCTCCAGGATCCCGTTGCCGTTGCCCTGCCCTTCGGTCACGGTCCGCTCGATCAGGGAACCGCCTCCCTGGTTGCCTTTCTGCCGGAAAACGGGCAGGGTGACCCGGCGCCCGTCCAGAATCTCGACGGCCAAAGGTTTGGGCGTATCCTCCGGCAGAACCAGCAGGTCGATTTCCCGGGAAGCGCTGTACCAGCCGTCATAGGTCATTTTCAGCAGCAGCCGGGCCGGAGACGCACTCCCGCTGCCCGCGGTAAAGCGTACCGGGAACTCCGCGGACAGATCAGCGGTTGTGCCCGGGGCCAGTCCCTTCACCACCGTGGATCGCTTCTGGATTTCCACCGTCGGATATTCGCTGGCCAGTTCCACGCGCACTTCTTCCATGGGAGCGCCGCGCGGGTTGAAGATGCGGACCGGCAGAAGCAAAGTTTTGCCCGGCTCGCACCGCAGGCGGTCCCGGCCGGTCAGCGGCAGGAGGACCGGAGGCGCGGCCCCGGTCCCCGGCCCGGCGATCCCGATCTGATGCCCGCTGCCGTCCACGCCGATCGACAGCCGGCCCTGACGGTCGGCGACTTTCTCCGTCACCGACAGCCTTCCGGTAGCCAGGCTGTAGTCCAAAATACGGTAGGCGGCCCCCGGCTGGTAGCGGGGCGCCGTGCCGAGCGCGATCTGCCAGGCCGCCTGAGGCGGGCCGTCCGGGGCCCACTGCCGGGTACGCACCCGCAGTCCGCCCTGCGACACCTCCTCCAGCGAGACATATCCGGCTCCGTCACCGGCCACATCGGCCCGCCAGTCCCAGATGGAAAAGGAGCGGAAAGGCAACGCGCAGCTCCAGCTTTCCGGCGTATTGTCCAGCGCCGGCTGCGAAAAAGCGCGGAGGTGGAAACCGAGGGTTTCCTCGATCGAGGTGGCCGCATGGCGGTGGTATTCATCCTGGCGGAATTCGAATGCCACACGCCGATTCCGGGCATAGGCATCCCGGGCTTCTTCATGGTACTGGCTGATGTAGTCGCCGCTGGCTCGCACCAGCCGGATCATGCTGTTTTCATGGTTGACTGCCATGTCCTTCAGGCGCCAGAGAAGGCGCCGGCCGACATCCCCCGTCAGGAATTCCGGGCCGGGATTGAAGGCCGAGGCGCTGCCGATGCGGTCTGCAAACCGGGCGCTGAGATACAGGCTCAGGAAGCCGCCCATGCTCAGGCCGGAGGTGGCCCGGTGGCGCCGGTCGGTCAGGGTACGGCAGGCGCCGTCGATGTGCTCCACCAGTTCCAGGAAATAGGCCCCGAAGTCGTACGTGCCGGGTGATTTCTGTATGTCCCACGGCGAGCCGCCGTAGAAGCCCCCGTAATCGGCGGCCACATAGCCGTCGACACTGACTACAATCAGGTCGTGGGCCGCAACGAAGGCCGCGATCCGCGGCACGGTGTCTTTCCCCTGATCGTAGTGCTCCAGCGTGTAGCGGTCGCTGTGCCCGTGAAAGTAGTATACCACCGGGTAGCGCTTCAGGCCGGCGTCGTAGCTGGCCGGCAGAAACAGGCGGTAGGTGCGCGGCCCGCCGAGCACCGCGGATTCATGGGTCCGGTCGTAAAAGGGGCGCTGCTCCGCAGCCTTTGCGCAGCACAGGCCGCTCAACAGAAAGGAAATAGCGAGAAACCACCGCATGATCGTTTATCCGGTCTGGTCGAGGTTCATCGCCACCGGTGAGCGCCGGAACCCGCGGGTGAGCAGGGCAAGATAGAAGATGCCCGCCCCGAGCCAGATGGCTCCCACCGCGAGTGCGAAGCCGGAGAGGTTGACCCACAGGGAGAAACAGAACGCCAGGGCCAGGCCGGGAAGCGCCAGGTTGAGCACCGGCCGGCCCTGCCGCAGCCGCCCGTGGAAATGCCGGATAACGGCGGCATTGACCGCCATAAAACCCAGCAGGGCTCCGAAGTTGACCAGCTCGGCGGCCTCGGTGTAGCGCAGCCAGAGGGATCCCAACAGGTGGATGGCGCCCATCAGCAGCACGCTGTAAACCGGGGTTCCCAGGCGCGGGTGGATGTAGGCGAACAATCGTCGGGGCAGAAGATCGTCCCGGCCCATACCCACCAGGAGCCTCGAGGCGGCAGCCTGCCCGGTGATGGCACTGGCCAGTCCGCCGACCAGCAGTACGAACGAGATGCAATAGAAGAGCGCCTCACCGCCGATCCGCCGGCCAATGTCCAGGAATGCGGTCTCCACCGGCTCGAACCGGGTAAAGTCAGGCCAGACCAGCTGGGCCAGGTAACTCTGCAGCACAAAAAGCCCCCCGGCCGAAAAGCAGACCAGCAGCGTGGCGCGGGGGATGTCCCGCCGGGGATTCCGGGCCTCCTCGGCCAGGGTGCTGATGCCGTCGAAGCCCAGATAGGAAAGGGCCGCCAGGGAGGTGGAAGCCACGATCGCGCTCCAGGCAAAATGCGGCGGATCATAGAAAGGGCGAAGGGAAAGGAGCGTGCCGCTTCCCAGGCCGGCCAGCAGGGCACGGACGGCCACAAGCACGAACCAGCACAGCGACCCGATCATGACGGCGTTGAGCAGCAGGTTGGCGCGCGCGGTGACACGAATCCCGCGCAGGTTGATGGCGGTCACCCCCAGCCCGGTCAGCACCGCCCAGATCCCGTAGGGAACCTGGGGCACCAGCTTGGCCGCCGTCAGCCCCACGAAGATCACGCTGAGCAGCGGGATGAGCACGTAGTCCAGGATCATGGCCCACCCGGTGAGAAATCCGATCCAGGGATTCAGGCCCCGGGAGGCATAGGTGTAGGTGCTTCCCGCCTCGGGGAAAGCCACGGCCATCCGGCCGTAGCTGACCGCCGTAAGGCTCATCACCGCCATGGCCAGCGCGTAGACCAGCGGCAGGTGCCCCTGGGATTTGACCGTGGCGATGCCGAACATCGAGTAGGGAGCCGTGGGCCCCACGAAGGCCAGGCCGAAGAGAACCAGGTCCCACAACGAAAGAACCCGCTTGAATCCGGGATCGCTTCCGGCGGCCTGCCTGTTGGCTGTCGTTCCCATGGCGCGGAACTCAATCCTCGGAAAGCAGCTCTGAGAGCCTGTTTGCCGGCCGCCGTTTGATTCCTGCCATCGATTCTTCCTCTCTACTCCGCGCCGCACCAGCGGCAGACAAAAACCAGCAGGGATCGGGCGGCGGCGATTACGGAGTCGACCTCCAGGTATTCGTCCGCGGCGTGGGTATTGCCCCCGCGGGCTCCCCAACACACCGCCGGGATGCCGAACTGATGAAAGACAAACATATCGCAGGGCCCCTCCAGGCCGGTGATTTCCGGCGAACGGTTCTCGGCCAGCTGCACGCTGGCCTGGAGCTCCCGGATCAGGGGCTCGTCCCGGGAAATGGCCGAACCGGGCATCCAGCGCAGCGGGAAATGGACCTGCGGCGTCCGAGGAAAAAGCTCCGGCGCCTGGCCGGCGATTCCCGCCAGCCAGCCCAGAAACTGCCGCTCGATCTCCTCCTGAGTTTCCCCGGGAACGGTTTGCCAGTAAAACTCGATCTGGCAGGTTTCCGGCACGGTGATCGGCTCCTGCATCCCCCAGGGACCGGTGTAAATCTTGGTAACCAGCGCCGGCACCGGGTCCGGCGAGCCGGCAAAGTCGGTCTCCCGGGGACAGGTCCGCCTCCGCAGCTCGGAAAATTCCGGCAGCCGGTTGAGCAGCCAGCGCAGCTGATCGGTGATGCCCACCGGCGACTTCTCCTCCGAAAGAATGCCCCCCGGGGACTGCAGGGTGATATGGGCGGTGCGCCCGCCGCGCTGCGCCCCGCAGATCCGCAGAAAGGTCGGCTCGGAGAGCAGGGCGGCGTCGGCGTTATATCCCCGGAGGCGCCCGGCCAGCGTGCCGTTCACCCCTCCGAACTCCTCGTCCACCACCGATTCGAAGATCAGGTCCCCCCGCAGTCGGATTCCCAGATCCTGCAGGGCCTGCAGGACAAACAAATTCGTACCGATTCCGCCTTTCATGTCGTTCGATCCCCGGCCGTAGAGCCGGTTTCCTTCCCGGCGCCCGCTGAAAGGATCGTCGGACCAGGCTTGCGATCCGCGGGGTACGGTATCGATATGCCCGCTCAGAACCAGCGAGCGCCCGCCGCCGCTTCCTTTTACCCTGCAGCCGAGGTTGGGGCGGTTGCGGTAGTCGCGCCCCGGCCAGAAGCAGGGATGTTCCCGGAGGCCCGGCACTTCGTCAAGGCGGTACAGTTCCGGCGACCAGCCCATTTCCGTAAGGTACCGGGCCAGCTTCTCCTGGCAGGCCAGCTCCCGGCCCAGCGGAGGGCTGTTTTCCGAAGGGGTTTGGACCAAATCCTGGATCAGCTCCAGCAGCCGGGAGGAGTTGCGGTCCACATATTCCAGAAGCTGCGGGATCCGATTGGCCGAGGCGCTCATGATCTGTTGTTATAGAATGTCGGGGGTGGAAAAATCCTGGGCCAGCACCAGGGCGATGGAGCCCAGCAGCGATGGCCGGATATGAAGCGTGGACGGCAGGATCTTGGTTGCCTGCCGGTAAGCGGGTGAAACCCTGGTGGCCAGGGAATCCAATACTTTTCCGGAGATCAGCGGCCAGGCTTCGGCAATCTTCCCGCCGATGATGACCGCCTCCGGGTTCAATCCGTAAAGAATGGGCGCGATGCCGAGGCCGAGGTAGTGTCCGGTTTCCTGGATGGTTGCCAGGGCGGTCCGGTCGCCGTTCCGGGCCAGGTCGACGATCGTGGCGACATCCGTGACGTCGGTGCGCAAACCATTCGAATCCGGTGCGCTCTGCCGCTTTTGCCGGTAGCGCTCCAGGGTGGCATAGTCGGAAGCCAGGGCCTCCAGGCAACCGGCGGAACCGCAGGAGCACCGCGGCCCGGCGGGATCGATACAGACATGCCCGAACTCTCCGGCCCCGTGCTGGTGTCCGTGATACAGCTGGCCGTTAATGATGATGCCGGTTCCCACGCCCTCGCTGACATCCACAAAGACCATGTCCCGGAAGCCGGGGAAGTGGGCGGTACCAAACCAGATCTCACCCAGGGCGCAGAGGCGGGCTCCGTTCTCATAGTAAAGAGGGATTTCCTTCTTGATTCCGGAGCGCAGGATGGCCCCTACCGGAATGTTTCCGCCCCAGCCCAGATTCTCTCCTTCCAGGACGACTCCCTCTTTGACGTCCAGGAGGCCCGGGAGGCTGACGCCCACCCCCCCGATCTCCTGGTAGTGCTTGGCGAAGCGGATCAGGTCCTGAATCGCGGCGGCGACCTCCGCCAGAAAAGGCATGTGCTGCCTGGAGTGCGGGATGCGTCGCAGCTGGTGCAGGTGGCCGTTCAGGTCGCTCAGGGCCAGCAGGGTTTCCTGCGGGCCGATCTCCACGCCGACCGCGCAGCGCTTGGTGGGGTTGATGTGCAGAAAACGGGGCTTGCGGCCTCCCGCCGGCGTGGAGGGCCCCACCCCGGATTCAAAGACCAGGCCCTGCTTCAGGAAGCGCTGGACGATCCGGGAAATGGTGCCCTCCTCCAGCCCGGATGCCCCGGCGATGTCCACCCGGGAAACGGGCTGCCGCTCCCGGATCAGGTTGATCACGATCGCTTCGTTAATGTCCCGCAGAACGCTGTGATCGGCCGCACGGAATTTCTTCAGGTCAATTTTCTTCATGAATTTCGGCTGTGCCGACTCCTAACATTAAAAGAATTCTTGCCCCTGCGTAAACATATATAGTATAAATTGGTTTATTGTTATTTGCAAGTAACTAATTCGAGCTAAACATTGAGCTGGATCGCACCGCCGCGGCACCGATGTCATTTCGTCAGGAAGGAAAGTCATGAAACCCATGTCCGACCCCCGGAAGATCCTTTTTTTTCTGCTGGTCCTGGGCCTGGCCCCCCGGGGCCAGGAGCTGCGCTGCTTTTCGGAATACCAGCGGCCCGACCCGTTTGGAGGGGTGGTGGCCCCGGACCGCTCCGGCGCAGGGCCGGAGGCGGCCCCGGCAACCGGCCCGGCCCTGCGCCTCCAGGCAGCCCGCGGAGGATACGTCTCCTTTCAATTGTCGGCTTCCCCGTCGGGTCCCGGGCCCTACTCCCTGCGGCTCGATTTTGCCGGCGCCGGCAACAACCTTCAGGCGGATCTCTTCAAGGCCTGGTTTCACCGCCTGGAAAAGAGCGGCGAACTCATTCCGGATGCCCTGCAGCCCGTTTCCAACCCGTACGCAGGCGCCGTTCCCGATCCGGACAACCGCGTTCCCGGGCAGACCGCCCAGGCCTTCTGGGTGGACCTGTACCTGCCGCTGAGCGCCCGGCCCGGAGAGTATCGCGGCACGGCGACGCTGGAGTCGGGCGGCCATCGGTCGGAAGCGGTCATCCAGGTCACGGTCCTGCCGGCTTCCGTGCCGGGCACGGACGTCCTGCTGGTAGACCACAATTCCTACGGCACGAGCTGGATCGCCGACCTGTACCCCAAAATCCGGGAGGGAGCCGGGACCGACTTCTTCGGCAGCGATGCCCTGTACCGCCTGATCCACGCCTATCACCGCATCTTCTACGAGCATCGCGGAACCTACCACCAGCTGGGATACGGGCACGGCGGCAAGGTGGGGCCGGAGTTTGCACCGGAGCTCGCCGGAACCGGAAAAACCAGGCGCGTCGCCCTCTGGGACCGCTTCGACCGGCATTACGCCCCGCTGCTCGACGGCAGCGCTTTTGCCGGATCGCGCCGCGGACCGGCTCCCATTCCCTTTGTGTACCTGACCATCAACCCGGAGTGGCCCGCTTCCTTTCTCGGGTGGGGCGAGCCCGGCTACGAGGCGGAATTCACGCGGGTGGTCGGGGAGATGGAAAAGCACTTCCGGGAAAAGGGCTGGACCCGCACCCGCTTCGAAATGTTCTTCAATTTCAAGAAAAGGTACAAGGGGTTCCCCTGGGACGGGGATGAAGCCCGCTTTCCCAAGGAGGACGCCTTTTTTCTGGAGATGGGCCGCCTCCTGAAAAAGGCCCTGCCCGCGGAAACCCCGGTGCAGTTCGTCTTTCGCAATGACGCCAGCTGGCGCATGGAAGAGCAGTTCCGGACGCTGGCCGGGGTGGTCAATTTCTGGATCTGCGGCAAGTCGATCCTCAGCTTCCTGCCGGAATCGGTGCGGGCGGGCCGGCAGCGCGGCGATATCATCTGGTCCTACTCCGGCCCTCCCTCCATGAAGGAGACCTCCGCGGCCATCCTGGAAAACCCGCTGCTGGCCTGGATCTGGGGACTCGACGGCTACGTTCACTGGCAGACCGTCACCCCCGACCGCGACCCCTGGTTTCAGTCCGACGGCGAGGCCATCTGCCTGGTATATCCCGGGGAGCGCTTCGGGCTGTCGGAGCCCATCCCCAGCATCCGGCTGAAAATCCAGCGCAACTTCATTCAGGACCTGGATCTGCTGGAGCAGCTGGGCCGGGGCCGTCCACCCGATTGGATACGCACCGAAGTGACCCGCCGGATCAACGGCAAGCCCGCTTCGGAATGGTGGACGCCGCGGCCTCCATTCGCCGACATGCCGCCTTTCGAGTGGACCAACCACAGCATTGGCGAAGGGGTCGACCCCAGCATGCAGAAGTACCGGAACTGGCCCCCGGGCTACTGGCTGGAAATACGCCGTTTTCTATATGGGCAGATCGAGGGAGGAAAACAAGGATGAAAATATTCCTGGCGCTGTTGCTGTGCCTGGGGAGCGCCGCCGCCCAGGCCGGCCCTCCGGAGCTGGAAAAGGACCTGCAGGAGATCGCCCGGGTGGCCACCGTCATGGTCGACGGCGATGTCTGCGAGCGCATCATGACCGAGCGGGCCCTGAAAAAGATGTTCACCGTGGATCCCAAGGATCCCTGGGCCGGGTCGGACAACTTTGACGTCAACATCGAACCGTACATCCAGACGAAAAAAACGCTGATCCGGCTTTCGCGCCTCGTGGCCTACCCGGTGGACTGCAACCTCTGGATGCCTTTCCGGGAGAATCCCCGGAAAATCCAGGTGCTGATACGCAACCGCTACGAAATGAGCCAGTACTGGACGTTCGGCCAGCTGCATGCCGACATGTTCCCGGAGATGAAGGAGGTGCTGGATACCGGAAAGCGGATTGCGGTGCAGAAAAAAGGGGACATCCTTTCGGTGCTGACCCCGGTTTACAACAGCCTGGGGGACATTGTCGGTCTGGTGGAAGTGGTGAGCCGCGCCCGCTTCAACGCCCAGGAAAACGTCAAATAAGGGGAAGGCGTAAACGTTCGATGATTCGTCTGGCTCTGCCGTCCCGATGGGAATTTGTATTGCGCTGACCCAATCCGGCATTTCATTACCGGGTTGACTCCAGCACACGGCAAGTCCCTATCGGGATGGCAGAAAAAGGTTGGGAATCTCCATTATGGAAATAAGGTCGATAAACAGGGAACACAAATACAGAGGTGGATTATGATCAAGCGACTGCTTTTGCTTTTCTGGTGCACGGGTGCGCTTTTTGCCGGCAGCGTCCGGATTGAACCCGGCCTGATGACCCGCACGGATACTCTGAAAGGCACGATTCGAACGGACTCCCCCCTGGCCGGTCCGGGATCCCTTAAAATCCGCTGGACCGACAGCTACGGGCGCCTGGTCGCCGAGGAAATCCGGCCCGTGGAACTGCGCGGGGATTCGCTCCCCTTCACTCTCCCGCTCGGCCGGGCGGTGGCGCTGCAGAATTTCCTGGACGTGGAGTTGACCGCGGGCGCCTCCGTCCTGCGCTTCGACCGCACCGAGTTCGTGGTGACCCCGGACGAAGGCTGGAACGACTACCAGGTGATCCTGTACTACCCCTATCGGCCGCAGCAGCAGCCGGCATTGCGCGATCTCGGGGTGACCGCCGGGCAGATCCAGAATGTGTCCAGCCGGCGGCCCGACGGCGCCTCCGCCTGGTGGAAAAACGACTTCCGCTTCTACTGCGACCAGATGGCTTACGACTTCTACGCCCCCTACCACACCCCGGCATTGAAGGACAAAGAGCAGCGCATGCGGGAAGCCAAGGCCCTCTACCGCCAGGACCGCAGCAGCAAGCAGGCTTTTTTCCGCCAGCCCTGCTTCCACGACACGGAGGCGGAATCCACAGCCATGGCCCGCATCCGCGAAGTGGTTTCGGCCCAGATGCGCTTCCGCCCCTTCTTTTACTCCACCGATGAGACCGGAGTGGCCAACCTGGTGGAAGCCTGGGACTTCTGCTTCTGCCCGCTGACTCTGACGGCCATGCGCCAGTGGCTGCTCGGGGAATACGGCTCGCTGGAAGGCATCAACCGGGAGTGGGGCACCCGGTTCCGCACGCTGGAGGAAGTCACTCCGCTCTCCACGGATGAGATGATGAAGCGCGGCGACGACAATCTTTCCCCCTGGGCGGACCATCGCACGTTCATGAATCTCACCTTCGCTTCGGCTGCCGGCAAAGCCGGCGATGCCGCCCGCGCCGTGGATCCCAAAGCGATTGCCGGCCTGGTGGGCTGCCAGATGCCGGCGGCCTTCGGCGGCTACGATTACTGGCTTCTTTCCCAGGCAATCGACGTGGCCGAGCCCTACAACATTGGCAACAACCGGGAAATCTGGCGTTCTTTCGCCCCGCGCAAGCCCGCCCTGACCACCGGCTTTGGCGCCGATCCGACCGAAATATGGAGGCTCTGGTACCAGGCGCTGCACGGGGACCGCGGCGTCATTATCTACGACGAACAAAACCGCTATCTGCAGCCGGACGGGCAGCTCACTCCCCTGGGGAATCTGGTGGCGCCGACCTACCGGGAATTGACCGGCGGCATCGGCCGCCAGCTCATTCAGATGGAGAGGATCGACGATCCCATTGCCGTGCACTATTCCCAGCCGTCCATCAACGCCCACTGGATGTTCGAACACCGGCCTCTGGGCGAAAGCTGGATCGACAAGCGCTCCTCCTATGAGCGGACCAACTCGGATTTTCTGCGCCTGCGGCAGTCCGTCCTTCACTTGCTGGAGGACAACCTGCAGCAGTACTATTTCGTTTCCTACCGGCAGCTGGAAGAACCCGCGGGGGGCACCCGGGATGCCCGGGTTTTCTTCCTGCCCCAGTCGATCGCCCTGTCCCGGGCGGAAGCCGACACGCTGCGACGCTTCGTAGAGCGGGGCGGGACGCTGGTGGCCGACTGCCGCACCGCGCTCATGGACCAGCACGCCCGGATGCTCCCCCAGGGGCAGCTCGACGATCTGTTCGGCATCGAGCGGCTGGATGCCCGCTTCCACCCGGGGCCGACCGGCCTGCAACCGGTCCCCGGGAAAGCCGCTTCCTCCTGGCCCGCTCTGCTGGAGAAGGTCGCCGCCGCCGAGCCGGGAATCCGGGTGCGGCCCGGCGCCACGGCCCTTTACCAGGACGCCGGCGGCGTTCCCGCAGTGATCCTGCGGGAGCACGGCCGCGGTGGCCGGACCCTTTACCTGAACGCGGTGATTACCGACTACCACCGCTGGCGGCAGCGCCCGCCGGAGGGAGACAGCCTCCGGCAGCTGGTATCTGAAATCCTGCGCCAGGCCGGCGTACGGCGGCAGTTCCGCATCGCCGGCGAAGACGGGAAGCCGGTGTCCGGGGTGGAAGTCCACCCCTGGAAAAGCGGTAATATAAGCCTGCTCGGCATTCATCGCAACTACGGTCTGCGCATCAACGAACTGGGACCGCCGGAGTATCAGAAGCAGGAAGCCCTGGAGGCCCCGCTGAACCTGACGCTTCTTTTCGACCGCCCGGTTGCCCTCTATGATGCCCGGGCCGGAAAATTTCTGGGGAATACCCGCCAGTACCGCTTCTCTTTGGACCAGATCCAGCCGACCCTGCTGGCCGTGCTGCCGGCCGCCGCCAAAGAGCTTTCCTTGCACGGCCCGGGGCGGGCCAGGGCGGGGGAGCTGCTGAAAGTGAACCTGGCCCTGACCGGAGCGCGCTGGACCGGGGCCTCCACGTTCTGCGTGCGGGTCACCGGGCCGGACGACAAAGAGCTGCGCATGCTCCGCCGGAACCTTTCCGCCCCGGAGGGGAAAACGGTCTGGGAAATCCCGCTGGCCGCTGACGCCGTCAAGGGAAGCTACCGGCTGCAGGTCCGGGACGTGCTGACGGGAATCGAAGCCGCGGCTCCGCTGGTCGTCGAATAACGCGCTTCTGCGGACTGTCCGGCACGGTAAATTGTCCCCCCTGGAATGCTCTGCCGTCCCGAAGGGACTTGCGTGTGTGCCACACGGGACGAAATAGCGGAGATCGTACCGTTGAACTCCGCCATTGCCTTATCAGGCCCCGCGTAATCCGACACAGGACTGTGATTCCGAGACATAGTCCCGTCAGGGCCGACAAGATTTTGGCCCGGCAATTTATTGCCGGGTGGGCTCCAGCACGGGGCAAGTCTCATCGGGACGGCAGAACCGGATGGAAAAACGATTTTTGCGAAGCTATCTCCCATGATGGAGAAGCAATAGGTCTTCTTCGTTCAGAGTACAAGCTTTAGCTTGCAGGGCACAAGCAGAATCCCGCTCGCAGCACGCAGCCTTAAGGCTGTACTCAAAACGGCTTTCGTTCGGGAGGTGGTTTCGAGTCGTATCCGCTGTTATTCCGGCGGGCAATACAGCACGATGGCCCGATTCACGACCGGTCGGGCAGCCCCGGTGTCCACCTGGTAGGAATAGGGTTGGTCGGGCCGGAGGACCGTCTCCGTGCGGGAGAAGCTCTTCCCTTCCGCGTCCCACCGGTGGGTAATTTCCAGCCGGGAGGGCTTCCGCGGCGGAGCGCAGAGAACCGCCAGCCGCGGGCTGTCCAGCCCCATGCCCTTCAGCCGGTAGCGCAGGTAGACGGTTCGGGTCCCGGAAGGCAAAGACCGCACCTGCCGGTCGACTTCCGGCCAGCGCAGCTGCTGGCGGACCGGCTGCCCGTCTTTCCAGGCCGGTTGGGGAGGAAACTCCCACAAAGGGGTGTATTCGCCGTCCGCGGAGGCGGACCAGGCGATGGAAGCCCGGGGCGCCTCCCGGGAGGCGTTTCCCTGGCCGATCCTGGTCTTGCGGATTTCCGCCGTACATTTATCCGGCGCCCACCCCTCCCGGAGGTCCAGGAACCGGGCTCCGGCATCAAAACCCGCCAGGGGCAGGGAGTCCGGCGCGGTCAGCTCCAGGAGGATCTCCGCGGTTTTTCCCTCCTCCGGATAGAGAACGATCTGGCCCCCTTCCTCCCGCGACTGGATGTGGAGCGCTTTTTTCGCAAAATGGCACAGGGTGGCCGTTTCCACCGGAATCGTTTTTCGCTCCACCGCCGCCCCCGGCTCGAACTGCAGCCGGTTTGGTCCTGGTCCAAGGGCCGGCAGAGTGCGGGGATTGAGCTGCAGCCGGCTTTCGATGCGTAGGTCGCGCAGACCGATTTCCGCCCCGGGCCGCGAGCCGCTCATGGCAATGCGGACCAGGTACTGGTATCGGCCGCTCACCGCCGAACGGCCGCCATGCGGCCCGGCAGACAAAACCGCCGGCCGGACCTGCCATTCCCCGCGGAAAGGCCCCTGCCGCTCACCCATCCGCTCCCAGCTGCGGCCGCCGTCCACGGAAAGCGAGGCTTCCAGCGCCTGCCCCTTCTGCGGCAGGCTGGCCTGGAAGGACAGCCGCGCATCGATCAGCACGTAGGGGCTGCGCATTTCAAACACCGCAAAGTTGAGACCTCGCCGGTCGGAGAGCACCGGCCGGTATTCGATTTTCCCGGTGGCCCAAAGCCGCGCATCCTTCTGGCTGCGCGGACCGTCTTCCGTGCGGATGCCGTAGGCCGCCACCTCCCGCGGAAACTCCTGCCATTGCCTGCCGTCGTAGCGAAAGGGGAGGTAGAAGCAGTCGCTGCTTTCCGGCTGGAAATAGCGGATCAGCCGCTCCCCGGGACGCAGAACGAAATCCATGGAATGGCCCTGGGGGCTGCGCGCCTCGGCAAAGAGCCAGTTGTCCGCGCGGGTAGTGAACAGCGCCGCCAGATCGGGAATGGCCGCCGCGGCAACGTCCGCGGGGTACCAGGGAAAGGCCACCCGGGAAGCGTCCGCCTCGCGGGGCGAAAGCAGCCGCGACAGGAAGAGGCTTCCATCGGCGGCCAGCTCCGCAACCGAAGCCACCGGAGCGGTCCGCGGATCGCCGCGGCCCGTCGTGGTATAGCCCATCATGTCGGCATCGAAATGGTGGTAGGCTCCCTCGTAGAAAACTTCAGCCACGGTGTGGCCGGTCAGAAACCAGGTGCGGGCATCCTCGAATCCGCCTGCCCGAAAAACCGCCTCCAGCAGGGGCGCCAGCTGGTAGCACAGCCCGAAGCCATAGCTGTGCAGAAGCTTCAGGGGATCGAGAACCTCCCCCTGCGGCTCCTCGTAGGCCCAGCCGGCAATGTGATACCACATGCCGGGCGGCACGAAGCGCCCGTCGGTCAGGAAAAAGCACCAGATGGCCTCGGCCTTCTGCCGGGGGGTTACGGCTCCGGCCTGGCGGAAAATGCCCGCCGCCAGTCCTGCCAGGTCGGTGGCGTCCGGCTGCCCCTCGCGGAAAACCCGCGGAGAAAACACCTGCCCCGGAATCGCCGCACCGATCCCGCCCAGGATCAGCAACACCGCCAGAACTTTTTTAACGCCGCTTCTCACCGGTTCCCCCCTCTTTGGCCAGTAACTTGTGGATGACAAGAAATTAAGTTTCCTTTATACTATAACCGACAGATTAAAATCGGGAGGCCCGAATGAACCTTTTTGTGCTGCTGCTTCTGGCCCTGGCACCGTCCGCCCTGGCGGAGCCGGTCCGCTTCACCCAGGGGAAAACCACCATTCCGACCTACA
Organism: uncultured Acidobacteriota bacterium; assembly: GCA_903847975.1. Taxonomy (GTDB): domain Bacteria; phylum Acidobacteriota; class UBA6911; order CAINFC01; family CAINFC01; genus CAINFC01. The sequence continues at coordinate 14,092 of CAINFC010000194.1, read as the reverse complement.
CCTACGGAAGGGAGGAGGATGTGGCTCCGCTTTTCCGATCCCTGGAAAACATGGGCCACTACCCCTACACCGTCCTGGACTGGGATTCCCGCTCCTCAAAGCCGGTACCGACGGACTACGAGGCGCTGGTCCTGGAAAACGAATACCTGCGCGTCGAATTTCTCCCGGAATTCGGGGGGCGCATCTGGTCGGCCTTCGACAAGGCGGCGCAGAGGCACATTTTCTACCACCCCACGGTGGTCAAGCCGGGGCGCTACAACCAGCGGGAGGCTTGGCCGGTGGGCAACCTGGAGCTCTACGGCCCCTTCGACGCCCACATGCTCACCTGGCCCGGCGAGCCCTGGGCCTGGGCCCTGACGAAACAAGCGGCCGGCGGCGCGACTATCACTCTGTCGCATATCGACCACTTCTTCCGCGACAAGGTTTCCCTGGCGGTGACCCTGCGCCCCGGCCGCTCCTACCTGGAGACGGAGATCCGGCTGCAGAACCGCAACCTCCTGCCCAACCGCTATCTGCTTTGGACCAACGCCGGTGTGGGGGTGAGCGAAGGCAGCCGCTTCGTCTATCCCATGACCCGCACCATCGGGCACGACAGCTCGGCACTGAGCACCTGGCCGGTCATCAACGGGGTGGACCTGAGCTGGAACCGGAACAACCGGAACATGCTGGGCGTTTTCGGGCTGGACATTTTCGACAACTTCATGTCGATTTACGACTATAAAGCCGATTACGGGACCATCTGCGCCACCAACCGGCTCCTGGCCCGCGGCATGAAGACCTGGACCTTCGGCTCCGGACTGACCGCCCTGCGCCACATGGCCCTCTACACCGACACCGACGGCCTTTACATGGAAACCCAGAGCGGACGGTTCATCTGGGACGGCAACTACGAATTTATCGATCCCGGCAAAACCGACGGATGGACCGAATACTGGTACGGGGCCGGCCGGCTGGGCGGACTGACCACCGCCACCGCCGATGTCGCCCTGTTTTTCGACATCCCCAGGGCGCGCTCCGGCAGCGCCGTGCTGAAGGCCGTGGCCACCGGCCCCTTTCCGCAGTCGGTGCTGGAGCTGCGGGCCGGGAAGGAAAAGCTCTGGAGCGCCGTCGCCGACCTTGGCGTCGGCAGCGCTTTCCAGGCATCCGTTTCCCTCCCCCCGGCTTCTGCCGGGGAAATCCTGGACCTGTCCATCCGATCCCGCGATGGGAAGGAGCTGCTCCGGTATCGAAGCCGCCCGGACGGAAGCCACCCGGAAGCCGAGTACGCTCGCGATTCCATTCCGCGCAAGTACGGTCCGGTGGAGACGCTGCCGGTCGAAGAAATCTACCAGAAAGGGCTGGGGCACGAGAAGTTCGGACAACTGGCGGAGGCGGAAAGAGCCTACCAGGCGGCGCTGACCAAAGATGCCCTGTTTTCGCCGGCCCACCTGCGGCTGGGGCTGATGGCCCTCGAGCGGTTCGACGAGGAGGGAGCCATCGCCCATTTCGAAAAAGTGCTGGAACGGGACCCGACCCAGGGAGAAGCCCACTATTTTCTGGGGTGGCTGCAGGCCCAAAGGGGTAACGCTCTCGAAGCCCGCCGACACTACTTCCGGATCCTTCCCTCCACTTCCAAATTCGAACGCCGGGATTACCTGCTGGGGCTCCTGGCCCTGCAGGAAGGAGAGGAGGCGGAAGCCGACCACCGGATCGGACAGGCCGCGGCAGCCGCGCCGCTGGATGTCGCCGTGCGCCAGGCCCACGCCTACCGGCTGCGGAAGGCCGGCCTGCGGGAGGAGGCACGCCGGGAATGGGAAGCCATCCTGCGGCTGGATCCCAACAGCGCCTTCGTCCGCAGCGAGCAGGAACAATCCGGAGAGATGGCGGCCGCGGCCGCGCTGGACGAGGCCTGCGCCCACCATGCCCAGGGATACCTCGAGCTGGCCACGGAATACATGCGTCTTTCCGCCTGGGCGGAGGCGGGACGGGTTCTGGATCTCGGCCTGGAGGCGGCCCGGAAAGCCGGCGGGGCGCCCTATCCGCTGCTTCCCTATTATCGGGCCTATGCCGCGGAGCGGGAGGGCAAGGGGCCGTCCGCCGCTCCCCTGCTGGAAGCCGCGCGGAAACAGGGACTGAGCATCACCCTCTTCCCCTTCCGCTCGGAGGACCGTCTGGTGCTGCGCTCTGCCCTGCAGAAGAATCCCGCCGACGCCAATGCCGCCGTGCTGCTGGGCGATCTGCTCTACAGCCGCGGACGGCGGGCGGAAGCCATCGGGCTGTGGCGGAAGGCGGTCGAAGCCGACCCGCGGCATTTCTTCGCGCACCGCGATCTGGGCATGGCCCTGCTGGTGGCCGGCGAGAACCGCGAAGGACTCGCTCTGGTGACCCGGGCTTCGGTGCTGCGCCCGGAACACCTGGCCACCACCCTGCTGGTCAGCAACCTGAACGCCCGGCTGGGCAACGCCGCCGAGGCCCGCCAGGCCATCCAGCGCGCCCTGGACAAAGAGCCGGGTAAGGATAAGCTGGTGGAAAAGATGGCCTCCGTGGAAGCGCAGCTCGGCAACGACGCCCGGGCTCTCGAACTGCTGCTCGGACACACCTTCGACGCCACGCATCAGACCTACCACCTGCTGCACCTTTACCGCGGAGTGCGGCTGCTGCGCGCACTGGAAGCCTGCCGGCAAAAAAGCTACCCCGAGGCGCTGAACCAGGTCCGCGCCGCCGCCCGGCCCCCGTCGAGCCTCGGGATCGACGATTTCGCCGCCGTGGCCAGCGCACGGCTGCTGCTTTTCGAGGCCCTGGTGCAGCAGTCGGCCGGGAATCCGGCGGAGGCCCGGAAGGTCTGGCAGGCCGCCGCCGCCACGCGGGACGACGATATCGAAGGAGAAGGGCTCTTCCGCGCCATGGCCATGATGAAAATCGGGCAGGAGCGGGCCGCCCGGGAGTGGATGCAGTCCTTTCGCACCGTCAACGAGCAGCGTAAAAAAGACAACTCCATAGATGTCCGCCTGCATGCCTTCTGCCTGGCCGGCTTTTATGCCGCCTGGGAAGGAAAGGAGCAGGAAGCGGCGGAGTACTTTCGCCGCGCCCTGGAAATCGATCAGTCCTATCTGTACGCCCGGCAGGGGCTGGCCTGGCTGCAGGCCGGCATGCTCCGGGGTTTGCGCCCGGATCCCCCGGCCGCGGGAAGGAACCCTCAATGAACAGCCGCGAACGGGTCCTGGCCGTTCTCCGCGGGGAGCCGCACGACCGGCCGGCCCTGATGCCCATCACCATGATGTTTGCCGCCCGGCACATCGGCGCCCGCTACGGGCAGTATGCCCTGGATTACCGGATCCTGACCGAGGCGCAGCTGCGGACCGCTGCGGACTACTCCTTCGACCACGTTTCGGCCATCACCGAAACCCGCGAAGCCCCGGACTGCGGTGCGGCCATCCGCTGCTTCGAAGACCAGCCCTATGCCCTGGACGAGCAGCGGGCGGTGCTGTCCGACAAGGACGTGCTGAAGGGAATGATTCTCCCGGATCCGCTCCAGTCGCGCCACATGTCGGACCGGCTGCAGGGGATCGCCCTTTTGAAAGAGCGGACCGCAGGCGACAAAATCGTGGAAGGGTGGGTGGAGGGCCCCTGCGGCGCGGCCGCCGATCTGCGCGGGATCAACACCCTGATGCTCGATTTTTTTGACCATCCCGGATTTGTCCGCGAGCTTTTCGATTTCGTGCTGGCCCTGGCCCTGCGCTTTGCCGCGGCGCAAAGGGACGCCGGCGCGGAAATCATGGGAGTCGGCGATCCGGCCGCCTCGCTCATCGGTCCCCGCTTCTACCGCGATTTTGTGCAGCCCTGGCAGAAAAAGCTGGTGGACGGATTGCACGACCTGGGGCTTTTTGTCCGGCTGCACATCTGCGGAGACACCCGCAGGATCCTGGCCGGCATCCGGGAGCTGGGCTGCGATATCGTCGACATCGACTCCCGGGTGCCGCTCGACGAGGCCCGCCGCGCGCTGGGCGCGGACCAGCTCCTGCTGGGAGGGATCGATCCGGTCCGGCTGCTGCAGAACGGTACCCCCGAGCGGATCCGTGCCGCCCTGGAGGAATGCCGGCGCCAGGCGGGCCCAAGGCATATCCTCGGCGCGGGGTGCGAGGTTCCGCCCGACACCCCGCCCGAAAACATGCGCGTGCTGGCCGGGTTCGCCCGAAGCGCCCCGGGTTCCATGTAAGCTCTTATTCGCCCGAAATGCGAATCCACCCTCCCGGACAAACCGGTCAAAAGTCGGACGAAAGCCCTGAAAAGGCTTTCGTGAGAACCACCCGAAAACAAACTTACAAACGAAAGCTTTTCAGAGCGGAAACCTGTGCTCGGAACACGGGACAGCAGAACCTAATACTGTTTCGCTACTGCTACCGGGCGGCAGGCTGCTCCGGGTGGCCGGAGACCTGGTTGTCCCGAAAGGTAATGTTCCTGGCGTCGGGACCCGCCTTCATCGCCGCCTTCTGGCTCCCCTTGCCGGTCGAGCGGATGATGTTCTGCTCGATGACGATGTCCTCGGTATGCCCGTCGATGAAGAAACCGTAGAACTCTCCGCCGGCGGTTCCGTTATTTTCGATCGTGTTGCGCCGGAACGTGTTGCGGTGCCCGCTGTTCTGGTGCGTCTCATCCCGGAAGTTAATTCCATGCTCCCGGTTTTCATAAACATGGTTCCCCTCGAAGCGGTTGTCCGTATCCTGATGCCCGATGGAGATGCCGTGCCGCTCGTTGAAGCAGGCGATGTTGTCGCGGAAAACGCCGTGCTGCACGCGCCAGCAAAGGAAGAAGCCGTCCTGCCGGTTGTGGTGGCTGTAGTTCTTCTCCACCACGGAGCTGTCCGAGCCGGTGCCCGGGTGAAAGCCCAGCCCGCTCCCATAGGAGGCCTCCGAATTGCGGACGGTGATCTCCTCGGTGACCTGCCAGCTGAAGGAGTCGCCGTTGAACCGGGTGACATGAACATTCTCGACCGTGCAGCGCCGCGACTTGTGCAGGTAGACCCCTCCGCCCCGGCAGCCGTTCAGGTAGTCGTTGGAAGCGCTGTTGCCGTCGATGGTCAGATCGGCGATGCGGACATCCTCGACGCCCACGCCCTCCACCAGGGAGAAGGCGTTGCTGATGGTACCGTTTTCCGAGGCGATGTAATCGTTCACCGTGGGGTTATCGATGAACAGGACGTTGCCTTCCATGGCGGTAATGACCGCGGTGGTGACATCCCAGCCCTGCTTGTGGGAATCGTCGAAAAGCTCGATGCCCATCCCCACCCGAAAGCCGGAAACATCCTGGGCGGTGACCTTGAGCATCCCCCAGTCGGCATCGACCACGAATCGCGTCCGGAAGCCGTCCCCCTTGCGGAGCACCGTTTCCCGCCCGGCCCCCTGCAGATGGATGCGGCTGGCCAGCCGTATCGGCCCGGTTATCTGGAAAGTGCCGGCACTGAGCTTCACCGTGCCTCCGCCCCGGCTCTTCAGGGCATCGACGGCCAGCTGAATGGCCTCCGAGGTAAAGCCGGCAATGGCGGCCTGCGGGCCGCCGACGGTGATCACCTGCGGTGCCTGCCGGGGCTGCACCAGCGTCACTTTTCTCTCCTCGGCCGCTGCCGGAGAACCCTCCGCCCACAGCACTCCCAGCAGACAGGCCACGAAAAACATACCGATCATACGCATTTCCATTTTCACTCCTTCCCTCCGCTTGCATTATGTTCCATCGTTTCCGCTCTCACAGGCCGGCCTGCAGCCGGCGCAGGATATGCTCCTCCTTTTTGACGTCCGCATCCCTCCCCATTTTCCGACAGATCTCCAGGGCGGTTTCGTGGGCTGACTCCAGGGGCTGGTCCCACTTGTCCTGCGTCACATACAGCCCCCCCCAGGTTGAAAAGGATCATGAGGTCCTTCGGCGACTGCGGGATAGCCTTTTTGCAGACGGTTTCCGCCTCCGCGAAGCGCCCGGCAGCAGTTTCGCTTCGACCGCCAACTCCTGGGATTATTGAGTTCCTGCGCGTATGCGGCCGTTCGGGAAGTGATGCTTTCCGCAGCCGATGACCCTCGCTCGCTCCCCGCCGTCTACCAACCTCTGGAGATTCGACGGCCCATTGGCACCCCCATTGCCACTGCATCGCTACCGACGGCGTTTTCCAGCCCGACGGTTCCTTCCAACCTTTGCCTCCCCTCGACTTGTCAGGATCAGAAGTTGGAGTCACCGATTCCCGGAAAAGGATGCATGTGATTCGATTTGTCGACCGATGCGGATGGAATACGAAATACCAGCATCCCCCCAGCCATGCAAGGCACCCGGTCAGAAACGGAAGGCGAGGGATGCGATGGCATAGTGCAACCAGGCGAACGTGTAGACATCCTTCACGTTCGCACCGCCTTCCAGCATGCGGTAGCCTGCCGCAAGGGTCCAGTTTTTGGCAAAATCGTATTTCAATTTGAGCGCAATGTCGAAGGCGCGCCCCGGTTTGGCGGCCAAGCCGTCCATGTTGAGGTTGAAGCGCCACTTCTGATTCCAGCGGTATTCGCCGTCCAGGTGCAGCAGCGGCACGAAACCCACGTTGTCGTCCACCGCGGAAACTCCCCCCTGGCGCAACTCGACCTTGGCGTCGCGGATTTTCCCGGTGGCACCGATCTTCCATGTCCAGCGATCGCCTGCAAAGATACGGTAGCGATAGGTCAGCCGAAAAGAGTTGAATTGATAAACACCCTCGACGGGCTGTCCCGGGGCAAAAGTCCTGCCGGCAAAGGAAGTGGTGGCGGCAAGCTGCCCGGTTGCCGTCACCGAAAGGGGCGCCGCCAGGACTCGCAACTCATGTTTGGGCTTGAACAAGTAATCGAAATAGACCCGGGCGACGGCGAAGGGGCCGCTCCCCTGAATGTCGCGCATGGAAAATTTTGTTCCCGTGTCGTTGGGAATCCGGACGTCGTTGCGGCTTTGCCACACCGGCCCGCCTTCCATTTCGATATTGAATTTCTTTGGGTCGGCTCCTTGCGCCGCCGATGCACACAGTGCGCCTATCGCCACACACCATACCTTGAAGCTGGTTTTGCTCAACATTTCCTTTTACCTCCATAAAGGTGGCCCCGTAAAAGCTTCTGGATTCGGACCACGAGGCAAAACCAGAAGCGTTCTTTGCCGCAAGGCGTCGGTTGTAGCCCCTTCCTTCCGAATCTCACCTTCCGGCTCCTGCCCGGCCCCGAAAACCTCGAAGCACCCCCCGCCGGCACAGGAATTGATCGTGGAATCGTTGTACGCCGGTTCCTCCACCGGAAACGGACCCGTGGTTCCGGCGCGGGCAAAGCACTCCCGCTCACCCTCCGCATCCAGTCCCCATACCCTGAAAAAGAGGCGTCCTCCGGCGACAGGCCCGGAAGGAGAACAGCCGGAAGGTATTTTCCTCACGGGCCGGCCTGCAGCCGGCGCAGGATCTGCTCCTCCTTTTTGGCCTCCGCAACCTTCCCCATTTTCTGATAGATCTCCAGGGCGGTTTCGTGAGCCGCCGCCAGGCTGGGATCCAGGCGCAGGGCCTGGCCGGCCGCCGCCAGGGCCCCGGGCAGGTCCCCCTTCTGCAGCAGAACCCGGGCGATGACCACCGGGACCAGCACGTCCCGGGACGACAGGGCCTGCGCCTTCCGGAAGGCCGCCAGGGCTTCGTCCCACTTGTCCTGGGTCACGTACAGCCCGCCCAGGTTGAAATGGATCATGTAGTCCTTCGGCGATAGCAGGATGGCCTTTCTGTAGGCCGTTTCCGCCTCCGCGAAGCGCCCGGCAGCGGTGTACACCTCGGCCAGGCGCAGCAGGGAAAGCTCGTTGCCGGGCCTGAGCTCCAGGGTTTTCTGAAACTCCTCCTCCGCTTCCCGGACATTCCGCGAGGCAAGGTAAATCACCCCGAGCTGGAAGTGACCCACAAAGGAATCCGGCTCGCGGGCCACCGCTTCCCGCAGCAGCGGCGCCGCTTTGCCGAGCCGGCCCATCCGCGCCGCATAGGTTCCCCGGAAAATCAGGTCGTATACCCCGACCCGGTCTTTGGGATCCGGCAATCGGGAGCCGGGCGCAGGTTCCGCCGCTTTTCGGTGATGCGCCAGGTAGCCGAGCGAGGCCAGCTTTTCGGCCATGGCCGAATCGGTGATGCGGGGGGCCGCGACCTGCCCCTTTTTTGCCGCCGTGCGCTCCATCTGCCGGCGCAGAGCCTCTTTCATCCCTGCCGCCTGGTCCGGCACGGAACCGGTCAGGTTGTTCTTTTCTCCGGGATCCGCGGCCGTATCGTAGAGTTCCGGCTTCGGCGCCTCGATGTACTTGAAGCGGCCGGTTCGCAGGCTGGAAAGAGGGCTGTAGTCGAACTGATAAAAAGGAAGCATGATTTCCGCCAGCGAAGGCTTCTCCGATGGCGGGGCCTGGCCGAGCAGCAGGGCCAGAGCGCTCCGGCCCTGGATCTCCGGGGCTGCCGTTTTCCCGTTTATCCCCAGGATATCGATCACCGTGGGCAGAACATCGACGGTTTCCAGGGGCCCGGAAACGCGTCGGGCCCGCGGGGCATCCGTTCCGGGCAGCTTGAAAATCAGCGGGATGCGCAGTGTGGAATCGTAAAGGAAATAGCCGTGGGTTTCCTCGCCGTGCTCGCCCAGCCCCTCCCCGTGATCGCTCACCAGGACGATCAGGCTGCTTTCGTAAAGCCCGCTCTTTTTCAGGCCGTCAAGGAGCCGGCCAACACACTCGTCGGTCCAGGCGACCTCGCCGTCATAGGGCCGGCTGCCGTAGAGCCCGTCGTACGGGGCCGGCGGGGTATACGGGTCGTGCGGGTCGTACAGGTGCACCCAGAGGAAAAAGGGAACCTGCCTGTTTTTTTCGATCCACTCCAGGGATTCCCGGACCACCTGGTCTCCGCGCCGCTCGGCGATCTGCTGCCAGTTGCGGTCCGGCTGTGGAGGAAAATAATCGGAATAGAAGGAAAAGCCCTGATCCAGCCCCCAGCGCGCCTCCAGCACCGCGGCCCCGATGACCGCCCCGGTCCGGTAGCCCGCCGCCAGGAGCAGCTCCGCCAGGGTGGTACGCTCCGGGCCCAGGGCCGAGCCGGTAAAATCCCGGACGCCGTGAAACCAGGGATAAGTGCCGGTGAAGAGGGAAGCATGAGAAGGCAGGGTCACCGGAACGGGCGTAAAGGCGTTTTCCACCAGGATGCCGTCCGCAGCCAGCGCGTTGATGCGGGGGGTTTTGACCTGCCGGTAGCCGTAGCATTCCAGGCGATCGGCACGCAGCGTGTCGACGGTGATGAACAGCAGACTGGGCGGCCGGGGCGTCGGTGCCGCGGCCGCCGCCAGTAGGACGGTCATGGCCATCGGCAGCAGCCAGGCCAGCCGCCTGGCGAGGCCCGCCGACCGAACCGCAAATGGCATCCTTGGCACGATCAATCTCGTAATCCCAATCGCTTTCTGTCCCCGGTCCCGATCCCCATCCCGATCCACCTTTTTCTTTCTTCCCGACCTTCCCGTCTTCCGGTGAAAAAAGCCCACACCTGGAGAAGGGAATGACAGCAAGAGCCCATTGCCATAATACTCCGAACCCGGAAAATGAAACAGGCCCGCCGCCGGATCGCTCCGACGACAGGCCCGGAAGGAGAACAGCCGGAGGGCTACCAGTCCAACCGCAGGGAGAACTGAATCGTCCGGCCGTCGTTGGCCTGATTGCTCAGGTTCTGTATCCCGGTGGTGGCGTTGGGAGCCGTGTTGTTGGGGTGATTGAAAGCATTGAAGAAATCGGCCTTGAACCTCATGGTGAGAGATTCCCGCAGCGGGAAATTCTTGTATACGCCGATATCCGCATTCCAGAATCCCGGGCCCATGATATTGGCCCGCGGGCTCCAGTTATACATTTCGGTAATGGAGGTCTGACGGATGGATCCGTTCGAAAGGGTCTGCGCCAGCTGGTTATTGAAGGAGGAACCGACCTGGGTCAGGACTCTCTTGGAACGATCGACGGGAACCAAGGCATAAATGTCCCCGCCAGTCACGTTCTTGGCCTGGGTGGGATCGAAATATCCCTTGAACCAGAGCTTGGAGACCTTGCCGGACCAGAGAAAATCGGGCCGCTGATCCGCGGCAATGTGCGGATCGCCGAAGGAATAGAGGCTGGCCGCCGGGCTCATCCAGAGTCCGCTGCGCCATTCTCCATTCACGGTGACCTGCCAGCCGCCCAGGATGCCGTTGACCACCGGATGGACATCGCGCAGGTACTTCTTCCCCCGGCCGAAGGGCAGTTCCATGTTGCCGTTGAAGCGAATGTGGTGGGGAGGAATATTGGTGGAATTGAAATAGACCATCCGCAGGCGCTGGTCATAGGTCAGGTTGGGCGCACCCATGATCTGGCCCACCTCCGGCACCTGGCCGCCGCCTCCCAGGGAGTTGATGTTGGAGTCGCCCGACGAAAAACCACCGGTATCCGTGGTGGTCAGCGCGCGGGTATAGGCATAAAACCATTGGAAGGCAAGGCCATTGCGGAATCGGCGCTCCAGCTCCACCTGCGCCGCATTCGAATTGGAGAAACCGGTTTTGTTGATGCCGGACACATTCCAATCCTTATTCTGGCGCAGCAGATCGCGGTTGCTGGGAGGGGCCAGCTTGGTCCGGGCCACATAGTTATATTCCGACTCCTTCTGATTGATCGAGAACCGCTGTTCCATGGCGGTGCCGTGCTGACCGAGGTAACTGAGGCGTAAGGAAGTATCCTTCATGATCTCCCGCTCCAGGGTAAGGTTCCAGGTCTGCATGCGGCTGTCTCGCCAGTTGCGTCCGTCCCAGGCAACACCCGGCTGAGGGCTGGAAGCGATGGTGACCACCCCGACCGTATCGATGGTCGCCTTGCCGATGTAGTCCACATCCGCGGGGGCAGACACCAGCGTATAGTTCTGAGTGGCATTCTTGTAATTGAGCAGGTTGGAATAGACCAGATTCATCGGCGGATTGGTTCGGGAGGACTGCAACAGCTGCGAGAGCGGCATGGTCCAGAAGTATTCCCCGTAGCTTCCCCGCAAGACCATCTTGGAATTGATCTGATAGGCCACCCCAAGGCGCGGGCCGAAGTTGTTGTTGTCGCCTTTGAAAAGGCTGCCCGGATATCCGATGGCGTCCGCGGTCGTATAGGTCATTCCCCTTTTGGCATAGGAAGCCAGAATGGAAGGGGGAAGTCCCTGGATGTCCTGCATCTTGGTGCTGCCGGGAGTCACCACCTCGAATTTGGACCCGATGGTGGTGGTATCGATGGTGTCCAGACGGTCGTATTTCTCTTTGTAGGAGGTCCACTTATCCCAACGCAAACCCAGGTTGACCGTCAGCTTGGGGGTAATCCTCCAGCGGTCGGTGAAATAAAGGCCGATCTCTTTTTGCTGGAAATAAAAAAAGCCGCGGTTGTACTTGACGTTCAGGTATTCAGGCAAACCCAGCAGCAGGTCGGCAAAGCCTTCTCCGGTGTAGGGGGTCTGGGAATCGTCGGCCGCGCTGTAGAGCCCGGTCCACCCGCCTCCCCAGTAATGTTCTCCCGCGGCTTGCTGCAGTTCCCTGATGTTGTTGTATTCCCGACGGTAGCGGCCGCCGAACTGAATCTCGTGCTTGCCTTTGCTCCAGGAGACGTTATCTTCCGCAACGATGCCGGTCAGAGCCTCTGTCTTAACGTTGTCGCCATCGAAGGCAAAATTGCCGGCATACATGGTGGGCCAGCCAAGGGAACCGAAGGGGTTCGGCAAACCGAGATTGGCGGGCCAGTTGGTAAAATCGGCCAGGGTTCCGGAACTCTTGTTGGAGCGATGTACGCCGACGACCATCTGATTCAATACTTTTGGAGAAATGGTACGAGTCCAGTCGGTGGCCACATTGGTCACGATGGCATCGTTGCGCGAAGTGCCGTAACCGTTTTCGGGAGAAGCTGGATTGGCAAAGTACCCGCCCATGACCGTGTTATGGCTCCGGCTGTTGGTCCAGCGGACGGACAGGTTGTCTTTGGAAGAAAGAGTATGGTCGAACTTGGTGGTGTAATTGTCGGCAGTGGTATTTCGCGGCTGCCACTTCCGGTAATTGTTCAAGGTGACGAAGGGATTGGTATTATCGGTGGGCAGATCGGTCATGGTCTGCAGCTTTTTGGCAATAGCGCTGATCCGGTTAGCCGGAATGATATTCCCGGCGAAGGGCAGCCGCTTGCCTTTCGAGTCGGTGGTCAGCGGATCGTACAAGGTGGTTTTCACGCCATCCGAATCGATGATATTGCTCAGGTCGCCGCCCCACATGGCGGCCGTAGGCGTATAGGTATAATATGGAAAATAGGACTGACGCATCCTGGCCCCTTCGTAGGCGAAGAACCAGAAGGTCTTGTTCTTGCCGTTGTAGAGCTTTCCCAGCCAGACCGGACCGCCGGCGGAAGCGCCGAATTCGTTACGGATCAGCTTGGGCCAGTTGACGGTTCCGTCGGCATTCATGGCGGTGTCGCGCCGGCGGGCCACCAGCCCGGCGGTATTGTTGCGGTGGGTTTCGAAGACGCTGCCATGAAAGGCGTTGGTTCCGCTGCGGGTGACCATGGTCACTGTGGCCGGCCGGGAGTAGCGGGCGTCGGAGCCGGAGGTTTCGATCCGGAACTCCTGTACGATATCCAGGCCCGGCTGGATGCGGGCGATCCCGCCGCCGAAGCGATCCACCAGCGAGATGCCGTCCAGGGTGATTTCCAGGGATCCGACCTTCATGCCGTTTACCCGCGCATTGCCGCCCCCCTCCACCCCGGGCGTCAGGTCGAACAGGTTGCTGATGGAACGTCCGTTGAGCGGCAGATCGCGGATGCGCTCGAAATCCTTGACGTTCGATATTTCCGTACCCACGGTATTAATGGCCGCAGCGGCGCCCGAAACCTCGATCGTGGCGCTGATATCGCCCACTTCCATCACCGGGTCGATATTGGCATCCTGGCCGGCCACCAGGGTGAAGGTACCCACCCATTTTTTAAACCCCTTGAGCTCGACGGTCATCGTATAGGGTCCCAGAGGGAGCGCAGGAATCTTATAGGTCCCCACGTCGCTGGTGACCGTCTTGCGGACCACGTTGGTCTGGTTGTTGGTAACCGTAACCTCCACGCCGGGAACTACGGCCTGCCCGGAGTCGCGGACCGTGCCGGCTACGGAGCCGATGCCGGTCTGGGCCTGCACGGCGGTAAACATCCCGCAAAAAAGAAGGAAAATAAAAAGGACCGTTTCGATTTTCAGGGGCTTGCTTCGATTCATAGCTCCTCCATGAAGGAAACTCGATAAAAAAAGAACTCTCACTTGCCAGTCGAAATACGAGCAAACTGAGCCAGGTATAAAGATTCAAGATAAGATAACAGATCCCGAGGTTACTTGTCAACAGCAATTATCCATAAAATTTAAAACTTTCTCCGACGGCCCGACGGAAGCAGACTTTTTTTAAACTCTTTTATTCGTAAGATCTTATGGACCGATAAGGAGATAAATTCAAATGATTCCTGTTCCTTAGTGGTAAGTAATTTACCGTTCTGTCACCCCGGACGCCCCGAAAAAAAGATAATCGCGTCAAAAGGCGAAATTTCATTTTGTTCTGCCGTCCCGATGGGACTTGGGCTACTCCTGCCCCAACCCGGCACTCACGTGCCGGGCCATAATCTGCCGTCCCTTACGGGACTTGCATCGGTGCCATACGGGGCGAAATAGCGGAGATCGTAACGTTGTGCTACGCCATGGCTTTGGGAGACCCCGCGTAATCCGGCACAGGACTGTGATTCCGAGGAATAGTCCCGTCAGGGATGGCACGATTATAGCCCGGCAATTCATTGCCGGGTTGGCTGCAGCACGGGGCAAGTCCCTATCGGGACGGCAGAACCGGACGAAAACGATTTTTTGCGAAGCCATCTTCTTTGATAGTCTCGCAAAAAGTCACACACAGAAATCCTTTAAACTGTCATCCTGTACAAAGCACAGCGTAGTGAAGGATCTCGTTCGTAATGGTTTCTTTATACTGTACCCCAAAAATGAGACAGGTGAATAAGGTATAAAATCGCTGCCGCCAGCAAGAAAGGTAGGCGGAATGAAACAGCGAAAGAGATACAGTGC
>CAINFC010000193.1 GCA_903847975.1 uncultured Acidobacteriota bacterium | reverse complement strand
TCGCGGTCCGGCGTGGTATCGAGCAGGATCACCGGCAGCGGCGTGGCCGCCAGGACATCCGCCGATTCGAGGGAAGGGGAATAGGCCAGGTGCAGCGTGAGAATGGCATCCGCGCCCGCGCCTTCGAAGTGTTCGACCGCCCGGGCAAAGTCTTCCCGGGTCCGCCCGACCGGGGCCGCCAGGAGGCGCAGGCCGCCCGCTTCCAGGGACGAACGGACTCTTTCGAGAAACGGTTCGAGCTGTCCGAGCAGATCCGGCAGGACCTCGTCGTAGAACCGCACATAGAGCGGCAGCAGTCCGACATCAGGCGGGCTCATTTTCGTACTCCCGGTAAAAGGCATACGGTTTTCCGGCCGCGACCTGCCCGCAAAGCCGTTCAAAAAGATCCTGATACAGCGTCTGGGCTGCGGCCAGCAGCCGGGGATCGATGCCCCGGTCGCAGGACACCGGCACGGCGTGCGCCCAGGCGATTTCCGGATCGAACGGGTACAGGCAACCCCGGGCGCCCATCAGGTCCGCTTCCAGAACCCGGTGTACGGGAACCGGATCGAAGAGGGCGGCAAACAGGGAGCAGAGGTGCGGATTTTTAGCCGCCCCGCCGCAGAGCACCAGGCTGTCCACGGCGCCCCGCTTCCGGACCGCTTCGAACACCCGTGCAAACTCCAGGACCATAGCCGATACCACGGCCCGAAACATATCCTCGGCCGTGGTCGCCGGACCGAGGCCGAACAGGGCGGCGCACCCCGTCCGGCCGGGACATAGGGCATTCGGCCGGTTAAGCCAAGGCAGGGCCATAAGACCCGGGGGAGGCAGCAGAGAATGCGCCAGAATCCCGTCGGCCTGAGCCAGGGCCGAGGCTCGATCGTAATGGACGAAGGTGGCCAGAGCCCAATCCAGGGTCACGTTGCCGGTCAGCAGGGGCAGGATGACCTGCTTCCCGCTGCCTCCCGGGGCGGGAATGCAGAACTGGAAAGGAGCCCCTCCGCGAGCTTCCTCGGGGAGCACGAAGTTTCCGACCCAGGCGGTCCCGAGCGAAACCTCGAGCGGCCGGGTCGACAGGTGCTGTACCGACAGGTATCCGGCTTCGTGATCGTTGTACGGCCCGGCTACCGGAGTGCCTGCACTCAGCTGCAGACGGTCGGCCAGGCGGGGCGCCAGAGGCAGCGTCTGGTGGCCGGGCCGCAGCGGAGCTACCCAGTCGGAGGGCAGCTCCAGCCTTTGCATTGGCTGGAGCGTGATCCGGTTTTTCTGTGCGTCGTAACACCCCGACTGCAGGGCGTGGCATGGGTCCTGCCTCCAGATGCCGGTGAGCGCAAAGCAGATGAACTCCCCCGCCCCGACCCAGAGCCGGTCGCCATGAAGCAGGTCGGGGTGCTGCTCCAGGAGCCACTGCAGCCGGGCCAGGCCCATGCCCGGTTCTGCGCGCAGGGAGAAGGAGCGCCACCAGCGGGGCGGAATCCGGGTCAGGATCTGGTGGAAATGCCCGAAGGCGCGGGTGTCGTTCCAGAGAATCATGGGCGTGGCCGGCTCGCCGGTATGACGGTCCACCACGATGCTGCTGCCGCCCTGGGCGGCCAGTCCGATGCCGCAGACATGCGCCCAGCGGCTCCCGGTCTGCTCGCGCAGGCTCCGGAAGGCACGGCAGACGGCCTCCAGCAGCGCGGCCGGATCCTGTTCGCGCCGGCCGCCGGCGTCGACAGCCAGCGGCAAAGCCTCTTCGCTGCGGCCGCAGAGGCGCCCGCTCTGCGCATCGAAGGCCGCCGCTTTCAGCGAGGTGGAGCCGATATCCAGTCCCAGATACATTTATTCCGTCCGAAGAGTGACGACGGACGCGCTGTCCTGAGATTCCAGAGCGGCCGTCAGAATCTGATGCTGCCGGGCCGTTTCCTCGGGCGTGACGCACCCGGCGAACCGTCCCGGGACCTGCCCGGAAAACCGCTCGCTGAGGAAGGAAGCCCACATCTGCAGAATCACATCCGAAAACCCGGTTTCAAAGATTTTACCGGTGATGGAGGGAAAAGTCAGCTCGCTGCCCATTTCGATTCTTTGCCAGGCCTGCTCGCCTCCCCCGTATTCCAGAAATCGGAGCGTATTGGGATGCCGGGTAGAAAAGCGGGCGGAACGGTGGCTCCCCAGAATTTCGAAGCTCCAGGAATTCTTTTCGCCGGGTGCGATTCGCTGGGTTTTCAGGGTGAGAGGAAACGGGGCCTGGTTTTGGGGATCGGCCGCCTCGCAGAGCAGCGTGGCGTTGTCCCAGGTTTCGCAGGGAACAGGACGGCCCTCCGGGCCGGGGCGCCGGTCATAGAGCCGGGTGAGAATCGCCCGGACATTCCGGACCTCCCAGCCGGCACGGATCGGAACATGAAGCACGTGCATGCCCAGATCCCCCATGCAGCCGTAGGCGCCGTTGGCGGCCACGGTCCGCTTCCAGTTCATCGGCTTGCCCGGATCGAGATCGCTCGAGTGCCGGAAGCCGGCGTTGACTTCCAGGATGGTTCCGAACTGCCGGCTTTCGATCATGCGGCCGATGCGCTGCATGGCCGGAAAGAACGGAAACTCCGAGGAACAGCGGGCAAAGCGGCCCGGGTTTTCGCGGAGGACGTCCTGGATGGCCCGGTTGGCAGCGCGGTCGATTCCGAAGGGCTTTTCCCCCATGAGGTCCTTGCCGGCCCGCAATGCAGCGCCATAGATTTCCTGGTGCAGATGGTGGGGCACGGCCACATAGACGGCATCCACGTCGGACCGCTCCAGGAGCTGCCGATAATCGGCCGTAGCCAAAGCGATGCCGGGAAAATGTTCCGTAAACCAGCGCATGGCTTCCGGGGAGGAGTCGCAGACGGCACGAATTTCCGGACGGACCTCCATGCCCTGCAGGGCGCACCAGCGGGCAGCCGCCGAAGCGAATTCCCTGCCCATCAAACCGCAGCCGATGATTCCGAAGCGTACGACGTTCATAGTGTCCTTTTCAATGCGATTGAATGGCGGTCAGAACGGTCTCGATCTGCCCGACGATGAAATCCACGACCGCCCGGGTGGCGATCAGAGGAATCTTGGTGAGCAGGGCCGGCGGGCAATCCGCCTTGTAGGTCTGGGAGCTGATGTCCAGCCCGCGGCGGTTGAGTTCTCCGGCGACGGCCCGGGCGGCATCCAGCCCCCGGAAATACAGGGTGGAGAGGTGGCGCCGGCCTTCGACGGCGCAAAGAAGGTTGTCGTGCCCGGCCGCCAGGCGCCGCAGCCGCTGCTCATAATAGTCACCGACCGCGCGGGTGGCCCGGGCGTTGGCCCGCGCCCAGCGCATGGTGATTAGGTAAGCCAGCGAAGCCAGCTCCTCCTGGCCGTTGGTGACCAGCGCCCCGAATTGCGGCAGGCTGTCCATGGCCGCGCTGAAGAGCAGCCGGGAGGCGGGATATTCGCCTCCGGGGAAACCCTTGCCGATAGCCAGGAACGACGGGGTCAGGTTCCACTCGCGAAACAGAAATAATTCATGGTGCCACATGCAGCTCTGGATTTCATCGGCCAGCGTCGGCACGTCATGCGCCCGGCAAAGCCGGTAGGCCGATTGCAGAAATTCCGGGGTAAGCAGTCGCCCGCCGTAGTTCATCATGATAATTTCGTGCAGGAAGCCGGCGATCTTGGTCCGGCCGCCCTCCCAGCGCGCAAAGGCTTCCTCGAGATCGGCCGGACAATTGGGCCGGATCGGCTCCGCCCGATAGGCTTCGGTCGTTCGGGCGTCCTCGCGCCATTCCGGCCACATGCCGCGCATCGTCTGGGCGAGGACGGTGGTGCCGTGGTAGTTGGCCTGCCGCGCCCCCTCCTCGCTGCCCATCACCAGGAAGACGGGGATTCGGCCGGCATACTTCGGCTGCGGATATTCCGGCTCGATGCGGTAAAACCGGGCCAGCATCATCTTCAGGGCCGCCTCGACCGCCAGGCTGCCGGTCTCCAGGTTCAGCACCCGGTTGCAGACGCAGGGGTCCTCTGCGGATAGAATCGCGCGGAGGCCGGGGTCTTCCCTTCCCGACAGGCCGTTGGCGGCGGCCACCAGCTCCGCTTCCAGCAATCGGGTGATCCTTCCGCGGGTGTTGTTGTGGGTGGCGTTGGGTATGCCCAGCCGGCGGGCGCGCTCGAGCAGCGCATAGCCGGGGAAGCCGTGGCCGAGCGGGGCGTGATAGTGCTCGCTCTTGGAAATCAGGTAGAGCTTTCCGTCTTCGCCCAGACGGAACAAGCCCAGGGCGCTCAAAGGAGCGCGCTCCAGGCTGCTGGCCCGGTCGAACATGCGGGTCGTAGCGCCCCGGATTGACGGGCCGGCCGGCGGTGCAATCAGCCGCTCCCCGACCCGCGCCAGCAGGGCGTGCTGGCGGGCCATGAATTCCGGGGGCAGAAAATCGACGGACTCGAAAGCCGCCGCCCGCAGGGAACCGGGATCCTCGCCGGTCAGGGCGGCACGGGCGCGGCAGGCTTCTTCCGCATGTCCGGCCCCGATAAGATCGGCCAGGGAGGCCTGCACGGGCAGGAAATCCGTATGAGATATCGTCAGGTTTGACATAGGCAGTAAACTCAAAGTCCTTTAGCCGGCCCGAAAAATTGGAACCAGAACATATAGGCGTAGAGGGCGACCATCAGGCCGGCGAAGATCGCCCACCAAAAAAAAAGGCTGCGGATGCCCCGGTTGCGCTCCCGCTCTCCGTCCGGCAGAGCGGCCATCCGCGGACTCCAGAGGATGCCGCGCAGCTTTTCCGGCGCCGGCGGAGGGGTCAGCAGGGAAACCAGGACCATGGCCGCCATGCAGGTCAGCCAGACCAGGAAGGTTCGGTTGAGCCAGTTGTCGAAGGGGCGCAGGAAGGGCACCTGCTTGAACAGGAAGTACTCCACAAACGCCGTGAAAGGAAATCCGAACCAGAGCACGAATGTGGCGGCCGCAGCCGTGGCGCGGCCCCACACCACCCCGACCAGGAACAGCGAGGCAATGGGGGCCGCCACCCAGGCGCCCACATTCTGTATCACATCGAATACCCCCAGCTTCTGCCGGGTAAACCAGGCAGCCAGCAATGCGGCCATCAGCAGGATGAAAAAGGCGCTCCATCGGCCCACCCTTACCAGGTGCGGATCCTTCCGGTTTTTTCCGAAGAATGGAAGGTACAGGTCCATGGTGAACACCGTGCTGCAGGAGTTCAGGACCGAACTGACGTGCGAGAGGATCCCGCTGGCCAGCGCCGCCATGACCACGCCGCTCAGTCCGGCGGGCAGAAGTGTGCGGACCAGGGTGGGAAAAGCCAGGTCCTTGTCGGCCAGCCCCGGATAGAGCCGGAAGGCGACGATGCCCGGAATCACCACCAGCAGGGGGAGCAGGATTTTCATGAAGCCGGCAAACACCACTCCCATGCCCGCATCCCACTCGCTGCGCGCCCCCAGGCAGCGCTGCACGATGAACTGGTTGGTGCAGTTGTACCAGATGCCGATGGAAAAGAAGAGCGTCCAGACCCCCAGCCAGGGATAATCCGGATCGGTGATCGGGTAGGCGATCTTGAACTTTTCCGGAGCGGCGCGCATCAGGGCGGGCAGTCCGCCGACCTGCGCCAGGCCGATGATGGCCACCATCAGCCCGCCGGCCATCATGACCAGGAACTGCAGGAAGTCGGTCCAGGCCACCGAGCGCAGGCCGCCGTAAATGGTGTAGCTGCCGACCAGGAGCGCCAGCACGATGATCGTCAGGATTTCGTCCAGGTCGAACATGCCGCGCATGGCCTTGGCCCCGGCCAGCATGACCACCGCCATCTGCGCCACCACCCAGAGCACCAGGCAGCAGACCGCGAAAAAGGTGCGGCAGTGCGCATTGTAGCGGCGCTCCAGGAATTCGGGCATGGTGTACAGGCCGCCGCGGATATAAAAAGGCAGGAAGATCCAGATCAGGGCGGAGAAGGTGATGACATTGCCCCATTCCCATTGGGCGACGACGAACCCGACGGAATAGGCGATGCCGACCATGCCGATGAAGTGCTCGGTGCTGATATTGGCGGCAATGATCGATCCGCCCACCGCATACCAGGGCAGACCCTCGCCGGCCAGGAAGTAGTCGCGGGCGCTGCCGGTCCGGTTCCGCGCCACTGCCAGGCCCAGAAAAACGTTCAGCGCCAGGTAAAGCCCGAAAAGCGTGAAATTCAGCATCCCGTTGTTGTCTTTCGCATGAACCGCGTTAAAAAATGCCTCCCGTCATGGCACCCGCAACCGGAGCGAAAGGACCTGCTGGTCCGGGCGCACGAAGCGCTCCCTTTCCGCCGGCAGCCGGAGCGGGAAGGAAATCACGCCCACGGCGCGCTCCAGGGCGGTTTCCGGTCCGTTCCGATAGGGATTATACGGGAAAACCGGCCAGGTCAGCGTGGCTTCGCGATCCGCTTCCAGCGTCCAGCCGTGATGCCGCAAGGGGCCCTGGAAATTCCTGTTGATCACGGTGCCGTCCAGCCGCGTCCGCCCGCCTGCTCCCCATTCCAGCTCTTCTCCGGGAACCAACCGCAGCTGCAGGGAAAGCCGGGCCTCCTCGGGCGGCGCCCCCCTTCCGGAAATGGCAAAGAGCAGCTCGAGCTCCTTCTCCCCGGCCCGGGGAACCTCGATCCGGGCAAAGAATGTATTAAAGCTCAACCACAGCCGGTCACGGGCCGCGCTCATCTCCAGGTGGCCGGAAAGCGGCCGCGTGTGGGCCACACCGCCCAGGACCTCGGTGAAGGTGGCCAGCTCCGGCTGGTTTTTGCTTTGTGCCCCGCTGAGGATGAGCCCGGTTTTCCGGTGAAAAACGCTGAGGCTGGCCTGGCGGTCCAGGAACCACTGGCCGGCCGCGGGCCGCGAGGCCGTGAGCCCCGAAAGGCAGTCCAGCCAGGGGCCCGTTTTCCGAATTCCCGCGGGGCCGCTCAGCCGCAGCGAGTATTCGGGGCGGTCCAGGGGCATGGGCGCCCGCGGCCCGTCCCGGTAATAGAGCGCGTTCTGGGCGATGCGCCCCAGGGCCTCCATATCCAGCCGTTCCGCCGGAAAGCGCGAAAACAGGAACTGCGCAAAGCGCCGGCCTTCCGCCGACTGGCTGAAGGCAAAATTGCCGTAGAGGCCCAGGTCCCAGTAGCGGTTGCGGTCGTTGAGCACCTCCACCGGCTGCCCGTCCGGGTAGGTGAAGTGCAGGTAAAACCGGGTCGCCCGGCGGATGGCCTCCCGTGCAGCCGGGTCCCGGGTCGTTTCCCAATAGACGCCCACCGCGTCCAGCGTGAGCAGGCCGTAGCCGTTGGTCGGGCCGGTCCGGCTGTATTCCCCCCAGTAGCCGTCGGGCGTCTGCTCGGTGCGGGCCAGCCGTCCGAGGACGTGCTCCCCCACGGAGCGCCATTCTTCCCTGTCGAACTGGCGGCCGGCCAGCAGGAGGTTGAGAGCCCAGAGGGAGTAGTGGTTCATCGAGGTGCCCAGGAAGAGAGCGGTGTAGGCCGGAAAGTCGCGCCAATCGGCGGTCCGGGCGACCACCTGCTCCACGTTGCGGACCAGGGCGGCACGCCAGCGCGCTGTCCGGGCAGCGTCCAGCCGGGGTTCCAGGAGGCGGTAGGCCTCCAGCCACATGTAGGTGTCGCGGTAGCTGTCCAGCCGGTCGTAGTAGCGGCCGCCCTCGTCCTCGTCGCAAAGCAGGTCGCCGATGCGCAGGGCCAGGGCCAGCAGGGCGCGGTCTCCCTGGCGTGGATTGGCCGGCGACTTCTTTTCGTAAAGAACCGCCGCGGCCAGAATAGCGTGAGGAAAATGACGCCAGCCGGCCTGCTCCTCGATTTCCCGCAGTCGGAGGCGGGAGCCGCCGGGATAGCGCGCCTCCACCCGCTCGATCCCCGTCTGCAGAAACGGGAAGTAGGCGCCCGGCAGATCCTGCCCCGGCAGAAACAGAGGCCGGAGCAGCACCAGCGCGACCGCCCACCGGATCATGGCGAATTTGCCCGCCCCCATGACAGTGCCTTCGTTTTTCCTTAGAACCGTATTTTCATCCCCAGCTGTATGGTGCGGGCATCCACGGTGGTGGCGGTGATCACCCCCATGGTCGAGGGGACGGAAACATTGGCCGCCGGCTGGGCAAAGCTGGGATGGTTCGGCAGGTTGAAGAAATCGGCCCGGAATTCCGCCTGCACCCGTTCGGTGATGGCGGTGTTCTTCGAAAGGCTGAGATCCAGGATTTTCTGCCCCGGTCCAATCAGCAAATTGCGGGAGCTGTTGCCGAAGGTGTAGCTGGCCGGCGCGGCAAAGGCCTCCGGGTTGAACCAGCGGGCGATGGTCTGCTGGGCCGGGTAGAAATTCGAGGAGACCGCGTTGGCCCGGCTGGCGTAGTGGCCGCTGGCCGTCGGCGAGAAACCCACGCTGAACGGAGCGCCGGATCGGAGCTGCAGAACGGCCGCCAGGCGCCACCCTCCGATCACCTTGCCGATGACCCGGTTGCCGATGTGGAAATGCTTTCCCGGCCCGAAGGGAAAATCGTAGCCCGCCGAGGTGTAGGAAACGAAGCGGCGGACGTTGTCGGCCGGCCCGCGGTCATTGGCGGCGTTGTAGGGATCCTGCGGCGAGCCGGTAATGCCCACGTTGTCGAGCGACCGGGTCCAGCTGAAGCTGCCGGTAAAAAACAGGCCGTTGCGGCTGCGCCGGGTGGCCTCCACCTGCATCTGGTGGGTGATGGACTGGCCGGTGAACATCATCCCGTAGATATTGGCCCAGGGCTGGAAGGGGCGCATGGCCTGCAGGTCGCCGGCCCTCTGGGGATAGGGCTGGTTCAGCTCATAATTGACGTAGGGAATGCGGTTTCCTTTGTTTCCGATATAGGACACCCGCAGGCCGACCTCGCCCGGCAGCTGCCGCTCCACGCTCAGGTTCCACTGCTGCGAGTAGGGATTGCGGATCTGGCGGTTGACGGCATACAGAACCGGGTTGGCAGTGGTCACCGGCGTGACGCTGAAGGGGTTGGAAAGGCTGATGGTGGGCGTAGTGGCTCCACCGGTGAAGGACTGCACCAGGCGGAACGGCGGATTGCTGATGCCCAGCTGATAGATTCCCTGGTACATGGCCACCAGGTTGTAAAAGATGCCGAAGCCGCCGCGGACCACGGTTTTGCTGTCGCGGAACGGGCGGAAGGCAAAGCCCAGGCGGGGCGCCCAATTCTTATGGTCGGGCAGCAGAATGTCCGACTCCCAGCCGATGGATTCCGACTTGACATAAGGATAGAGGTTGAGCAGCGTCTGGTTGGCCGTGGAGGGAACCTGGTTGTCGACAGTGCGCAGCACCAGCGCCCCGGTGGCCAGGTTGACGTTGGTCCAGGAGCCGTTGCGCTCGCTGATCCGGGTCTGCAGCTCATAGCGCAGGCCGAGGTTCAGGGTGAGCCGCGGGCTGACCTTCCAGTCGTCCTGGATATAGCCGCCGTAACGCTGCTGCCCGATGACATTGGGAGGAGTGGCCGTGGCCCGCGTGGCGCTGATCGGGTAGCCCAGAACCAGGTCGGCCACCGCGTTGCCCGTGTAGCGCCCGTTGAAGCTGAAGGTGCCCAGCGCCGCGGCGGTCACCGAAGGGTTGGTCGAAACCCGGCTGAATGCCATGTCGATGCCCGCCTTGGTCACATGGGCGCCGTGGACCCAGGAGAAGGTGTCCCCGATCTGCTCGGTGACCTGCGGGTTGGGATCGGCGCCGCCGAAATCCTTGATCGCGGTGAAACCGGTGACATTGAAAGTCGGCAGGCCGCCCACCGGCAGCGGGGTGAAGAGCTGCGGGAAAATCGTGGAGGGATCGAAATCCTGGTTCTGCCCCATGCGGATGTTGACATGCGTAAAATAGGAAGCGCGCAGCTCGTTGGTCATATTGGCGTTGACAATCCGGGTATAGGTCAGGCTGGCCGTTTTGGTTAAAAAGCCGGCATCGGAGTAATTGCCGTAGGCCCGGGGCGAGTACTGGTTGACCTCGTAGGGGCTGCCCTTGCCGTAATTGAGGGACAGAAACAGTGAATTGTGCGCGTTCAAGGTCTGGTCCACGCGGGCGGAGGCCCGGTTGATCCCGATTTTGTTCAGCAGCGTTTCCGCGTAGTTGTAGGTTTTTCCGGGAAGATTGGGCATCGGCACGAAGCTGAGAACCCGGGCGGCCCGGCTGTCCAGCCGGTTGGCGGGGATGATGTT
>CAINFC010000192.1 GCA_903847975.1 uncultured Acidobacteriota bacterium | reverse complement strand
TTTGTCGGACAACCGTCGGGAGCGAAAATCTCGATTCGGTGGCGTCAGCGCCTTCGTTAGAGTCTTTCGCTAGCCCGGAAGTTCGGAAAAAAAACTCGGATAAGAGAGTGTGTGTCCTCTTGACTCAAAATTTAAGATGTGAGACTTTTTGCGAAGCCATCATTTCTGAAGCGTTGATAAAAAAGCCAGGTAGCTCCAGTCGACCACCACGCGCAGAATCGCCAGATTGGGCACCGAAACATTAATCCCGGTTGCTTTTGGCAGGAAGACGACAACGCCATAGCTGTAGAGAGTGTTATCCATGGTTGCGATATCCGTATTGACGGTCAGTATAAGGACAAATTTGCCTATTGAAAAAATGCTCGAATCCAGCGGTTTCATTGACTCGGCCAGGATCGAAAAGTGCTGCACACCCGCGGCATGGGCGGTCGCTGCATGCAGGGTCAGTAGGACGAGGATGGTCCGTGCCAGTGGAAACGGTTGCCTGATCGCCAAACAAATAGGTATCATTCTATTCCCACACGCTGCAGAGTGGCTATCTTATTGATATTTCGGCTCACACATAGCCGTGCGGCTACGCCGCTTGGGAAAAGGGGGAGGTTTCCATGGGAATCAATCGACGCGACTGGCTGGCCGCCACCGGGGCCTGTCTGGCTTCGCCTCGGAGCAGGGAAGATCCGGGTAATGGCGGATCCTCCATTCCGGACCGCCTGCGGAACGTGCTGGTGATCGTTGGAGATGACCATGCCGCTCATGCCCTGGGCTGCTACGGCAATCCGATAGCTCGCACGCCAAACCTGGACCGCCTTGCCAGGCAGGGGATACGAATGGACCGGGCCTTCGCCAATTCGCCGGTGTGCACTCCTTCCCGGCAGTCCCTGCTGACCGGACTGTATCCGCATCGCGTGGGAGTCACCCTGCTGGAGACCGCTCTGGCGGAATCCACGGTTACCCTGGCCGATCGCCTGTCGGCCAGGGGATACCGGACGGCGGCCATCGGCAAGATGCATTTCAACAGCCGTCTGCGTCATGGATTTGAGGAGCACCTGGACCTGCCGGACTACCGCGAGCAGCTGCGCCGCAGACCCCCCCGCCGGCCTCCTGCCGGGCTGCCGGTCCGGCCGCCATGGAAGCCCTTCCAGGATCCGGCCCGCGTCTGGCTCAATGCCGAGGTGCGCTGCGGAGGCCTTTACGAACAGGATATGGACGGCCGGTTTTTTGTGGAAAAGGCCAGGGATTTCCTGCGCGCGCAAAAAGAACAGCCGTTCTGCCTGTGGGTCGGCTTTAACCAGCCGCACTCACCCTTCGACTTTCCGGTGGAATGGTCCGGCCGCTTCCGCCCTCAGGATATGCCTCTGCCGAAGGTCGGCCCGGAGGACGCCCGCTGGATTCCGCGCGTATTCCGGGACCTGACGGACGCGGACCGCCGGGGGATCACCGCCGCCTACCACACCGCCTCCGCCTATCTCGATTTCTGCGTGGGCGAAATCCTGGGTGAACTGCACCGGCTGGGCCTGGACCGTTCCACCCTGGTGGTATACCTGGGGGACAACGGCTACCAGCTGGGGCACCACGGCCGTTTCGAAAAGCACACTATGTGGGAGGAGGCGGTACGGGTACCTCTGATCCTCCGCGACCCGATGGCGAAAAAAAGGGCCCAGGTCGTGTCCGAACCGGTGGAGCTGGCGGACGTGGTGCCGACCATCCTGGATCTGCTGGGTCAGCCGCCGCTGCCCGAACAGCATGGCCGGAGCCTGGCTCCTCTATGGAGGGGGGGCGCCTGGCAGCCCCGTGATTTCGTTTTCAGCGAATTCCTGCCGGACAACCTGGTGATGGCCCGCACCCGGGAGTGGAAGTACACGTTCACCGGCGGACGCCATGACCTGGCGATGGGCTATGCCACCGGAGAAGGTCCCAGCGGACCCTTCCATCGACTTTACGATCTGCGCGAGGATCCGCGGGAATTCCGGAATCGGGCCGCGGATCCCTCCTGCCGGGCGATTCGGGAAGAGCTTCAGGGGAGGCTCCTGGACCTTTTCCGGCGGACCGACCCGCGAGCTTCCGCTCTTTCCAAAGATCTCCCGCCCGAAGAGCAGCTGGCCCGGTTCTCCGAGCCGCCGGAGCGGAAATAGTCGATCCAGAAGCCGTTTCCGTCCGGTCCCGCCCAAAATGAATGGCAACCCGCCCTTCCTGCTCCCGGGAAGGTCGGAAGACGGAAAGGGGCAAATAGGGAAGATGTTCCCGAAGCGATCCGACGTTCTAGTGGCCGGCGGAAGCCTGCACGCCGTGCAGGGAATCGGCGCGGCTCAGCTTGGGCCAGGCATAGCCGTAAAGGGCTACGAGAACGAAACAGACCATGGGAACGATAAAGCCGCGGGACATATCGTAGTGGTCGGCGACGGCCCCCATCAGCTTAGGCAGGATCGCGCCACCCATAATGCCCATGACGATATAAGCCGAGGCGCGCTTGGCGCGCAGGCCGAGGCCAAAAATCCCCAGGGCGAAAATGGTCGGAAACATGATGGACATGAAGAAGTAGCTCAGGAAGACGCAGGCCACCGAAAGCCAGCCCAGCTTCAGGAACACCAGGAAAGTGACCGCCACGTTCAAGACCCCGTATAGTCCGAGCACCTTGTGGGCCGAGAACTTGCGCAGCAGGGCCGCGCCGGTAACCCGGCCGGTCAGGAAGCAGAAAAAGCCCAGGGACGCCAGATTGGAAGCGCCCTGATTGCTGATGTGCAGCAGTCCGTCTTTGCCCGTTTCCAGCCAGTTGCGGGTAAAGGAAGTCAGCCAGGAGGAGGGGATGGGCGGCACTTCGCTGGTCATGTAGTTGATCAGGAAGCTGAAAATGCCGGCCTGCGCGGCCACGTAGAAGAACTGCGCCAGCGTGGCCCCGGAAAAGTGCTCGTGAGCCCAGATGCTGTGGTGCGTGATGCGGCGGGTGACCGGGCGCAGAAGGACGGCGGCGGCGACAAATGCCAGAACGGCCAGCAGGCAGACGAGGAACAGCAGCGCGTTATCCTCGGTGGCGGTCATTCCGAAAGGCAGGGCAATCCACCGGGCGAGCCCAAGGCATAAGGGGCCGAGATGCAAAGCATCCAGGATCAGCCAGAGAATCATGGCGCAGATGCCGGTCAGCACCCCGGTATTCAGCAGGAGGAGGGAATAGACCAGCCGGTGGTTCACTTCCCGGTCGGGCCCCGCCGCTTTCCCGTTGTTTTTTTCGGTATCGTCCAGGTGATAATCGTCTTCGGAACGGATGTCAGGTACCTCGGCGAAATAGAAGACCACCGCCAGGACGATGACGATGACGGCGACTCCGGCATAGGGGATCCATAGCGTTTCGCTTCCCGTGCTCTGCCCGGCGGCATCCTTGCCGTAAAAAAACAGTCCCCCGGCGATCGGCCCGAGGATCCAGCCGATGCCGTTGCACGACTGGGACAGATTGATGCGCGTGGCGGCATAGCGCTGCGGTCCCAGCACCGTGGTGTACGGATTGGCGACCGTTTCCAGAAAAGTCAGCCCGGAGGCGATGACGCAGACTCCCAGCAGAAAAGCCCAGAAGGCGGCGATGCGCGTGGCGGGAATAAACCAGAATCCGCCGAGCGCCACCAGCAGCAGACCGGCGATGATGCCTCCCTTGTAGCCCAGGCGTGTGGCCAGCCAACCCGCCGGAAGGGACATCAGGAAGTACCCCAGGTAATGGGCAAACTGCACCCAGGCGGACTGGGCCAGCGTCAGGTGCAGCTCTTCCTGGAAGTGCTTGTCCATGACATCGATCATCCCGTTGCAGAATCCCCAGAGAAGAAACAGGGAGCTGACCAGGATAAAGGTGAACATCACGTTCCTGCCGTCCTCGGTAACGAACATGCCTCTTTTTTCAGTGTTCATAGGTGAGTTGCCTTTTTAGCCGGTTCGGAAATTGGGTTGGGATCGTCCGGAAAGCGGACGAAGGGAAGCCCATATGCGTTGCTGCGCGAAAAAACATGGCGATAGTATAAAGCCGATAACCTGGCCTTTGCAAGAGGCGCCCGGCAGCTCCGCCGATCCAGGCAAAGAAAAAGGGGGTGCGACGGAGGCACCCCCTGGCGGGATTCCCAAAGAATCCGTTTTGGCAATGGAGACGGTTACTACTCCTTTGTGATTTTTCCGGCGGCGTCGACCACAAATGCGCCTGTGGCGTAGCCGTTATAGGTGCCGCGCTGCAGCCATTCGGCGGAGGCTTCCAGGAGGCTCTCGTGCTGATATTCCCACTGGAGAAAATGGGTGCCGTTGGCTACGGTTACAAAGACCGTGTGGGAGTCCAACCGGCAAGCAGTTACCGGGCTTAAATCCTGTCATTCCTTACGGGACTTTGCCTTGGAATAACAGTCCTCTGCCGGTTTGCGCGGGGCCTCCCGAGGCCATGGCAGAGCACAACGGTACGATATCCATTATTTCGCCCCGTGTGGAACACACGCAAGTCCCGTTAGGGACGGCAGATTGTGGCCCGGCACGTAAGTGCCGGGTTGGGTCGGAGGTCTCCCAAGTCCCATCGGGACGGCAGAACATAACAATACGTACTTTATCCTTGATGATTTCGTAAAAAGCCCGGCGAGGACTTGCATCCAACACCCCAACGAAAATCGCAGGGGCTGGGTCCGTAATCCTAAATCGTCAGGGATGCCGGGAAAGCGGCAGGATGTGGAATGCCACATCGTTACCGATGTGCTGCGCGCGGCCTCCGGTGGTCTTCAGTTCCGGGATGGTGAACCGGAGTTCGCCGCCCTCCGACGCGGCCGGCAGGGGGGCCAGGTATTCGCCTCGCGTCGTCCGGTAAAGCAGTACCTGGTACTTTCCGTCCGCCAGCCCCGGGACCGTCACGGTCTCGTTGGCTACGCCGTTCAGGGGGTGGACCACCCAGCCGAAGGTCCGGACGGCACTCTGCATGGCCCAGCCGTCTCCGTGGCTGACCCGCAGCTCCAGTGGTTTCCACTCTCCATTTCCGAAGTCGATCTCCCGGACAAAGCGGGAAAAGTAGAGCATGCTGCGGGTGAGGATGGAATCGTTCAGATAGGGACCATAGGCCCACCAGAACGGGGTCATGCTCAACCCGTTGGCCAGGCCGACCCAGAGGGCGTTGTGGTACATGGCCATGTATCCCGGCATGCCCGGTTCATAATAAGTGTGATCCCAGCCGCATTCCCCGATGATGGCCGGCTTGAAAAATCCTTTCCAGAGGTCCTGGGTCTGCCGGGCATAATTCAGATAGCTGAAACGCAGCGGATGGGCTCCGACCGGGTCGGGCTTGCCGCTCTCCGGAATCGGGTGCCCCTGGGCCTCGTAAATTTCCCGGGCGGCGATATCGAAAATACGATAGCCCTCCGGCCACCATTCCTTGATTCCGCCGCTGCGCGTACCGGTGGTCGGGCGACCGTAGGGGTCGTGGGCCTTAAACCAGTCGTGCACCTGCCGGCACCACCGCTCGGCCTGGTCCGTGCCCCCTTTGAGCCACCCTTCCGTGCCGTTGATTTCGTCGATCACAAACCAGAGAAACAGGGAGGGGCTGTACCCCCAGCGGGCCACGATGAAGCGGTGCAGCTTCTGCTCGTACTTCCAGGCTTCATCGCTGGCGAAAAATCCTTCGGCCGGGGTCAGCAGCCGGTAGGGGTTGTTGCGGTAGCGGGCGTTTCCCCCGCCCCAGACCGCCTCGGAAATGTAGGAGTGGAACCACAGATTCCAGCTGATGTGCAGATCGCGCTTTTCGCACCACTCGAAAATCTGGTCCAGCCGGCCGGCCCGATTCTCATCGTAGCGGCCCAGGCCGGTTCCCATGGTTTCCAGGGGCGAGGGAAAAAAGCTGATGAAGTTGGCGCCACGCTGCGCAAGCAGGTCGAGGCCCTCTTCGTCGATGCTTCCCCGCTGGAAAAGCTCGTAGCCGTCGTTGTACCAGAGTCCGACTCCGTAAAAGGGGCTGCCGTCCTGGTACTGCAGGTAGCGCCGGTTGGGGGCGATGCGCAGAAAACCGCGCCGGGAAGTTTCGGAAACCGAAAATTCTGCCGGCTTGGATTCGGCGGTTCCCTGCCGGTCGCGCACCTTGACCACATAGCGCCACGCGCCGCTTTCCACCGGGGTGAAGCGGATCATCCACAAGGCCGACCAGCTCGACGGGTTGTAGAAGCCCCAGATTTTCCAGGTTTTCCCCGAAGGAGCCTGGAACTCCGCCCAGAGATCCAGATCGTCCGGATCGTAGGGGTTCTGGAAGCCGGCGCGCAGGTCGATCTGCAGCTCCAGCTTTTCGAAACAGCCGACTTTCACCGGACGCGGTTCCTGGGGCGGAACGAAGAGGCCCAGGCGGATCTGGCGCACGATTTCCGGCGGTGGCGAGGGGCGCACTGCGAGTATCTCGGGGGGCGCCCCCAGCAGCAGCGGAGGGAAACCGGCCAGCAGCAGCCCACCGGCGATGCATGAGTGCACGAGAGCCTTAACCATTTTCATTGTGTTCTCCATAGGGAATCCCGTTCTTGCTCCGGGGTCGTACGGTGGCGATTACGGGCGGGAAAGGGCCTGGGCGGCCAGCAGGTCGAAGACGTAGGTGGCCGCGCCGTGGATGACGTACTCGGTCTGGTACCAGAGAAACGGGAAATGCTTCAGCTCCAGGAAATCGGGGCGGATCAGGGATGGCCCGGAGATCACGCCGCCGGGAATGTGCGACCAGTCGGCGCGGTTGGTCCCGTAGGCCACCAGTGCCGACTGGCCTCCCACGCCCGAGACCAGGCTCTGGTTGTTGGCCGGATGCACCCCCAGAACGTAATCGGCCACGGCAAAGTTGAGCTCCTTGCCGAACAGGGACGGCAGGCGCTTGTGGAAGAAGTAGTTCTGTACGGCGGCGCTCTGAAACGTCCATCCCGAGCCCCAGACGATGGTGCTGTGGGTGCCGTCAAAGGTGCCCACCTGCGCCGGATAGGGGACCCCGTAAGGATTTCCGGCGAGGGCTTTTTTCTGCCAGGCGGCAAATTCCGCTGCCTTGGCCTCCACGGCAGACCGCAGGGCCGGGTCCTCCAGGTTGTTCAGGGCGCGCACCAGGGCCACGCCGGCCCCACCGCCGAAAGCCTGCGGGGTCATCTGCTCGACCTGCGGGCGCAGGGCGGAAAGACGCGAAGCAAACTCTTTCCCGCCGGTGGTGATCAGAAGTTCTGCGGCAGCGGCGATTTCCTGGGTGCGGAAGCCGGAATCGCGGGGAACATAAGAGTTGGGAGCGTAAACCGGGGCATGCTCCTGCTCGTATCGGAAGAGCTGCCGGGCGGTCGAAAGAGCTTCCGCTGCCAGGTCCGGATTGAATTTCCCCAGCACCCGCGCGGCGGCGGCAAGCGTCTGGGCAACCTGGTACTGCAGCCCGGTGTTCCGGTTGGTAAAGACCCAGCGGTCGTCGCATTCCTCGCCAGGCCGGGCACACGGCTTGTTGTCGGTTACATTCACCGGATCTCCCAGGTGGCCGTACTGCCTGCCGGTGGGTTCGATAATTCCCGGCAGGATGTGCCCGGCGACGCGGAAATTAAGAACCAGAGATTCAGTACCGTACTCAATCTGCTGCAGGACATCCGATTTGCCGTCCGGAACATGCAGCAGCACCTCGCGCTCTGCCTTTTTAATGGTGTAGTCGTCCAGGACCGGTTGGAATTCCTCTTCGGCAAAAATCAGGGGAAGAGTCGTGGAAGCCGTGCTTCCCGAGGGGAGGTCGTGATCGCCGGCATCGTGCCAGCCACCCCAGTCCAGGCCCGGGATTTTTTCATGGTCCGCATATTTTGTCTCCCGCTCGCCCTGCACATAACCGTCGATGTATTTCTTTCCGGCGGGAGCCTGACGGGCGTCGTCCAGGTGGCACGCCCCGTGCCAGGTGCGCCCCCCCTCCTTCACGGCGACATGGCACATCTGGATCGGCAGGAAATAGGCGATGGCCGGCTGCCAGGCGCGCTCGTAGACATCCTCCGCGATGCGAAATGGCCCGACGCTCTGCCCCGCGTATTCAGCCACATACACGCCAGGTTCGCGGATGGCAGAAAAATCGAAGACCGCGTACGGACGGCGCAGAAAGTTGCCCCAGGGCTTTACCGGTCCGGAGGCCACCGGCTTCTTTTCGCCGTCCAGCCCCAGCCGGCAGATCCTCATTTCTCCGCCGGCGGGCTCCTGCGGATCCAGTTCCAGGATGGCCCGCTTGGGCTGATTCGGATGATATCCCACCTGGGAAACGCCCAGTACGGGAGGTCGCTTATAATCGGCCTGCAACCGCGGAGTGATCTCCAGGTGGACTTCCGTCTGCCGGCTGCTTTCGGCCGGAGCCTGCAGGCTGAACCAGGGCTGGGGGCTGGAGCGGCGGTTATCCTGCAGCCGGATCATTCCGTTGTCCCGGTAAAAGGAGACGGCTGCCGCCGGGTCCTCCGGGGCCACGGAAATCCGCCGGGAGCCCGACAGCAATTGGCCTTGCCCGGTATATTGCCGGGGGAAAATTCCGCTGCCCGATTCTCCCAGGAAGGACTTTCCGTAATAGGCGCCGGGGAAAAAGGCGAACCGCAGCCCGGCCTCCTGGAGCCGTTGCCAGTCCAGAGCGGGCGGCAGCACCAGGGTGACGAATATTTTCCGGCCGTCGGTGCGAACGTTCAGCCGGTATTCGCCCATCCCTTCCACCTGGCCCGTTACGGTGACCGTGCCGGCGGCGGGATCCACCTTCCGCCCGGTTGCCGACCAGGACGGAGCCGGGGTCCCGGGCTTGCCCTCCAGGTAGAGGTCGCCGGAATCGAGCAGCCGCTCCCCGTTCTGGACCATCTGCAGACCGGACATGGAACCAGCCCGGTAATCGTTATGGTACGGGTGAAAGGAAAACCCGGGAGCTTCAAAATACTCCTGCTGGTTCAGGGTGATACGGGCCTGGGCGGATACCGCCTGCAGGGATAAAAAAGCCGGGACAAGAAAAGAAAGGAATGTCCGAATTACAAAAGACATAAAACCAAGAATCATGATCCGCCTCCTGGCGAAAAGCGGGTGACAGAAAAAAACTTCTTTTCTGGCTGGCAGAAAAACCTTGGGGGCGGGCCGCGGCCCGCCCCCGCTCGGACTACCTTGAGCCGGTCTTACCGGTCTTCAGAAGTAGAACTTGAAGCCGAGCTGCACGTTGCGATTGCCCACCTTGGTGCCGGTGATCTGCCCGAAGCTGGTGGAGCCGTAGCTGCCGCTCGGATCGCTGAAAACCGGGTGGTTCAGGGCATTCTGGGCTTCCAGGCGGAACTCGATCCGCTTGATCTCGGTAATCTGGAAGTTTTTCAACAGGGCGGCGTCGAACATCTTCATGCCCGGACCGCGGTAGGTGAGGTTGCGCGGCGCCGTTCCCGGAACGTCGGTGGCCGGCTTGGAGAAAGCGGCGGCATTGAACCAGTTGTTCAGGCGGTCCTGGATTTTTCCCGTGGTTTTGGGATCGCCGATCAGATCCGGGCGCTGCGTACCGTCCCAGATGCTGCCGCCCGACTGCGTGACCTGCAGCGGCATGCCGGCCGAGAAGGTTGTCAGGCCGCTCAGTTCCCACCCCCCTATCAGCAGGTTTTTGAGCCGGCTGACATTGGTTCCGATCGGTTTTCCCTGGCCGAAGGGGAGCTGGTAGGAGAAGGTGATGATGGCGCGATGGGAAATGTCATGGGAGGAAAGCCCTCGCTCTTCGCGCAGGTTCCAGATGTTCTGCAGGGAGGATCCGCCGCCCAGCCAGCTGTAGTTGCCCGACCCGTAGGAAGCGTCGTCGATCATCTTGGCCCAGGTGTAGTGAACCAGGGTGGTCAGGCCATCGGAAAAGCGCTTTTCCCACTTGACCTGCAAGGCGTGATAGTTGGAATCCGCCCGCGGAGGTTCTGCCGTGCCGACGCTGGTACCGTCGAAGTGCGGCATGGGCCGCAGCAGGCGGTACATCTGGATGGTCGGGTTTTTCAGGTTGGTTGCCTTGGGATCGGTGATCTGGCCGTAAAAAGGATTCGGCACCGCCGAGGTCAGCTTGGTTCGTCCGAGGGGCCAGTACTGCGGGTGGAGCGGAGAGAGGGTGGTCACCGGCAGGAAAAGATGCGTGCCGCGGCTGCCGGTGTAGTTCACTTCCAGTACGGATTTCCATCCGATTTCCCTCTGGAACGAGAGGTTCCAGGAGTGGTATTCCGGGTTGCGGTTGTTGGCGCCCAGAATGGTGCCGGCACCCAGGCCAATGAAGGTCTTGTCCCCCAGGGATTTTCCGGGGGGCAGCAGCATGCCGTCGGGGTAAGGGTTAACCAGCTTGGCATACAGCGTGGCGTTGGAGTCGAGCGAAGAGTTGGAGGTGGAATTGACGTTGAATCCGGCACCGGTGTGCCCGAACACTGTGGCGCGGCTCAGTTGGAAGAAGAGACCGTATCCGGCGCGGACGGAGGTCTTGCTGTTGATCGCGTAAGCGAAACCGATCCGCGGCTGCCAGTTGTTCATGTCCTTATTAAACGGGGAGCGGCGATCATCGTTGACAAAGCGGAAAACTCCCTTGGTGTTGTAGCCGGTAGCCACTACCGGAGACTGGGCATCGAGATCCCAGTAGCTCTGCCGGTTCTCGGTTTCCCAGCGGGGGACATCGAAGTCATAGCGGAAGCCCAGGTTGACGGTCAGCTTGCGGGTGACCTTCCAGTCGTCCTGAATGAAAAAGCCCCAGTAGGCCGATCGGGTGAAGGCCTTGGGATCGATGTGGAACTGGTTGCTGGTCCACCACCCGAGCAGCATGGTGGCCAGGCCGTTGCCCTCGTTGCCCGGACAGGAAAAGCGGTCCTTGCAGGTGATGCCCCGGGCGAAGGCGAACTGGCCGGAAGGATAGCCCGGCTGGGCATAGTCCAGAAAATTCTTGCGATACTCGCCGCCGAACTTCAGGCTGTGGGCCCCGAGGAACTTGCTGGCCGAGGAGGAGATGTGGTGCACCCCTTCCTGCCGGTCCATGATCAGCCAGCCTTCGGTGCCGATGTCGGCATAGCCCTCCGGGGCGATGGTGGGAAATACCGGGATGGTGGCGTTGTCCTTCATGTATTTGGGGAAGCCGAGCGTGGTCAGGTCGAAGCCGGAAACCATCGGGTTCCGGAAATAAGTGGAATAGGTCAGGCCGTAGCGCACCGACCAGATAAAGGTGGCGTTCTGCACCCGGGTGAACTCGGCGACGGCGGCGTGCGCCGTGCTCTGGTTCGGGCCGTCGTTGTAGGTATAGGACGGATCGCCTTCGCCGAACAGGTTGACCGGCGTTCCCACCCCGCGGTTGTAGCTGTATCGCCCGGTGATCCGGCTGCGCTCGCTGAAGTTGTGATCCCCCTTGATGGTGGTCTGCATGCTGCTGCTCCGGTTGATCCCTTCATTGAACCAGTTGTTGGTTTCCGTGTAGGGGGCCCCGGCCTGGTTGGGCTTCGGGAAATAGGCCAGAGCCTTCAGGGCAATGGGATCCATCATGGCTTTGGGAATGATGTTGCCGGCAAACGGCCGCCGTTCGATGTTGCCGGCGGAATTGACGAAGGTGTCGAAGGGATTGTAGATGGTCATCAGCTGACCGGAGGAATTAAAGGTCTTGCTGAAGTCCCCCTCGCGCTGCAGCAGGGTGGGGAAGGTATAGGTCTGGCTGAACGGGCTTTTGGCCTTGGTTCGCTCGAAGGAGCCGAAAAAGAAAGTCCGGTCCTTGATGATCGGCCCCCCGAGCACTCCGCCGAACTGGTCCCGGCGGTAATAGGGACGGACACGGCCGGAGCGGTTGGAGAACCAGGCGTTGGAATTCAGGTCGGAATGGCGCAGAAAGTAATAGGCCGTTCCGTGAAAATCATTGGTCCCGGACTTGGTGACCATGTTGACCACCGCGCCGCCGGTCTGGCCGTATTCGGCGCTGAAGAAATTGGTCTGCATCTTGAATTCCTGCACTACGTCCACCGACGGGCTGAACTTAAGGTCGGTGATCCCGGAATTCTGCTCCACGGTTACCACGGTGACCCCGTCCAGGAGGACGTCCGAGGTGGAGTTGCGCGAGCCGTTGGCCACGAAGTTGGTGTTGTTGTCCGAGTTGGCGCGACCGCCGGAGCCGACCACGCCGGGGGTCAGGTAGGTGAGCCCCATGGCGTTCCGGCCGATGTTGGGCAGCGAAATGATGTACTTGTTTTCCACTACCTGTCCCAGATTGGCGATAGTGGTGTTGAGCAGTTCCGCGGTACCGGAAACGGTAACCGTTGTGTTGACGTCGCCGACTTCCAGGCGGAAGTCAATGGTCGCCTGTTGCTGGACCAGCAGCTGGAAAGGCGGCCGGCTCTGTTTTTTAAACCCCTGGGCCTCCACCGTGATGGTGTACTGGCCCGGCGGGAGCGCCGTGGCGTTGTAGCGTCCGGCTTCATCCGTGGTGACCGGATGCGGGATGTTGCGCTCGGTCTCGGTGATGGTGACCTTGGCTCCGGGAACCACGGCCCCGGAGGCATCCATCACAACGCCGCGCAGCGCGGCCGTAAAAGACTGGGAATACAGGCAGGTGGTAAGAAACAGCAAGGTCATTAGCAAAAGGCAAAGGTGCCGAAACGGTGTCGTCATAAAACCTCCTGGCGAAGCAAACCTTGACAAAGGTTCCCTGAAAAGGGATCCGACTTATGAGTTAACTATTAACTTCAGTTAGGGTCAAAGTCAATAGGAACATACTGTTGTGGAATTCCGTGGCGATCCTTTTGTTGAAGCGTGAGGTGGAAGTATAATGACGGAAAGTCCTTGCAGGGGAGGAAAAGACCGGAATGCGCAAGGGGAGCTGTCCAAAAGGAGTGATCCGTCTGGCGGTTGCCGTCCTGGTGCTCGGATGTGGCAGCCTGGCCGTTTGGGTCCTGTACCGGTCCGGTTCCTCTGTCCCGGCCGTACAGAGCGCTTCGGAGGTCATCGCCGGGTCGAATGCCCGGGAAAACGAGCCGACCTTCCTGGTGCGCAGGGAAAATCTGAATAAGACTCTCCTGCTCGGCGGAGAGCTGCGTGCGGTCCGCTTTCGCTCTTTCTTCTGCTTCACCTGGGAAGAAACCAAAATCACCTATCTCCCGCCGGAAGGAAGCCTGGTTCGCCCCGGAGAGAAGCTGGTGGAACTGGACAGCGGGGCCGTGCTCACCCGGATCAAGGACGCCAGGGAAAAGATCCTGGCGGCAGAAAACGAAATGGTCAAAACGAAATCCGCACAGGAGGCTGCGCTGCGTGAAATGGAGATTGAGCTCAGCCGCCTGTGGCTGACCCTGGAGCAATCCAGGATCAAGGCCAGGGCCCCCGCGGAGCTGATCGCCAGGCGGGAGTACCAGGACAACCAGCTGGCCCTGGATAAGGCGCGAACGGAATACGAGAACCAGCAGGACAAAATTGCAAAAAAGAAAAAGGAATTCGCTTCCGAACAGAACGTCAAGGCCATGGAAAAGCAAAAAGTGGAAGTCCAGCTGCAGTTGGCCAACCAGAGCATGGAGAGCATGACGATCCGCGCACCCTTCGAGGGCATGGTCATTTACGGGGACCACTGGCAGGAAAGAAGAAAACTCCAGGTCGGGGATGTCGTCTGGGGAGGAATTCCTCTGGTTCTGCTGCCCGACCTGCGGGAAATGGAGGTGCTGGCGGAAGTCAGCGAAACGGAGGGGCCCCGAATCGCCGTCGGGCAGAAGGCGACGGTGCGACTCGACGCCTATCCCGAGGTGGAAATACCCGGATCGGTCCGGGAAATATCCCAGACAGCGGTAAAGGCCGGCGGAATGGATAAGGTCAAAATTTTCAAGGCGTACATTACCCTGGACCGTACCGTGACCGAAATCATGAAGCCGGGCATGTCGGCCCAGGTCGGGCTGGTCGCCGAGGAAACGGGAAGCGAGCTGACCGTACCGCGTTCCGCAGTGCGCTGGGAAGGCGATACCGCTTCGGTTCTCCGATTGGAGGGGGAAGGAAGACTGCGCCCGGTGGCTGTTACCGTTCTTTTTTCCGATCCCAAGCGGTTTGCCGTCGCCGGCAACGGGGCCCTGCGGGAGGGGGATCGGATCCTGGCGAACGGGCATGGACTCCCCGGAGGCCGGCTCGAATAGGCTGCTCGCCCTATTCAACGCCGCCCCAGGGGCAGGAGTGACAAAATCAGGAACAGCGAAATGGTACCTGCACGGGAAACGAAAAGGCTGTGTCTGGTGGCCGGCACTGCCATCCTGATCGGAGGGGGAGCGCTTCTGGCTCTTTTCCTGTCCCCCTCCTTTTCGCTGCTGCGCGGAAGGGCGGATCGTCTGGAGGATTCCCTCATCCCCGGCCGGAAGACGATGAGTTTCCGGGTGGATGCACCGGGTGTCCTGCGGGCTACATCGGTGCAGAACTTTTCCGCTCCCCCGATGTTTGGCGAATACTGGAGGTTTCAGATTGTCGACATGGTGGCCGAGGGGAAAGAGGTGAAGCCGGGAGATATGCTGCTCCGCTTCGATGCCCAGAAAATTCAGAATGATCTCCTGGGGTATCGGAACGAGCTGGACCAGGCCGTCAAGGAAATGGAGAAAACCGAGGCACAGATCGAGCTGGAACAGCAGGAGTGGAAGGCGCGT
This sequence comes from uncultured Acidobacteriota bacterium, assembly GCA_903847975.1. Taxonomy (GTDB): domain Bacteria; phylum Acidobacteriota; class UBA6911; order CAINFC01; family CAINFC01; genus CAINFC01. Next base: position 45,645 of record CAINFC010000192.1, on the reverse strand, counting down.
CTTGCGGAGACCGAAAACCGCTATGCCAAGCTGAAGCTCAAGCAGGAAGGGGTCAGTGCGGAGCTCCTGTCGGTTCGGGATAGAGAGCTGGACCGGCTGGCACGGGAGCAGGCCCTTCGGGAAGTGGAAGCCTTGAAAGAGCGGATCGAATGGCACCGGAAATCAGCGATAGCCGGGCTGAACATTATTGCCAGCAAAAAGGCCCGCGCCGAGAACAAAGTCAACGAAATTCTCCGGGGTATGGAAGGATTTAAGGTAAATTCCGATCGGGTCGGCGTTGTGGTCTACAAGCAAAGATGGAACGGAGAGCGGTTCCGGGTGGGGGAGAACTGCTGGTCCGGCCTGTCCATTCTGGAAATACCCGATCTGAAGACGATTGTGGCCGATGCCTTCGTTCCGGAAGTCGATATGAGCCGCATCCGGGTGGGGCAGAGAGCGGATGTGGTCATGGATGCCTTCCCGGGAAGGCTCTACTCCGGCGTGGTACGCAGGATCGGCACCCTGGTGCGCCCGAAATCCTATGACAGCAAAATGCGGATCCTGGAAGTGCAGATCGCACTGGATCAGCTGGACACGGCGATCATGAGGCCGGCGATGAGCGTGAGAGCCCGGATAGAAACCCAAAGGGTAAGCGATATTGTCGCCGTTCCCCTGGAGTCGGTCCGGACGGTACCGGGGGCAACGGTGGTCCAGGTCTGGGGGGAAACCGGGTGGACAGATCGCCCCGTTCTGCTCGGGGAGGCCAATGGCGCGGAAGTGGTGGTCCGCTCGGGCCTGCGGGGCGAGGAAAGAATTGCCCGGCGTTACATGCCATGGAAAAAACAATAACACCGATTCGCATCCGTAAAAAGCCGCTGGCCGGCCATCTGTTACTGGCCGGCCTCATCGCCGCAGCGGTTCTCGGCGTCTATGCGGGGTACGCCGCCTGGTTCGCGGCTGCGGACCTGGCGGCGCCGCTGACCGTGCGGCTCGAACCACGAGACTTCGTGTTGCGGATCCCGGCTTCCGGGGAGTTGCAGTCGGCGGAAACCACTACCATTGCGGTGCCCAGCGTGCCGGTCAACCAGCTGCGCATTGCGTCCGTCGTGCCGGACGGGCGGCGGGTGCGGAAGGGAGACGTGCTGGTGGAGTTCGATCCCGCGGAGCTGCAGACCCAGAGCGCGGAGCATGAGTCCAGCCTGCAGATCGCCAGCCAGAAAATCAGTCGGGGGGAAGCGGCCGGGCAGGTGGAAAGAGCCGATATCCTCAGGGACCGCCGCATCGCCGAGCTGGAGCTGCAGAAGATCAAGGAGTTTATGCCCCGGGATGAAACCATCTATTCCCGGCGGGAAATGATCGAGGGAGAGCTGGACCGAAGCCACAGCCAGCGGAAAATAGTTTTTGCCGATGCGCGCCTGGAATTGAAAGGAAAAATATACTCGCTGGAGGAGGCGATCCTGCTGCTTGAAAAAAAACAGGCGGACGAAAAAATAGCCCAGGCCGGGAAAGGGCTCGCATCCCTGAAGCTTCTGGCGCCGGCCCCCGGAATTATCGTGCACAACGATCCCGGCTGGTTTACGGAAAGCTTTGCCTTCATGCCCGGCCGTGTGGTCTGGGTCGGCACCACCCTGTTCAACCTCGTGAATCCGGACACCATGGAGGCCAAATGTTTTGTCCTGGAGAAGGATGCCGGGGAACTGCGCATCGGGTCCCCTGCGGTCATCGCACTGGATCCTTTCCCCGGGCAGACCTTCAGCGGCAGGGTTAAGACCATCGACAAGCTGGCTCGGCCCCTCGACCGGGATTCGCCGGTCAAGTATTTCCAGACGGTGATATCCCTGGATCAAACGGATCCCAGGCGGATGAGGCCGGGGATCAAGCTGAAGGCGGAGATCCGGCCGGGTGAGATCAAATCCGCTCTGGTGGTTCCCCGAAGTGCCCTGGTCAACAGGGATTACAGCCATTTTGCCTATGTGCGCAAAACTTCGGCAAAATTTGAGCCGGTTCCGGTTCGCCTGGGACAGGGAGACCTGGTCCAGGTGGTAGTGACAAACGGCCTGCAGGCCGGTCAAATCCTGGCGCTCCATCCGCCGGATCTGCACAGGGAGACGGCTGCCGGATCCGCTTCGAAAAAAACCCCATGAAGCTTCCTGGAATTATAAAAACCCTTCGCTCCTCGACGCGTGTCCGGGCAGTGCGGTATGGCACGGAGATGCATCTGGCTTTTGCCAGCCTGCGCGTCCATACTCTCCGGACCCTGCTGACCATGCTCGGCATGATTTTCGGAGTCGGAGCCGTCATTGCCATGCTTTCCATCGGCGCCGGGGCAGAGAAGGAAAGCCTGGCCCTGATTGACCGAATGGGTCTGCGCAACATCATCATCACCGACCGGGAGTTCAAAGATGAAAATCTGAAAAAGGTGAGGGAAGAATCTCTGGGGCTGTCCCTGCGGGATGCGGAGGCGATCCTGGCGGTGTTGCCGGAGATGGAAGCCTACTCCGCCCGGAAAAGGGTGAAAACGTTTCAGATTTTTTCTTTCCTGGGAAAATGCGACGAGGCCAGCGTCCTGGGCGTCAGTCCTTCCCATTTCCGGCTGGAGCGCTATGATCTGGCGGAAGGCAGCTATTTTTCCGAAGTGGATCAAAGGGATTTCGAGCAGTTTTGCATCCTCGGCTCCCGGGCCAGGCAAAAACTGTTCGGTTACCATTCCCCGATCGGCGGGCAGGTCAAAATTGACACGCTGTGGTTTACGGTGATCGGCGTCCTGGAAGACGCCAACCTGTCGAGGAGCGAATTCGAAGGGGTCAAAATCCAGGATGTCGGCGACAACATATATATTCCGCTTTCCACGGCCTTGAAAAAATTCGAGCGCAAGCGGATGGAGTCGGAACTGGACGAGCTGGTCATCCGGCTGAAGTACGCCTCAACCCTCAAGCCCGGCGCGGTGCTGATCAGCCAGGTGCTGGCGGCAACCCATGGCAAGGCGGAGGATTTCTCCATTGTGGTTCCGCGCGCCCTCCTGGAGCAGAACCAGCAGACGCAGCGCATTTTCAACATCGTCATGGGCTGTATTGCCGGCATATCCCTTCTGGTCGGCGGCATCGGCATTATGAATATCATGCTGGCCAACATGCTGGAGCGGACCCGCGAGATCGGGGTTCGGCGGGCCGTGGGGGCGCGCCGGCGGGATGTCGGGATGCAGTTTCTCCTGGAAGCGGTCATCATCAGCCTCCTCGGCGGATGTATGGGCATCCTGTTCGGATACGGCGTTTCCCGCGTGGTGGCCATCTATGCCGGGTGGAGCACCATGGTGACGGGGGCTTCGGTCGCCCTGGCTTTCGGAGTTTCCGCGGCGGTGGGGCTGGCGTTCGGCATCCTTCCGGCGATGAGGGCCTCGCGGCTGGATCCGGTGGAAGCCCTGCGCTTCGAGTAAACCGGCCGGCAGTACGGAATCCCTTCCGTTTGCCGGCGCTATTCATGGTATTAGCGGCGAGAAGGCCCGCATTCCCAGGCGCTGGCCAACGGCGCCATTCCCCGCCATCCTCAGGTTATAATGCCTGCTCGACGATATGCGCACAGCGGGCAGAAACAGGAAATCATGAGGGAACCGGGCGGCACCTGGAAATTACCCGGCAGGATCCGCGGAGCCGCGCTCCGCATCGGACTGCTTCTGCTTGCCGTGTCCGGTTCCGCCGCCGAGGCCCAGACCAAAGGAGTGAACCGGGAAAAATACCGGATCCACATTCACCGGATCGAAAAGCCGGTGGTGATCGATGGAGTTCTGGATGAAGAGAGCTGGGCCGCCTCGGAAGTGGCGGACCGTTTCCGGCTGGTGACCCCCACTGATACCGGCTTTGCCAAGGCCCGCACCGAAGTGCGGATCCTCTACGACCAGGACCACCTCTATCTGGGCATCGTCTGCCATGACCCGACTCCCGGTAAAAGACCGGTCGAATCGCTTCGACGGGATTTTTCCTTCGGGAAGAACGACAACTTCATCGTCTTCATCGACACCTACAACGACCAGACCAACGGCTTCGCTTTCGGCGTTTCCGCAGCGGGCGCGCAGTGGGACGGCCTGCAGGCCAATGGCGGGCTGGTTTCCCTGGACTGGGACATCAAGTGGCGCTCCGCGGTGAAGAACCATGAAACGCACTGGGATGCCGAGTTTGCCATTCCCCTGCGCAGCATCCGGTACCGCGGCGGGGAGAAAGAATGGGGCATCAATTTCAGCCGCCTCGATCTGAAAAACAACGAAAAATCCAGCTGGGCGCCCATGCCCCGGCACCTGCAGACGGCCAATCTGGGCTATGCCGGCACCCTGCTCTGGGACCAGCCGCTCGGCGACTCCCATCTGCGCTATTCGCTGATTCCCTATCTTTCCGGAAAAGCCTACAAAAACAGCCTGACCGGAGACAGCACCTACCGGTTCACCGGCGGTATGGATGCCAAAATGATTCTGTCGACTTCCATGAATCTCGACCTGACGGTGAATCCGGACTATTCCCAGGTGGATGTCGACACCCAGCAGACCAACCTGGACCGCTTCGAACTCTTCTTCCCCGAAAAAAGAAGGTTCTTCCTGGAAAACAGCGACCTCTTCGCCAATCTCGGCGCGGAAAACCTGCGCCCCTTTTTCTCACGGCGCATCGGGCTGGACAAGCGCGTGATCGGCGGTGCGCGGCTCAGCGGCAACCTGAGCAGCAACTGGCGCATCGGGCTGATGGACATGCAGGTGGACAGCGGCGGCGGGGTGCCGGCCTCCAACTTTGCGGTGGCCGCCCTGCAGCGGAAGCTGTTCACCCGCTCCAACATCGTCTTTTTCACCGTAAGCAAAGAGTTGACCGGTCCCCGGGAGGATTTCCAGGGAAACAGTCGCAACCAGGTGGCCGGCCTGGAATACAACATGTCCAGCGCCGACAACCGCTGGACCGGGAAAGCCTTCTATCATCAGTCTTTTTACCCGGGATCGCGCGGGAAAGAGGCTGCCGTGGAAGCCGTCTCCCTGAACTATGCCACTCGCTCCCTGACGGCCGGGATGAGCCAGTCCTACGTGGGATCCGATTACCTGGCCGAGGTCGGCTACATACGCCGAAAGGGATACCTGGAGCTGACTCCATCCTTCGGCTACCGGTTCCTGCCGGAGTCCGACCGCCTGATCAGTCATGGCCCGACCATCAAGGTTCAGTCCCTGCTCGATATGGACGGGCGGCTGAGCGACCGCCAGGTACAACTTGGCTACGTGTTCGAGTTTCAGAGCAAGGAGATGCTCTCGCTGGAGGCCCGCGACACCTATGTCCGTCTGCAGGCGCCCTTCGACCCGACCAACACCGGCGGGCGTAAATTGCCGTCCGGTTCCACGTTCGACAACCGGGACGCCGGCATAACCTACACCTCCGATTCGCGCAAGCTGCTGAACTACGAAGTCGGCACACGCTACGGCGGCTACTACAGCGGCACCCGCTGGAACCTGAGCGGCAAGCTCTACCACCGCATCCAGCCGTTCACCAACCTGGCCATTGCCGGCTCCTACGACCGGATTTTGCTGCCCGCACCCTACAAGGATGCCGACCTTTTTCTGATCGGTCCGCGACTGGATCTCACCTTTACGGACAGGCTTTTTCTGACCACCTACGTGCAGTACAACAACCAGATCGACAATCTGAACCTGAGCGTCCGGCTGCAGTGGCGATTCGCCCCGGTGTCGGATCTGTTCCTGGTGTACAGCGACAACTCCTATCCCGGGGATTTCCGGAACAAGAACCGCGGGCTGGTGATGAAGATCAGCTACTGGTTCAACTGAGAATCGGCAAGAGCCTTTCCTTCACGGAAGGATTTGGAGTTCAAGCTTGCATGCCACAAGCGGAATTCCGCTCGCAGCGCGCAGCCTAAAGGCTGTACTCCAAACGGCTTTTCTTTGTAAGTTTGTTTTCGGGTGTTTCTCGTACCATTTGCGGGTCCATCCGAAAAGACAAACCGGTAAAAAGTCACCCTCTTCATTCGACAGGCCCTTCCGCTTTTCTTCCCGCTCTTCCTTACATTCCTGTGATTTGAATCATCTCACCGGAGGACGGGAAGATCAGAAAGGAAGAAAGAAGACGTCCGTGATGTTGTAGGGCGGGAAGGATGGAGATGTGATACCTTTTCGTATGATTCCATCGTCAAGGTTAGTTCTATGAAGCGCAGAGATTTTTTAAAAACGGCCGGATTTTCCCCGGCAGTCTTTCCCGCGCGGAGCGGTCCGTCACCGACCATGGAAAGTCGATTTCCTTATGGCGGCATCCCCGGAAAAATATGGGCAATCCGCCTCGATGCTTTCGGCTTTCATGAAAAAGTGCTCCTGGCTTGCATGCAGGGACTGGTAAACAGCCGGGATACCCGTATCTATCTGCTGGAGTCGGAACGGGATCAATTCTGGCTGGACATTTACCAGAAGGAAGCGGGCTTTCAGATCCTGGTCGTTAAAAGCCTGACGGAGCTCCTGACCATGTCCGCCCCGGAATGGAAGGAGTATGTCCTTTACGATCCGCAGCGACCGCACTCCCTGAACCTGGCAACCATGCTCGGGGCTATTCACCGTGTTCTGCCTGTCAGCCGGGACCTGGAGCACCTGGTCAAACCTTTTCTACGCCCCAGCCGTCTGGATGCCATCCGCCCTGCGGAAAACAGAATCAGCGCCTACCGCTGGGCACTGAGCGAACTGCGGCCCCAATGCTGCCCGACCCTGCTGGCCCAGCTTTGCGTCCACGAACCTCACTGGCCCACCTCCACCTGGACCAACCGCGATTACGTGATCGCCCACAAGCTTTTCTGCTTTGATTTGTCTACGTCGGAAAGAGACAAGGAAGATTACCGGCTGGTCGAGGAGATTTACAAAAGCTATCCGCCGGAAACGGTCGTCCTCGGATGGCACTGCATCCGGGACAAGGAACATGAGGCCATCGCTCTGTCCTCCCGGCACGGGCACTTTGGACTCTGCTCCCTCCATACACCCAACCTGACGGTGCATACCAGCGTTCGTTCATCCTTCGGCCAGGTATACCGGCAGCCGGAAAAAAAGGATATCCCCCTGGAAGAGAAAGTCTATATTGCTTTTATGGACACCGATGGAGACGCCAGCTGGTTTATGCTGGATCTGGCGGTCAGGGATTGGAAGCATCCGCTTCATGGAAAATTGAAATACAACTGGGGTTTCCTGCCCCTGGCGTATGATTTGATGCCCGGGGTGGTCGATTATTACCTGAAAAACCAGCTGGAGACGGATTACTTTGTTGCGGGCCCGGCTGGGGCTACCTACACCTACCCGCACCTGCACCCGGAGCCCTCCCGTTTTCTGCGCCTGAGCCAGGAGTACATGCGCCGCTGCGGTCTGGCCGCCGTGCATATCACCAATTGGGACGATCGGGACTGGTGGCAGGAAGTCGACCTTCCGGGCTTTCCCGCACTTCTCTGCCGGCACATGCCCCGTTGTCAAGGCTTTTTACGCGGGATGGGGGAGTCGGTGTTCGAGGCGAATTATCTGGACAGCTGCAAACCATACGTCTTTTTCGGGGAAGGGATCCATGCCAACAGTGATGTCCTCGGTACCCTGCGTGATTTTATCGATGCCAATCCAAACCGGCCTTTATTCATATTTTGCCTGGTCAATCACACCGTCCCTCAGGACCGGATTCAGGAGGCGCTCGACCGTTTGTCGGACAGCAGGATTGTGCCCGTCCATGTGGACGAACTCCTGAAACTGGTCCAAAACGCCCGTCGAAAGGGGAAAATCCCCCGGGGCTTATACCCTCATCCGGACGGGAACAGGAACCTGCTCAAAGGCGAGGCGCGGCAGGCATGGCCGCGATTCCACCGGGAAGTGGGAGAACTGGGCCGCGATCTGCAGTCGGGCGACGCGGCCTATGCAGAATCCCTTCACAAAACTCCGGTCGGTCTGGAGCCTATTCCATCCGCGGATGCTCTGGCTTTTCAAGTCATCTGGAAATCCATGGAGCTGGTGAAGCTCTCTCTGGAAGCCCGGGGCATTTACGTGAACCACAAGCCCTCTGCCCGAAAAAGATTCGTCCGTGAATTCCGCCGGATTCCGGATGTGGAGCTGACGGCGGAATTGGAAAAATTGTGGGGGGAATGGCACCGGACGGACATCACCTATCCGTTTGCGCATGGCCTGGCAAACCGGATGATCCGATTGACCGAAAGAATTCACCAGTCGGTATTCACCCATCCTGCCTAGCCCGGCAGGCATTCCCGGTCGAGAGCCGCGGCGCTTCCCCCCCCTTGATCCGACTGCTTGCCGGACGGGGGCCCGAGCGGACTGCCGTTTGCCATTTACCGGTCGGGCGGAAGAAAGCCGGGAACGTCCTTCCAGCTCTCCTGTTCAATTACCGAGAGCCGGTCCAGGTTGGCCATGCCGGAAGAGGCGACTTTCCGGCGATAGGCGATCAGTCGACCCAGCGCCGCAGATCTTGCCGCCGCCTCGGCCCGGGGATCATTCATAACCTCGGCGGTTTCCACGCATAACCGGGCGTGGGTCAACCCCTCCTGCAGGAAAGCCACTCTCCGCGCGTATTCGGAATCCGGTTTCGCGGCTGCGGCCGTCCGGGCGCGGTCCAGAATCCGCTGTGCCGGGGCGAACGCTTCCGGCGGATAAAGCTCATCCGCCACCCGGGCATACAGCGCATACCGCCGGAACAGCCCGTTGCTCCTGGATCGAATGGCGTCGGCAGCCCGCTCCCGATTGCGGAGGGAGTAGTCTTCCCAATATCGGAAATAGTCGCCGACCGCCTCCGCCGCGGGTCCGAAGGCGGAACAGAATTCATTCAAAAGATTATCTACCGGCTCCTCCGGCCGCACATGAATGCGGGCCAACAGGTAGAGGTGCGGGCCCTGCGCGGCCCATTGCCCCATCAAGGAATCGAAATCGGTACCCACCATGCCGTGGCGGGCATAAAACTGAAAAGCGTCCGCGAACTGATGCGGATAGACGTGCGGCATGCTCCACCCGTCCAGAAACCAGTTGGGCCGATAGTACACGGGAGCGCCGCTTTTCTGCCAGCCCAGCCATTGCTGTTTCAGCCATTCCTGCATTTCCGCCGGGCGCGGAAACCAGCCTGCCCAGCGGAACCAGGGGACGAAGCCGATGACCATGTTCTTGTTCAGGCGAATCGTGTCCGCCGGCGCCCAAAAGTAATTTTCAAAAGCGAAAAAATGCAGCTTGACGTTCGGCTCGATCTCTGCGGCCAGCCTTTGGACCTCCAGGAGAAAGCGGGCATACCGATTCGAAGCCTGAGTCGGCAGGTAGGAGCGCTCCAGGCCGGGGGGCAGGCCGCGGCGGTCGGGAACGGGGCCGTCCCACTCCAGGCAGCGTGGGCAACTGCAAGTGCCGCCGGTATCATTCTCTCCGATGCCGATGTTCATAGGTTCTCCGGGATGCTTTTCTCGCTCCTCCTTCCAAAGTTCCACGATCTTGCGCTGCAGGCCGGGATTCGAGACGCACATGGAATATTTTTCCGGACGCCGGGGATCGGCAGGCCCCCGGCTGCCGTCGGGGTTCATTTGGAACCAGTCCGGGTGTTCCCGGCCAAACCTTTTCCACCAGCCTTCGAAGGAATGACCGGATCCGGTCGTCCTTTCGGAAAAGTAATTGCCGTCGGAATTGCCCATCCGATGGCGCCGCAGGAACACGGCCTGATCCCGCGCGTACTTTTGCCGCTCCGCTGCGGTAAAGGCCAGACGCAAATCCCCGTTGGGGGTTCCCGTCGGGTGGATGCCCGGGCGGAGCATGCGATGCACAAACCGCGGCAAGACCGTTTCATCGTAGGGGCCCATCGTAACTTCCCGAACTTTCGGCACATAGCTTCCCACCTCCCCCGGCCAAAGCCAGAGGGCGTTGAGGTCTCGTTCCAACACCTCATAAACGCCCCATAGGGAACCGCTGAACGTATGGTTTGTATCCAGCGGATCTCCGGGTCCGTCCTTGGCGGCAATCAGGAGATTTCCCCCGGAGCTTTTCAGCACGCAGGCTTCGCCCGGCAGCTTTTCCTGCGCAATTCCTGCCCGCCGTGCCGCCCGGGTGCTGCCGACGTAGATTCGATTCTTCGGCGATTTCGGAATGGCGGATTCGGAGGCGATGGGAATCCTCACACCGGTGGCAATTTCCACGTGGTGGGCCAGTTCGGCGGCGGCATATTCGGCAATGGGCTGCGGCTGGTCAGGAAGGACAATAACGGCCGCCGGCTGCCGGCCGGGGTTTACCACGCTCATTTTCTTCTGGTTCGCCATCCCCTCTATGGCCAAAGGAAAAACGAGCCAGTTCCAGCCCAACAGCAGGTGCAGTGCAATATGCTTTTTCATAATCCTCGCCGTTAAAAAATAATCCATAAAGGAAAAGCCTCCGAAAACAGCCTGACGGGAGGCAGCACCGGCCGGCTGGCCGGCGGCGCGAGGCTCAGGGCTTGACGACGCTGCCGTCCACGCCGCGGTCCAACCGGTAAGGCCCGCCGTCATGGGGAATGCGGATCGGAAAACGTGCGGCGGCGGCTTCGTCGATGTCGATTCCCAGCCCGGGCTTGCCGCTGCCGTACAGATAGCCCTTGCGGATTTCCGCTGTTCCGGGAAGGATCTCCCGCACCACCGGAGGGAAGTGGTTTTCCTCCTGGATGCCGAAGCCCGGGCTGGAGATGTCCACATGATAGGCGGCCAGTTGGTTCACCGGGTCGTTTTCTCCGCCCTCCTGAAAGGCGGTGCGGGTGCCGAACGCCTCGCACAGCGTGGCGATTTTTTTCGCCGGGGTGATTCCCCCGATCCCCGAAACCCGACAGCGGACGAAATCGATGAGCCGCTCGGTGATCAGCGGCAGGTATTCGAAGGGATGGGTGAACACCTCGCCTACCGCCTGCGGCGTAGTGCACAATTGCCGGATGTGCCGGTACCACTGGATCTGCTCCGGGGCAAGCACATCCTCCACGAAGAACATCTGCAGCGCCTGCACGCGCCGGCAGAACTCCGCGGCGTTCATCCCCTGCAGGTGGGAGTGGACATCGTGGCAGAGCTTGGGCTCCATGCCCACCCGGGCGCGCACCTGCTCGAGCATCCGGGGCACCTGCTCGACATAGGTTTCCTCGTCAAAGGCGCTGCCGGCATTCCCCCCTTCCGGACGCGTTCCCTGGCCGGGGGGCAGGAAGCCGCCGCCGCCGTAGGCCCCGAACTGCACGCGGATGAAGCGCCAGCCGTCGGCCATGGAACGCTGCACCGCCTCGGCTGCCGAGGAGGCATCTTTTCCTCCCACGTGGTCATAGAGAGGGACCGCATCCCGCACCCGGCCGCCGAGCAGCTCGTAGACCGGCATGCCGGCCCGTTTCCCCTTAATGTCCCAGAGAGCCATATCCATGGCGCTCAGGACGTTGTTGTTCACCGGCCCGTTGCGCCAGTAGGTCCGCAGGTGGCTGCTCTGCCACAGGTCTTCAATCTGGTTGGGGTCCTTGCCGATCAGCCAGGGTTTGAGGTGGTTTTCCAGGGCGGCGATCACCGCCTGCGCCTGGTAGTGGTTGCTCCCCGATCCGATGCCGTAAAGGCCCGGCTCCGAGGTGATGATTTTCAGAAAGATCCAGCGATAGTTGCCGCCGCCGCTGGTGGCGATGACCCGCACGTCCTTGATGGTCAGCGGCGGAAGTCCGGCCGTGCGCCGGGATACCTCCTGGGCGGCCGCGGCGGGGATCGCCGAACCGGCCAGCATGGCCTTGGCAAAATGGCGTCGATTGGTCATGGTTTGCATCTCCTGTTAGTGGTAGGGCTATTGTATGGGACCTCCCGGAAACGTGTCAATGGCCGTTCCTGCAACCTGCGGATGATTCCGCAGCGGGTGCGGAAATTCCGGCGGATTTCGGCTATGATGGAGCGGGTGCTTTTTAAGGGCGACAGGCAGGAAAATCAGAGAAGGGAAAGAGTATGGCGGGAACGTTTCAGGGAATGCCGGAGGAGGCATTCGAATTCTTTCGGCAGCTGGAAGAAAACAACAACCGGCCCTGGTTTCAGGCGCACAAGACGCTTTTTCTGGAAAAGGTCCGGGCGCCGATGGAACTGTTTGTCGAGGATATTTCCGCAGGGCTGCAGGAATTCGCTTTTGCCTATGCGACCCCGGCCAAATCGGCCATCTACCGCATCTACCGGGACACGCGCTTCAGCGAGGACAAAACTCCCTACAAGACCAACATCGGCGCTCTCTTTTTTCATTCCGGCCTGGGAAATAAATCGGCGGCCGCTTTTTACATGGAGCTGACTCCGCAGTACCTGGGACTGGCCGGGGGTATCTACATGCCCACGCCGGAATACCTGCGGGCCATACGCAAATACCTGATGGTTCACCATGAGCGCTTTGCCGGGCTGGTCGGCCATCCCGGACTGCGCAAGGCCATGGGCCCGCTGCTGGGGAACCAGCTCAGGCGGGTGCCCGGCGGATTTCCGGCCGATCATCCCGCTGCCGAATGGGTGCGCTTCAAGCAATGGTACTTCTGGCGCGAACTGGATCCCGGCCTGGCTCGCAGCGCAGCCGCCGTGAAGGAAGTGCTGTCCCGCTTCCGCCGGCTGCACGGGGTGGTCGAATTCCTGAATGAACCCCTGCTGGATCTGCAGCGCAAGAATTTTATGCTTTAGACAGCCACGTCCACCAGAACCGGCTGCAGCAGCCGGACGGCCTCCCGGGGGTCGATTCCTACCAGGTAGCCGCGGCGTCCGCCATTAATATGGATGCGGGGCAGGCTCAGGATGGAGCGCTCCATGTAGACCGGCAGGGGCTGCCGGGTGCCGAAAGGAGAGGTTCCTCCGACCAGGTAGCCGGTGTGCCGCTGGGCTGTCTCCGGAGTGCAGGGCCGCACGGTCTTCACCCCGCGCAGCCGGGCCAGCTCCTTGACAGAAACCTCGCAGTCGCCGTGCATCAGCACCAGAAAGGCCTGCGACCGCTCGTCTTCCATGACCAGCGTCTTGACCACCTGGTGCTCGTTTACTCCCAACTGCTCGGAGGAGACGCGGGTGCCGCCGCGGTCCTCATAGGCGTAGAAGTGATCGGAAAAATCCACTCCCGCCGAGCGCAATACGCGCACCGCCTGGGTGGACGGGGTTTTCGCCCTGGCGGACATAACCGGCTCTAGCGGGCCCAGGCGTAGGCCTCGACCCGCGGATCGGCTCCGGCGCTCAATAGTCCGGTCTGCAGATCGACAACGATGGCCGCGTTGGAACCCATCGACCAGGGCGAAGAGACGCTCAGCTTGTGGCCGCGGGCCAGCAGGGCGCTGCGCACCGCTTCCGGTATCCGGGATTCCACGGAAGCCTGGCCGGGGTACATGGTATGAGGAAAGGGGGAGGCCGGGAAGCTGGTGGTCGACCAGCGCGGCGCCTCGATGGCCTTCTGGACGTCCATGCCGAAATCGATCATGTTCAGCAGGGTCTGCATGGTGCGCATGACCTGGTCGTCCCCGCCGGGGCTGCCCATGATCATGTGCGGCTTTCCGTCCTTCATCACCAGGGTGCTCTGCAGCGTGCTGCGCGGGCGCTTGCCCGGTTCCAGGGAATTGGCTTCGCCCGGGGTGAGGGTGAAATAGTCGCCCCGGCAGTTGAAGATAAAGCCGTTGTCCCCCATGACCACTCCGGTTCCGAAGGCGCTGTGCAGGCTGGGCTCGAAGCTGATCATGTTGCGGTCCCGGTCGACCACGGCGATGTAGCTGGTGTCGCCGGCATGCTCCGCGCTCCCTTCGGTATGGGCGGTGACCTTGCGGTCCAGAAAGGAGACTCCCGGATTGAATTTGGACGGATCGCCGGGCCGCAGCTCGAGGCTGGCCTTTTCCGGGTCGATCAGCCGGCGGCGCTCGGCGGCGTACTCCTTGGAGAGAAGCCCGGCATAGGGGATGCGGATGAAGTCCATGTCTCCCAGGAATTTCTCCCGGTCGGCCATGGCCAGCTTGATGGCCTCGATGCTGGCATGGATGTAAGGATGGCTGTTATGGCCCATGGTGTGCAATGGGAAGCCTTCCAGAATGTTCAGGGCGAAGAGCTCCGCCGGCCCCTGGGTGGCGGAAGCGTTTTTGTATACGCGGTAGCCGCGGTAATCGATGTGGACCGGTTCTTCGAACTTGGCGGTGTAGGAAGCGAAATCCTCGTAGCGGAACAGCCCTCCGTTCTGTTCGGAAAACTCCGCCAGGGAACGGGCGATGTCCCCCTGGTAGAAACGGTCGCGGGCGGCCTTCAGGGCTTCGTGGCGCCCGCGGGAGGCATTCTGCCTTTCGGCTTCCACCAGCTTGCGGAGCAGCCGGGCCAGGTCCGGGTTGCGGAACAGGGTTCCCGCTTTGGGAGCCGAACCGTCGGGGTAATACACCTTCATGCTGCTCGGATACTTGCGCAGTTTCCGCGACCCGGCGATGGTCCGGGCCAGCGCGTCCCCGATGGGGAATCCGTTTTCGGCCATATCGATGGCCGGCTCCAGGACCTGGGCGAAGGTCATGGTTCCCCAACGGTCCAGGAGAAGGTACCAGGCGTCCACCACCCCGGGGACCGTGCCGGCCAGCAGTCCGTCGCTGTCCGGCAGTTTCCCGTCCTGGTTCTTCCGGTACCATTCGATGGTCGCCAGTCGCGGGGCGGTGCCTTCGGCATTGATGGAGACCACTTTTTGAGCCTTGCTGTCATACACCAGGATCACCGCGTCGCTGCCAACCCCGTTCATGGCGGCGTCCGCAATTCCCAGCACCGCCTGCCCGGCGACCACCGCATCGAATCCGTTCCCCCCGGCTTCCAGGATCTGCACGGCGGCCCGGGTGGCTTCCGGCTTCATCGAGGATACGGCGTACTGGCGGCCGCGGATGACCGGCCGCATGGGGTTGCGGGACTCGCGCTCTTCCTGCGCCCGAAGGGAAGGAGAGCAACAAAGAAAAAGCAGCAATGCGATCGTCAGGCGGCAGAAGGCAGTCGGGAAGGACATTTTTAGAGTCATGATTTTTTCACCTCGCAGGATTATATCTTGAAAAATACGGCGGCAAGAGTCCGGATTGCAAGGAAGCGGTCAAATTCCTATAATTGGGATCATGCCGAAAAACCATTATTCATGGAAGGAGCGCGGATGAATAGGACGATGAATCGGACAACCATACGGGCGGCCATGCTTGCCCTCTTTCTGGCATCGCTGCCGGGTGCGGATCTCCCCGTGGAAAAGCGCTTTACGAACAGCGTGGGAATGGAGTTCGTGCGCCTGGAGCCGGGTACCTTTCTCATGGGGAACGATCGCGCCCTGGCGGATTCCGTTCTCAAGGTCACCGAAGGAGACGGCAAGCGGGCCGTATGGCTGCCGGCCACCGGCGACTATGACGAGCGGCCGGTTCACCCGGTTCGCCTGACACGGCCTTATTACCTGGGCGTTTCCGAGGTCACAAACGAGCAGTATGAGCGCTTCGATCCCCGCCATGTCAACTTTCGCGGCAAGTTCGGATTTTCCATCGATCCGGACGAGGCGGTGGTCTTTGTGAGCTGGCGGGAGGCAAAGGCCTTCTGCGAGTGGCTCTCGCAGAAGGAAGGTTTGCCCTACCGCCTGCCGACCGAGGCCGAATGGGAGTACGCGGCGCGCGCCGGCACCCCCACCGCCTTTTCTACCGGAGATACTTTGCCCGGGGTGTATCTCCAGAAGCCGGACAACAGCTGGTACCCGGCCCCGGGGCGAAGTCAGGGAAGGGATAATGTGGCTCTGCTCCATGTCGGCCGCAAACCTCCGAATCCCTGGGGGCTGTTCGATATGTACGGGAATGTGGAAGAGTGGTGCGAGGACTGGTACGGTCCTTATGCCGCCGGAGAACAGACCGACCCGGTTGGCCGTGCCGCGGGCGATTTCAAAGTGACCCGCGGCGGCAGTCACTCGACCTTCGCTTTCTACATGCGGTCGGCCAACCGCATGGGCACCCTGCCCGAGGACAAGCACTGGATGATCGGGTTGCGGGTGGCTCTGGGAGAAGCGCCGGCGGGTCGCCCGCTGCCCGCAGTGGAGCCTGCGGCCTACCAGCGAAACGTGACGCAGAAGGCATCGGATGGCGGCGCGGCGCGGGCGGAAAAAAACAGACCGCAGTTTTTCGGCCCGGTCCCCTATGTGAAGATTCCTGCCGGCTCGGAAGGCCCGCTCTTCTCGAATCACAACCATGACGCGGGCATTGCCGAGTGCCCTAACGGCGACATTCTGGCCATCTGGTACACCACCGTTACGGAGAGGGGGCGGGAGCTGGCCATGGCCGCCAGCCGTTTGCGCCGGGGATCGGACCAATGGGAGCCGGCCTCTCCTTTCTGGGACGCGCCGGACCGCAACGATCACGCCCCGGCGCTATGGTTTGACGGGAAAAAGACTCTCTTTCATTTCAACAGCCTTTCCACGGCGGCCACCTGGGGACCGCTGGCGGTCATCCTGCGTACCTCCACCGACAGCGGAGCCACCTGGTCCCCGGCCCGGCTGATCCTTCCCGAGCACTCCATCCGCCAGCAGCTGATTCCCAATGTGATCCGGACCCGTGATGGCGCCATCCTGATGACCGCGGATGCCGGCCCCGGGGGCAGCGCGGGCTCCGCGCTGCTGATCAGCCGGGATAACGGGCAGACGTGGGGCGAAACCGGCGGAACCATTGCCGGCATTCATGCCGGATGCGTCCAGCTCAAGGACGGAAGCCTGCTGGCTTTCGGCCGGGATCAGAATATCGGCGGCAAGATGCCGCAGAGCCTGTCTTCGGACCTGGGGCGGACCTGGCGGTATTCGGCCTCTCCCTGGCCGCCCATCAGCGGCGGCCAGCGCCTGGTACTGCTCCGCCTGAAGGAGGGGCCGATTCTGCTGGTGAGCTTTGCCACCGAGCCGGTGACAGTCACGGACCAGGGGGGCAGGCAGCGCCCGGTTCGCGGGCTGTTTGCCGCTGTATCTTTTGACGAAGGCCGGACCTGGCCCCGGGTGCGGCCGGTCAGCGACGACGGTCCGGGAAGGGAAGTGGATACACTGGATGCGCGCTCCCGGTTCGTCCTGAACCGCGAAAACGCCGAACCGCGCGGCTACATGGCCATCTGCCAGTCGCGCGACGGGCGCATCCACCTCATTTCCAGCATCAACTACTACCGCTTCAACCTGAAATGGCTGGAAACCCCTCCGCCGGCCATGGGCCCCTCCCGATAGAACGGAATGGAAGTCCATCGGCGAACGCCCCGAACCCGGGTCGCGAACCATCGGGGGAAACGATTGCACCACCAACCGGTGATGGAACGATAAGCCATGGGCCGCATTGTTTCCAGCTCCTTTCAGGCGGCCTGGTGGCTTCCCGGCTCTCATTTGCAGACGGTCTGGCCCAGCCTTTTCCGGCGACGCCCCCGACTGCGCCTCCACCGGCGGCGCGTGGAACTTGCCGACGGCGATTTCATCGACTTGTCGGTCGGGCCGGAAAAGGGGCCGCGGGTGGTGGTGATTCATGGGCTGGAAGGGAACCTGAAATCCCATTATGCGGGAACCTTGCTGGAGGCATTGAGTCTTGCCGGCTATACGCCCGTTTTCATGCACCTGCGGGGATGTTCCGGAGAGCCCAACCGGCTCACGCGCAGCTACCACTCCGGGGCCAGCGAGGATCTGCATGAGGTGCTCTCCTTTCTGGCCCGGGATCCCCAGGGCGCTGCGATGGCCGCCGTCGGATTTTCCCTGGGGGCCAACATGCTGCTGAAATATCTGGGAGAGCGAGGGGATAGGCCGCCATCCGATCCGGAGGCCCCCCGGCTGAATGCCGCCGTGGCGGTTTCGGTTCCCTTCGTGCTTCGCGACGCCATGCTCCGGCTGAACATGGGGCTATCGCGCGGCTACCGGTCCTACCTCCTGGGGCGGCTCAAGCGGAGCTATTTCGGCAAGTATGCCGGCACGAACGGCCCGCTGGCCGTGGATGTCGGTTCCATTGGCGATTTCAACCGGTTTGACGATCAGGTTACGGCACCCCTGTGCGGATTCCGCGGGGCCTACGACTATTACAGCCGGGCCAGCTGCCGGGGGTACCTGCCGCAGATTGCGGTTCGTACGCTGATCCTGCACGCCGAGGACGACCCGTTTCTGTTTACCGAGAGCGTTCCTTTTGAACACGAGCTCGGTCCGGGCATTGTGCTGGAGCTGAGCCGCCGGGGTGGTCATGTGGGCTTTGTGTCCGGGGGCCTTCCCTGGAAGCCGTCCTACTGGCTGGAAGAAAGAATCCTTGCTTTCTTGCGCTCCTGAGACCTGCAAGGGGGCTGTAACAAGTTCCCGTCTGCTGACGACAAGCCATATTGGCTTTCTTCCCGCTCTTTCTTTCTTCCTGTAAGCTCCCTTCATTTCACAGGAAGACAGGAAGATCAGGAAGGAGGAAAGAAGCGATCCGCACAGTCGGGACGGGGAGAGGGACTTATTGCCGGACCATCGTCTTTCAGTAATCGATGCCGGGATTGGCCAGGAACCGATCGTCGAAATGGTGCTTGATCTTGGACATGTGGGTGGCGATATCGACCAGGGGCAGCAGCCTCTCCGGAAAATAGCGGCCGGTGATGCAGATCGAAGTTCTTTCATGACGTTCGCGGAGGACCGCCTCCAGCGCTTCCTCCTTCAGCAGGCCGTCGTGCACCGCGTTGCTCATCTCATCGCAGATGACCAGCTGGAAGTTTCCGCTCCGGGCGCATGCCATTGCTTCGAGGTAGGTTCTTTCCGCGGCGTCGCGGTGCTCCTGCTCGGGGATGTTGGCGGCGCTGATTTCACCGGCGTTATAGAAGCCCCTGCCTCCCTTGTAAAAGTGCAGCTGCGCTCCGAACAGGGGCTGAATTTTCTGAATAAAATCGTGCTCCCCGACCTGCCAGTGCTTGATGAACTGAAGGAAAGCCACCGACCAGCCGTGCCCCAGGGCCCGGGCCATAAGACCCAGGCTGGCGCTGGTTTTTCCTTTGCCTTCCCCGGTGTAAACGAGGGCGACGGTCTCTTTCTGCCGGTAATTTTCGAAGGTCATAGATGGGAAACATCCTGGCGGAATGCGGTCAGGAAACCGCTTGGGAATGATGGCCTGCTCATTGCTGCTCCTGGCAACCTGAAATCATGGGCCCATTGTACGATATCGATCCGGGAGTGTAAAGCCGGAACAACCGGAGGCCGAGGGTGGGTATGGCTGTGCCGCCGATCTGCCACCTGGGAGCGGTTGCCGCATTTGCTCACCGCCTTTTCCCGCTTATAATCTTGACACTCCGGCCACACAGCGCTTACAATCCAAGCCAGCCGCTGATCAGTAGAAAAGCGTTCATCGCTCATAGGTTAGAAAATATCTTTCCAGAAAAGTGAGAAGTAGATTGTGGGTTTCCGATCTGCCGATGCCTTCGTGGTGAATGACGATCCTGGGCAGCTTTTCCTGCTGGAGCGCCTGGTTTCCAAAGCCGGCCTTCATCCTCGTCCCTTCCTCACCGCGGAAGAAGCGCTGCAGGCCATGGATCCAGCCAGTCCGCCGGCCCTGGTGATCACCGATCTCAGCATGCCCGGAATGGATGGCTGGCAATTCTGCCGATGCCTGCACTCCGCCGAATACCGTGCCTTTAACAGCGTCCCTATCATGGTAATTTTCGCCACCTTTGCCTGGGATGAAACCCGGCGCATGGCCCGGGATCTGGGTGCCGAGGCCTTCTTTCCCTATCCCCTGGACAGCACGGTATTCCTGGAGTGGATCAATGCCATGATGACCGTCGACTCCGAGCCGGAGCTGGCCCTTGATTGGGTTCGGAAGGGAGCCGCGGCCTGCGTGCGCAAACCCTTCGAGCCGAAATACCTGCTGGAAATCTGCTCCCGGTTGCGGCGGGAGCAGACCCTGCTGCTGGCGCAGGGATTTCTGGATAAGCAGAGCTCCGAGGTTCGGCAAAGGGAAGAAGACCATCGACGACTTTTCGAGACCATGGTGCAGGGGGTTGTTTACCAGGATGCGGAGGGCACCATACGATCGGCCAATCCGGCCGCCGGCAATATCCTCGGGTACCCCTTGAGCCAGCTGCTGGGGAAAACTTCCGGGGATCCCTGCTGGAAGAGCATTTACGAGGACGGTACTCCGATGCCGTATGAGGATCATCCTTCAATGGGCGCCTTGCGCAGCGGGGAGAATGTCGGTCCGTCCATAATGGGGGTCTATCATCCCATCCATGACAGCCACCGTTGGCTGCAGATCACGGCCATTCCGCTGAAGGATTCCTGGCAGGAGACATGCTCCAGCGTCTACGTGATTTACGACGACATTACCGGGAAGAAGCAATCGGAGAGCAAGATCCGGGCTCAGTTTGCGGAAATGAAAAAATCCCTTCCGGTCCCTTGGAAGCAATCGGGCCAGGGGCCGGAGCCCGAGGCTCAGGCAGAGGAAACAACGGGCCGGGAGCCCGATCGCGAAAAGCGGGGAGCTCTCATGGAAGAGTTAAAAAGGCTGTTGCCTCTCCACAATCTTGCCGTCATCGACCGGGCCGGAGAGCTGAACCGGCTGGTGCCTGCTACGCCTGCCATCAGGGAATTCCAGCGGGAGGTGAAGAATAGGGGTAACCTGCAGAAAAATGTCTTTTTCTATTCTGGATTCCGGCTACTGCATTCTGACTTCCTGTTTTTCGGACTTTTTGGGCCTTCATCAGATACGACGGTTTTGCAATGAAAGGGAAAGAACAGACGGGGTACCATGCGCATACTGATCGTTGATCATGACCTGTTTACCAGGAAAAAGCTGGCGGAGGTCCTCTCCTCCTTCGGTTCATGCGAGTCTGTCTCCTCCGGACAGGAGGCTTTGCAGCGATTCGGGCAGGCCGTCCTGGAAAACGACCCGTTCGTGCTGGTAACGCTGGACCTCGAATTGAAGGATATCGCAGGGTATGATCTGCTGCGACAGATGCGCCAGGTGGAAACGCATAGCGGTTTGCCCCCGGCCCGGACCATTGCCGTCGCTGCGCAGGGCGGGCAGGAGGAAATTCTGAAAGCGGTGCGGAACCGCTGTGTCGGACTCCTGCTGCGGCCGGTGAATCGGGAAAAGACGCTCTCGCTCCTGCAAGGGCTGAATCTTGCGGAGCCTAAAAGCGCGTCTGGTTCCCCCCGGGCATCCCAGGAAGAGGCCGCTCATCCGATATCCCCCTCTCCGAAGCCTTCCGAGCCGCCGGCGACAATGGGCTCCTTGCGGCAGATGCTGATCGACTACGTCCGGAACGCCGGACAGGCCACCATTCAAAATCTCAACCGGCGTTTGAGCGATCCGACGGCGGAAAGCCAGACGGAAATCAGCGACCTGGTACTTTCTGCGGAGCTGGACGATTACGATAAGGTCCACCTGATGCGGTGGCTGCAGGGCTACCCCAGGCTGGATCTGGTTCCGGTTCTGAGCCGGCTGGCAGGCCTGCTTTCCAATGTCAAGGATAAAAAGGAAACCCTCCTGCTTCTCTCCAAGTACGAGAACATCGATGCCTTGCAGGAGCTTCTCAAGCTGAAGGATCTGCAAACCAATTCCATTCTGAAAGACCTGGTGGGCTCGGAGGTGAACCGGATCCGGCAGAAGCATCCCGGCCTGGTGCTCATAGAAAGGTTTCTGTCCTGCGGAGAGGACCGTTCCGCGGTTCAGGCGGTGCTACCGCTGCTGCACAAGCACCTCAAGGCCGAGCAGGTGCCCGTCTTCCGGCGGTACCTGGCTCACCCGCTTCCCAGCCTGCGGGAGGGAGCCTTCGAGATTCTATGCGACATGGACGATAAAAATGCCAACCCTATGCTGTTTCCTTTCCTGATGAACCAGCTGACATCCCCGGCCGTTTCTCCCGAAGAGCCGGAGGAGATGCAGAGAAAAGTTGTTCTGGCCGAAGCCTACCGGCGTTATCTGCAGCGGTTTCCTTTTCTGGCGGCCGAAGTTGGGGAAGATCTGTATCACCGGTTTTCCGGGATCGGGAGCCGGTTGCTGCAGGAAAAATGTCTTGGGTTCCTTCTGGCCGCTCCGGATAACCGGTTTCTGCCCCTGGTGCTGGATGCCTACCGGCAAAAGCCCGAGCTGCGCGAGGGGCTTCTGGAAAAGCTGGCCCCGGTGTCGGCCGCCGGTGAATTTCTCCTCAGCGAATACCGGCAGGGCGGCGAAATGACGGAAAAGGCCCTGGCGGCTCTCATGAAAAACGAATTCGGCGTTTCCTTCATGGCCGTGCACCTCGAGGAGCAGACCCAGGAGCAGCAGATCCTCATTCTGAACAATATAACCGCCGGCAGTTATCCCCGGTTTCGGGATCTCCTGTTTCGTTTTCTGCAATCGGCCGACGCTCCTCTGAAATCCAAAGCCATGGACCTGGTGTGCGCCTTCCGGGACCGGGAGGCGGAACCGATTCTCTTTGATCCGGAGCAGGTGGGGTCTCATTTCCGGCAGGGAGGGGCCTACTTCCACGTTCTGATGCAGCTGTTTCCCTTCGCCGCCCTCACTTCCTGCCTGCAGAAAGAGTGCTTCCTGGAGAGCCTGGCGGCGCACGAGGAGCGGCAGGGCGCGGCACTGGCCGGACTGGCGGCCATGGAGCCCGTGCTTTCCCTGCGATCCCGCGAAAACATGATCCGGTTCGTAGAGCTGATGCTGGAACCCGGACAGTCGGAAGGCCTGACCCACTGCCTGAAAATTCTGAAAAGCCTGAAAGCCCTGCACCAGACGTCGGTCCGCTCGATCCAGGAGGGGTTGAACCTGCTGCAGGAGCGTCGGCAGCAGTCGATGTCCCCGCAGGAGCATGCGGTCCTGAAATCGGCGCGGGACGCAGCCAACCTTCTGCAGGAGGAAGTGCGGCAGATGGAGAATGTTTACCGGGATATCGACGTCTGTCTGAAAATATCCCCGCTCAATTTTACGGTCCTGGAAGATCTCCTGCGGGACCAGCCGCTGGCTTTCCTTCTGCGCTGCACCGCGGTGCTGAAAAGGCTCTGGCCCGTTTATTCCCGCGAGGAAGAGGGGGGGCAGGAGGCCCTGGCCACCTTGCTGAAAAAATTCCCGGCACTGGAAGGCCTGCTGGCGGTGATGAAGGCGGAAAAGGAGGGCGGCGGGTCCGCGGGGCTGCGGTCGGGGGCGCTACCGCGGGTCAATATTGTGCTGGAGGACAAGCCCCTGCAGTATTTCCTGGAGGATCAGTTCCGGGATTTGTGCCCCTTCCTGCCGGTGGTCAGCGATCTGCAGCTGGGCGCAGCCGACCTGTGGATTGCGGACCACAGCGCCTTTAGCCTGCTCGGGGAGGACCGGCTGACCGCGCACCCCCGGAAGTACCTCATTTATCGGAACCCCACGGAATATGCGGATCTGAAGCGTACCAAGCCGGTCACCTTTTCGGTGCCCGTCAGCATCTACCGCATGGTAAAAACCATCCTGCCGGATTTCCTGCTGGGCCTGTAGCACTTCGGTTCTTTGACAGCCGGTGGCAGAGCCGATAGAATTTCCGACAGAATTTAAAAGAAAAGGAGCGGAGCTATGTTTTTGAAGGCCGTTTTTCCGGGGAAATATATTCAAGGAGAAGGAGCGCTCGGCGAACTGCCTCAGCTGGTGCGCCTGCTGGGGAAAAAAGGACTGATCCTCACCTCGCCGACCGGGCGGGAGAAAATCCTCCCGGCTTATGCCGACCGGTGGAAAGAGGCGGCCCTGCCCGTGGAGCTTTTCCGCGGAGAATGCTGCGAAGCGGAATTGGGCCGGCTGGTGGAGCGGATCCGCCAGGAAGAGGCGGACATCGTCATCGGCATGGGCGGCGGAAAGGTCATCGATACCGCAAAAATTGCCGCAGACCGCACCGGCATCCAGGTGATTATCGTTCCGACGATCGCTTCCACGGATGCCCCCTGCAGCGGTTGTGCGGTCATCTATTCCGAAAGCGGGGTCTTTGAGGCGGTGGCCTATCAGAAAATGAATCCCCAGGTGGTGCTGGTCGACAGCCGGATCATCGCCGATGCTCCCAGCCGCTTCCTGGTAGCCGGAATGGGGGACGCCCTGGCCACCTGGTTCGAGGCGGAATCCTGCCGGCGGACTCAGTCTTCCAACGAATGTGCCGGAATCAGCACTCTGACCGGACTGGCCCTGGCCCGGCTCTGTTATGATACCCTGATGACTTATGGCCACTCCGCCCGGATCGCCTGTGAAAACCACCTGGTCACAGCGGCTCTGGATCACATCATCGAGGCCAACATTCTGCTGAGCGGCATCGGATTCGAAAGTTCCGGCCTGGCCGCGGCCCATTCGGTTCACAACGGGCTCACCGCACTGGAAGAAACGCACTCCTGTTATCACGGGGAGAAAGTGGCCTTTGGAACCCTGACCGGCCTTTTCCTGACCGACGCCGCGCCGCGGCAGATCGAAGAAGTGTACGGTTTTTGCGAGCGGGTCGGATTGCCGACCACCTTGGCTCAGATCGGATTGCCGAATCCGGACCGCAGCCACATCAGGATGGCTGCGGAAAAAGCCTGTGCTCCGGCGGAGGGCATCCACCACGAAGCCGGTCGGATCACTCCGGAAAAGGTTCTCGACGCCATGCTCATGGCGGATAGCTTCGGCAAGTCGCGTTCGCGTGCCCATCGGGGATTCGAGGGATAGCCAGCCTGCCTGTCTACCTGGAAGGGAGCTCCCTCTTCCCGGATAATCTCGCAATAAGTTGAAATTTCATTTATCCCGAGGCAAAGTCCCGTAAGGGACGGCAAGATTGCAGCCCGGCAATTAATTGCCGGGTCGGGTATTCATTTAAACCTTCTTCTTCCCTGCCAAATCGGTAAAAAGTCAAAGGAAATCAACGGGTGTACAGGTCGATCACCCGGTCGATCGCCTTGCGGCAGACGCGACAGAAGGGAACCGGGTCGCGGGTGAACATGATGCAGTCGGCCTCGGAGCGGAAGTACCCCTTGGCTTGATACATGGCCCCCTCAAAGGCCCCGGTCCGGCCTGCGTATTTTTCCGATCCGAGCAGGCGGCTTTCGTGCTCCTGCTCCCGGCGGAAAAGAGCGTCCATCTCCTCCTCCGGACGGCGCATGGCCCGGAGCTCGCGGCGCTTTTGCTGGATCTCGCGGGAATAGATTTCGAACGCTTCCTTTCCCCAGGGCGTCGGCAGCGGAATATCCGCCGTGAGAAGCTCTTTCCATTTCAGCCGATCGCGCTGCGGCTCGGCGGTCACGTTCGGTTCCCAGGGTTCCTGCAGTCGGAGCGGCGCAACATAAGCAACATCGGAGGTGTAGTACTCGTCGGCCAGGCCGGCAAAGTGGTGACCGAATTCATGGATGAAAATGTAGGGGGACCAGTGGCTGTCGGCAGCCACGGTGGCGTAAAGACCGAAGATGCCGCCGCCGCCATAGGTGCGGCTGTTGACCAGGATCTCCACAAATTCGTAGGGGGCGAACGAGGCGATCCGGCGGAAGGAGCGGTTGTCAAACGTCAGGACATAACGCTCCGAGCCGAAGGCGTCATACGTGGCACCGGCGGGCGACTGTCGGTAGATGCCGGTAGAGGGGCGGGAAATTCCCGATTCGGCCGAAGACGGACACAGGCCCCAGACGTTGAAATCGTGGCGGCGCTCCCGGAAAGGGGAGACGGCAAACAGCAGCTCCACAAGGCGCCGGGCGTCCTTTTCGAATTTGCCGCTCTCCGCAGCGGTAAATCCGTCGCCGAGGATCAGCAGGTCAACCTTTTCGGCCGGAGGGCCGTTCTTCTCCAGGGGCAGGAGGGTCGCCGGGGGTGTGCCGCGGGAACGGTCCACGAACATGTCTGCCGGGTCGACGAGCACGGACCAGATCTCACGGAAGGCGTTCGACTCGCCGCGCTTCTTGAGCACCACCTGGACCTCGCCTTCCGGCTCGGGAAAGCGCAGCGACTCATGGAAGGTGCGATGCACGGCTTTGGCTTCGTCGGTTGTTTCCCATTCCCCGAAAATCGAGGCAAATCCCCGGGAATAGATCACCCGGTTCGTCCGGCGGTCGAGCACCTCGAAGAGATACTTGCCCAGGTTGGAATCGTCCACGTTCCGTGCGGCGCGGCCCGGCCAGGGCAGCGGCTCTACGGAAATGCCGTCCAGACTGAAGATTTCATGGGCGGCGTTCCCGGTGTGGAAGTAGTCCAGGCGCATGGTGGCCGCAGCCGGCAGGCCGGCGACCATGGTAAAAAGCGCGGCGGCCCAGGCCAGTGTATGTTTCATTTTCGATTCCTCCCTGGAATTCCGGCTTGCGCCGGGATGATGGATCCGCTTGTCCCGATAATAATCGCCGCCAGGATTATACCTTTGGCAGCCGCGGTATGCTCCGCACGAAAGATCGATTACAATGTGCATAGAAATCAGGGGCCAACGGCAGGAAGAAACAAGGAGAGAGACGACGTGAGAGAGCAGTGGAATCGGATGCTGTTATTTCTGGGGCTGGCCCTGGCCGGCCCGACTGGGATTGCTGCCTTCCCGGAGGGCGCGGATACGGATTTGAATCGTCTCCGGCAGGGATTCGCAAGTCCTCCCGAATCCTCCCGACCGGGAGTCTACTGGTATTTCATGGACGGCAACCTTTCCAAAGCGGCTATGACCGCCGACCTGGAATCGATGAAGGAAGCGGGAATCGGAAACCTGGTCTTTCTGGAGGTCAATGTCGGCATTCCTCGGGGCAAGGTTGATTTTCTGAGCGAGGAGTGGCAGGAACATTTTGTCCATGCGGTTCGTGAAGCGGAGAGGCTGGGCATCGCCATCACTCTGGGCGTGGGGCCCGGCTGGACAGGAAGCGGAGGGCCCTGGGTATCGGGCGCACAATCGATGAAGCACCTGGTTGCTTCCGGCGTTTCGGTTAACGGCGGCAGCCGCCAGGTGATCGCTCTCCCGAAGCCGGCGCCCAGGAAGCCCTATTTCGGGGAGAGAACGCTGACTCCCGAGCTGAAAAAGCAGTGGCTCGATTACTATGAAGACGTGGCGGTGCTGGCCTTCCCGACCCCCGCCGGCGGCTTCCGGATTCAGGACGTGGACGAAAAGGCGCTCTACTACCGGGCGCCTTACACTTCGGTGGCCGGCGTCAAGCCGTTTCTGCCATCCCTGGCCGGTTATGACGAGCCGCCGAAAGATGCCATCATTCCCAGCGACCGGCTGGTCGACCTGACCCGCAGCCTGAAAGATGACGGCACGCTGGAGTGGGAGGTTCCGGGTGGCTCCTGGACCATCCTGCGGCTGGGGAGCCGCAACAACGGGGCGGTCACCCGTCCCGCCCCGGCGCCGGGACTGGGATTTGAGGCGGATAAATTCGACAGAGAAGCCCTGATGTCCCACCTCGAAAGCTTTACCGGCCGGCTGCTGCGCAAAACCGGCCTGCCGCGGAAAGAGCTTCCCGGCGGCTTGAAAATGCTGCACATGGACAGCTGGGAAATGGGAGCGCAGAACTGGAGCCGCCATTTCCGCGAGGAGTTCCGGAAGCGCCGCGGATACGATCCCCTTCCGTATTACCCGGTTTACGCGGGATATGCCGTGGAGAGCCTGGAAAAGAGCGAGCGGTTTCTCTGGGATCTGCGGCAGACCGCCCAGGAGCTGGTTATCGAAAATCATGCCGGGCAGCTCAAGGCCTACGGGCAGAAATACAATCTCGGGCTTTCCATCGAGCCTTATGATATGAATCCGACGGCCGACATGGAGCTGGGGGCTCTGGCGGATGTGCCCATGGCCGAGTTCTGGAGCAAGGGATATGGCTTCAATAGCGCCTGGAGCTGCCTGCAGGCCGCTTCCATCGCCCATATCGAAGGAAAAAAAGTAGTAGCGGCGGAAGCCTTTACCGCCCACAAGGACGCCTGGCGGCAATATCCCGGATCGATGAAAAACCAGGGAGACTGGGCTTTCGCAGCCGGCATCAACCGGTTGGTTTATCACACCTTCCAGCATCAGTTTCTTCCAGAGAGCCTCAAGCCGGGTATGACCATGGGGCCTTACGGCGTGCATCACGACCGCAGCCAGACCTGGTGGCCCATGGCCGACGGCTACCACCGTTATATCTCCCGTTGCCAGTTCCTTCTTCAGCAGGGCCGGCCGGTGGCCGACCTGCTCTACCTCACTCCCGAAGGGGCCCCGCAGGTTTTTCGCGCCCCGGCCTCGGCGCTGCGTGGAGAGGAGGCGCTGCCGGACCGGCGGGGATTTAATTTCGACGGGTGCGCTCCTTCCCAGCTGCGCGCCGCCACGGTCCGCGCCGGGAAAATCGTTTTCCCGTCCGGGGCATCCTACCGCCTGCTGGTGCTGCCGGCCAGCCAGACAATGACTCCCGGACTGCTGGAAAAAATCGGAATGCTGGTCCGCGCCGGCGCCTCCATCCTGGGCAATCCTCCCGGGAAATCCCCCAGTCTGGCCGATGGCCCGGAAGGCGACCTGAAACTGGCGGCCATGGTGAAGGACATCTGGGGTGGCTCCGCTGTGCCTTCCGGTCTGGCTGCCCGCTCCTTCGGCCAGGGTAAAGTGTTCTGGGGGGAAGCTCTTTCCGGAATTGCCGGCACCGAGCTTTACCCGGATTACGAGATGACTGCCTCGCTGCTGCGCAGCCTGGGTATGGCAGAGGCTTTTCAAGCCGGGGATTCCCTCCGCTACGCCCATCACTCTCACTCCTTCGGGGATCTGTTCTTCGTTTCCAACGCCACCGGCTCTCCGGTCAGCTCCGTCTGCGCCTTTCGCGCCAGCCGCGGTGAGCCGGAGCTGTGGGATCCGATGACCGGCGAAATCCGGCCGCTGGCCGATTACCGGCGAAAAAAGGAAATCACGCAGATACCGCTTTCCTTCGAAGCCTTCCAGAGCTATTTTGTTGTTTTTCAGGGAAAAGAAACGCGAGTCAAGGCCGGTCCGGGGAAGTCCAATTTTCCGGCGCTGACGGAGCTTGCCGGGATTGCCGGGCCCTGGGAAGTGTCTTTTGATCCCCGCCAAGGAGGCCCCGGGGAAGTGGTTTTTCCGCGGCTGGAAGACTGGACCCGGAGCCGGGACGAGGGAATTCGCTACTATTCCGGCATCGCCCGCTACCGCCGGGAGCTGGACCTGTCGGAGGACATTAAGGCGAAAAACCGGGAACTCTATCTCGACCTGGGGGAGGTAAACTGCCTGGCACGGGTTCGGCTGAACGGCAGGGATCTCGGTGTGGTCTGGAGTGCCCCCTACCGTGTGAAAATCACGGAGGCGGTGCTTCCCGGAAAAAACAGGCTGGAAATCGAAGTGGCCAACCTGTGGCCCAACCGGCTGATCGGGGATGAGAGGCGGCCTGACGACGGGATTAAAAACGGGCGGTGGCCCGACTGGCTGCTGCGGGGCGAGTCCCGCACCTCCGGACGGTTCACTTTCACGACCGCCCGGTTCTACCAGCCGGATTCGGAGCTGCTGAAGTCGGGATGGATCGGTCCGGCCCGACTGCTGGAGGCCGCACGATAACCAGGTGCCACCGGGTCGCTATCGCAATCGGAAAAAAAGAGCCCGAAACAATAACCGATAATCTCGTAAAAAGTCCTACCTCTTCGAATTTCCGTTGGGGGAAGCCCTTTTAGGGCTTCGTAACGCAGCCCGGGGTTGGCGCGCTTCACGCCTACCCCGGGTAGGGATACCCATAAGCAAAAACCCTGAAAGGGTTGCGCACAATCCAGCCATGCCAGGTGTTTGCGCAGCCCTTTCCGGGCTGGGTTTTAAACAAATCCGCCTACCCGGGGTAGCGCCTATGCGGCGCAACCCCGGGCTGTGATTCGGAACCCCTTTCGGGGTTCCAGACTTTTTACCGGGCCGTCATAACGAAACGAGCCACAATTGTAATGGTATGGCGTAATTCGCTGACTGCAACGCGCTATTTTTCGATAGCGATAGCGACTGAATAAAAGGGGCCTTTTGACGCTTCAGGCGCCGGGGGCTTCTTCCGAATCCTCCGGGGGTTCCTCGCTGCAAGACGGGCAGCCGGCTTCCGGGTCGGGCACCTCCGCGCCACAAACCGGACAGACGCCCGGGTTGTCTTCCACTTCGGCCAGTACCCGGTCGGCCGCCTCCAGCATATCCGGCGGCACCCACAGCTTGAAGCGGGTCAGGTTGGGAACCAGGGGGACCGGTCCGGCGTGAAAAGAGACATCTTCCAGGCGGCATTCGATGCCGTTTTCCCGCAGCAGCCCCTCGGCCATCCGGGCCATCGCTTCGTTGCCAAACTCTTCCAGTTCGGTCCATTCGCCGGGGACGTATTCCAGCTGCTCTTCCTCCGGCACAGGCGCTTACTCAATTAAAGGCACCTGGCATTCTCTGCATTCCTGAATCCCCGGGACATATTCGGATCGGCAATTCGGGCACCACATGGCATCCTCCTGTGAGTAAAGGTGTCGGGCAGGAATTTACAGCCTCCTGTTTACGCGATGTATGCCTCCAAGCACTCTGTAATTCATTGTACCGCGAAAGCCTCCGGCGGTTATTCTTTTTTCAGGAGGAGAGTCAGGATGTTTTTCCCGCCCTCGTAGCGGTAATCAACCTGCGAGCACCGGGCGCGGATCAGCCGGATGGGGATCTCTTCCTCCTCGCCCGGTTCCTCGAGCGGATTCCGCCCTGGCCCCGCGCTGCTGCATTCCAGTTCGAGGCTGCCGTCCTTCTCCGAATAGGAGAGGGAAATCCGCACGTCGGAAAAATCCTTCTGCAGGCAGAGCACCTCCTCCGTCATGTGCACCGCGTACCCGGCGACCCGCTTGGTGACCATGTGCTTGTCGCAGAAGGCCTCCATTTCGGCCTGCAGGGCATAAAGGTCGTAGTCGGGGCTGCTTATTTTCCGCTCCAGGCTGCGGATCCGGTGCAGGAAGGCCCGGGTCTTTTCCTTCCGCGGCTGGTCGAAAATCTGCTCCGAGGATCCCTCCTCGTAAATCAACCCTTCGTCCATATAAAAAACGCGGGTGGAAATGTTCCGTGCAAACTCCATCTCGTGGGTAACGATTACCATCGTCATTCCCTCGCGGGCCAGGCGGCGGATGACCGCGAGCACCTCGCTGACCATGGTGGGATCCAGGGCGGAAGTGGGTTCGTCAAAAAGAAGGATCTCCGGCTCCATGGCCATGCACCGGGCGATGGCTACGCGCTGTTTCTGGCCCCCGGAAAGCTCATCGGGAAAGGCATAGGCTTTCTCGCCCAGCCCCACCAGCTTGAGCAGTTCCATCCCCTTCCGGTGCGCTTCCTCCCTGGTTTTGCCGAGCAGCTTCCTCGGGCCGATGGACAGGTTTTCGATGACCGTCAGATGGTTGTAAAGATTGAAGGACTGAAACACCATGCCCATTTTCCGGCGCAGCCTGGGGACGTTGGTGTGCCGGTCGAGCAGCGGAATGCCGTCGATCAGGATGCTTCCGCCGGTGGGCATCTCCAGCAGGTTGAGGCACCGCAGGAAGGTGCTCTTTCCCGTGCCGGACGGGCCGATTACGGAAATGACTTCCCCCTTGCGGATGTCGGCGTTGATGTCTTTCAGGACGACCAGACTGCCGAAGTGCTTGGAAAGGTTCTGGACCTGGATCATTGGGTGGCCTCCGGTTGCTTTGGGATGGTTCTTCGTTTCGGGTCGACGGAAATTTCCAGGGTGCTGAGGGCCCGGGTCAGCAGCCAGGCGATCAGCATGTACAGCACCGCCGCCATGATCAGCGGGAAAAAGGCGTCGAAAGTGCGGCTGCGAATGATATCACTGGCCTTGGTCAGGTCCTGGACGGCGATGTAGCCGACGATGGAGGTCATCTTCACCAGGGAGATGAACTCTCCTTTGTAGACCGGCAGCAGGTGGCGCAGGGCCTGCGGAGCGATGATGAACAGGAAGGTCTGCACGGAGGTGAACCCGCCGGCAATGCCCGCCTCGGTCTGCCCCTTGTCGATGCTCTGGATGGAGGTGCGGAACATTTCGGAAACATAGGCGCCGAAGTTCATGCCGAAGGCGATCACCGCCACCAGCGAGGGGCTGATGTTGACGGAGGCAAAAACAATATAATAGATAATCATCAGCAGCACCAGCACCGGCATGCCGCGCAGCAGCGAGATGTACACCCCGGCCGCCGCGTAGAGCAGGCGGTTTCCGGACATCCTCATGTAGCATACCAGCGCGCCGATGCCCGTTCCGAGGAGGGCGGAGAAGATCGAGATCAGGATGGTCAGCTTCAGTCCGTCCAGGATCAGCAGGTAGCGGCTTTCCAGGATGATGTTGCTGTGAAAGCTGTCGGCCAGCCTTTGCAGAACGGTTTTCCGAACGGCCGCGGCCGGGGTAGCCGCCGGGGAGCCGGCGGCGGCGGAGGGCTGTCCGGCCGCTTCAATATGGTCCAGCCGGGCAATGATGCTCACGCCGGACTCGCAGTAGGGATCCGAAAAATCGATCTGCTTTTCCCGCTCCTCGGTGACGAACATCGAGGCGGTGATCATGTCGATCTTCCCGGTGGAAAGCGAAGCGATGAGGCTGCCGAACGGCATGGGAACGGGCTCGTAAGCCCGGCCGAGATGGGCGGCAAAGCGGTAGGAGAGTTCGATGTCGAAGCCGATCAGCTGGCCTTCATGCACCAACCCGAACGGCATGCCCAGGTCGTTGACCACCCCGGCCCGAAGCACGCCTCCGGCTGGTTGGGCGGGCAGAGCGGGCATCTCCATGACCCCTTTTTCCATCCAGCGCCGGACCATGTCGGCATAGATGCCGTTGGCGCGGATCTCTTTCAGAAAGGCGTTGAACTTCTCCCGCAGCGGATCGGCGTCCGAGTGGAAGCCGGCGCCGATGGGCACCGAGAAAACATCTTTGGCCAGAATCCCCAGCTCCGGATTCTTGGAAAGAACGTCCGGAACGGAGGCCTGGTCGAAGAACAGGATATCGACCTTATCCGTAAGCAGGGCGATCAGCAGGTCGGACACATTCTGGTATTGCAGCACCCGTGCCTGGGGGTAGTTTTTGGTCGAATAGCCGTCGTAAACCGATCCGATGAGCACCCCGATCCGCTTGTCGCGTATGTCCTCCGGGGTCTTCATTTTCGGGACCGCGGCAACGGCAGCGGCCGCACCAACGCTGCTGCGGACCACCACGGCGATTCCGCTGGGGTAGTAACTCTCCGAATAGAGAATCTTTTTGGCGCGCTCCTCGGTAATGGACAGGCCGGCGCCGACCATGTCCACCTTGCCGGCGATCAAGGCCGGCAGCATGGCCCCGAATTCCATGTCGACGATCTCCAGGCGCTTGCCTAGCTTGCGGGCCACATAGGCGGCGAATTCGATATCGAAGCCGACCACGCGGTGCTGCGCATCATAATAAGCCATGGGTTCGGTGACCGCGGCGGTGCCGAATCGGAAAACCTCGGTGGCACCGCCAAAATCGATGGCCGGCATGGGGGCCGGGCTGCCCTTGTCGGGAAACCAGCGCTTCATCATTTCCCGGTAGGTTCCGCCGGACTTCAGCTCCTCCAGGACCCCATCCACCGTTTTTTTCAGGGTGACGTCCTGCTTTTGCATCGCAAATCCGTAGCGGTCTTCTTCAATCAGCTCCGGAAGGACGATGAGGCCTTCGTTCTTGGCGGCAATATTCTTCAGGACCGGCAGGTCATAGGACCCGGCATCGGCCTTGCCGTCCTTGACTGCCAGGGCGCAATCCAGGGCACTGTTGTAATAGTTCAGCTTGGCATCCGGGAAGCGGCGCAGGACGAACTGATCCACCACCGTCCCGGTGACCACGGCAAAAGTCTTGCCGCCGTCCAGGTCGGCCAGGTGGGCGATATCCGTCTGCGTCCGTCTGCATCCCGGCCCGAAAAGAGCGGATGCAAGGAAGAGCAGGCAAAGGGTACGTTTCATGTTGCTTTCACAGAGAAGTTGGGGGGTTGAAGGTATCCTCAGAAAACACCGCTGGGGGCGGATTCGTCATAGAAATGATCGAAGCAGTCGGTGCATAGCCCGTGGCTGAAAAAATAATGGAAGGACCGCGCCAGGAAATCTTCGATCGGCTCCCATAGGCCGTCGCTGCGCCGCACCTTTTTGCATCGGCTGCAGAGGGTGGCGATCGGGGAGGTCAGGTCTTTCTGCGCCGGGCGAATGGTCTGCAGGACTACCCCGTGCATACGGTTCCGGCTGTCGAGAATCGGGATGGCCAGCAGGCGTCCGGCTTTTACTCCAGGGGATCCGGGGCGGGAGTACTCGCAGAACGCCTCCCGGGAACCGTTGCGGATAGAATCCAGAACTTCGGAGATTGCCGGACTCGTGCGGATTCGGGAGTGGATGCAGGAAAGCGCGGCATCGCTTTCCGGTTCGGCCAGAAAGGACAGTGCGGCCCGGTTGTGAAAAAGGATTTTTCCGTCCCCGTCCACGGCAACAACACCCTCCGGGACCTGGTCCATGACAGCGAAGGCCATCCGGATCTGGCCTCTGGCCCGATGCCAGTCGCTCTGTTGCTGCAGGGCCGTCAGGATGGCGGCGGCAACGCTCCTTTCGGTGAAAGGCTTGGTGAGGTAGCCCAGCGGAGAGGTCTCCACGGCGCGGGCCAGGGTCTGGGGATCGGCATGGGCGGTGATGTAGATGACCGGGATCTGCATCTGTTTCCGCAGCCGGCCGGCGGCGCTGATGCCGTCCTCCTGTCCTTCCAGCCGGATATCCATCAGCACCAGGTCCGGCAGGCTCCGGGCTGCCCGCTCCAGGGCTTCGGCGGCGCTCGATGCGGCAGGCAGGGCTTCGAAACCGAGCTTTTCGATCATGGCCCGCAGATCTTCGGCTGCCAGGACGCCGTCCTCCACGACCAGGATACGCGGCTTGCCGCTCATGAGGTGGGCCCTGTTTTCCGGCCGATATCGGGGATGTGCAGCCGGAAGCTGGTCCCCTCCCGTCCTTCGAACGTCAGCCGGCCGTGCAGCTGGCGGGCGAGAAGCGACACCAGCTCCAGCCCGAAGGCCGGCCCGCTGCCTTTTTCGGTTCCGGGCGGCAGCCCGATGCCGTCATCGGCCACCTCCAGGGTTGCGCTGCCGTCTGTTTCGAGGCGCAGGTCCAGGCGGATATTCCCTTTTCGCGGCGGAGGGAAGGCGTGGCGGTAGGCGTTGGTTATCAGCTCGCACAAAATCAGGCCGATGGAAATCGTCTCGTCGATGCCGGCTTCCACAGCGTCGAAATGAGCAAGGATTTGTACCTGGGAGGACTGGTCCTCGTGCAATACCTGGAGAAATCCGGTGAGCTTGGCCAGATACTCCTTCAGGTCCAACCGGGACAGGCTATCCGACTGATAGAGCAGCTCGTGCACATCGGCGATGGCCTGGATGCGCAGCTGGTAGCTTTGCAAAATATCCAGCGCCTGCGGGTTTTCAATTTTCCGCTTCTGCAGCCGGAGAAGGCTGCAGAGGGACTGCAGGTTGTTTTTTACCCGGTGGTGAATTTCACGCAGCAACACTTCCTTTTCCCGCAGGGAATTCTGCAGGCGCTGGTCGGTGCGCCTCTGCTGCAGCCCGATTGCCAAATTGTCCGCCAGCCGTTCCAGCAGCTGAAGAGACTGCGGGGAGAAGCGGTTCGGGCGGCGGTCGTTGACCTGCAGCAGGCCGAAGGTTTCCCCGGCGGTGCGCAAGGGAAAGAGGGCCACCGATTCGTACCCGACCCCGTTGCAGCGGTTTCGCGTTTCGGCCTGCCTCTCCTCGGAGCTGGTGGAGGCCAGCAGACGGGTTGTGGAATTGGTCCAGAAGGATCCGTGCTCGGTAAAAAAAGGAAGCGACGCGTCCGTCCGGTTCCGGATGATATTGCCGCACATGCACTCCAGGACCGGCCGGCCGGAAGCGTCGCGGCGGATTTCCCCGTTGCCGTCCTTGCTGCACAATTGAGTTTCCTTGAGGATAAAATCCTCCGAAAAGCCTGCCGTCTCGAAGTAGGGAAAATCTTCCCCATCCTCCAGCCGGATACCGACCGCCTCGCAGCCGGTCAGGTGGCGGATGAGCCGGACCATTTCCCTCATCAGGTCGTGAAGCTCCGAAGGCAGCCGCATGGCCCGCAGCATTTCCACCGTGGCGTCGCGCTCCTGGGCCAGCTCCAGCAGGGGGGTGGTGTCGTGTACGGTGAGCAGCATCGAGCGGCGGCCGGGCAGAGGGTAGGAGCGCAAGGTCAGCTGACGGGTGTCGTTCTCGAACGGGATTGCGATATCCCTGCTTATCGATATACCCTGCCGAGCTGCCGAGAGCAGGACAGGAAGGCATTCTTCCGCCAGGCGAGGCCCGAGACAGGAAGCGGCGGAAGGGTGTCCCTCGTCGGGATTCGGGCCAGGCGCAAATTCGCCTTCGAGGATCGTACCGTCCTCGCCAACGCAAAGGGAAAATCCTTCCGGCCGGGGATCGTCCAGAAAGTTCCGGATCGCAAGTCCCAGGTCGTCCGGGTGCACGGAAAAAATGGGAGAATGGCTGGAGGATAATCGTTCTTCTTTCATTTCTGTTTCTCGGTAATACCGGATTTATTCTTTTCCTTAATAATAAGAGGAACGATCGGCGGAATACAAATGGTTTTGCAAGGAAGAAGAAAAGCGGCGCAGGCCCCAAAGGGAAGGAAGATTCAATCGGGATCCGGGGAGCCGTAAAGCGCCTGCCGGATTTCCGCCATCTGCCGGGGGGCGGTTGCGATCGGCTGCAGGCTCAAACCGACCGGCGAAAGCTCCTGCCGCAGCAGGCGGCAATGTTCGGCGGTGAGCTCTCCCCAAAGCAGCAGAGGCATTCCGGCCTCCTGGATATTCTTCAGGGCGGGTATCAGCTCGGGGAGGGAAGGGGTGCGGCTGCCGGGGTGGTCGACATTGATCTGCAGGGCATCAAAGCACCGGTGCTCGAGGAAGATTTCCGCCGGGTAGAGGCAGCTGGAATGAAGATGGAAAAAATTTCTCGGCAGGTCGAGGCACTGCCGCCGGTGAAGCGGCAGGAGCAGGCGGCGGAAAAGCTCCGGATTCAGAAGAGAGGCGGAATCCTCCTGGTGATAGGCGATCGGGATCCGGCTCCAGACCCGGCTCGGATACCCTCCGGCGATGTAGGTTCCATGCCAGTCGGCGAGAACAGACTGCAATCCCCGAACTACATGGCTTCGGGCATCGGCACAGCGGCCCAGTAATAGCGACATTCTCTCCGGTTCATCCAGGCAGCCCAGGACGAAGCGCATGCCGCCAAGCAGCGCTGCGGCGCAGTCCCCCGGCCCGCGAAGCAGGGGAGGGCAGACCGGGAAGCGGCCGTCGGCGAAACGGAGCAGGTCCACGGTAAACCGGAGCAGCGCCGGAAACCAGGGATTATCTTCTACCGGCGCGGGCGGAAAATCTCCCCACGGCACATCCGGATTTTCTGCCCGGCAATGGGTCCTGGAAGCGACGACCGTGCAGCCCAGGATGGCCTCCATCCACGGAATTCCCCAGTAAGCCGAAGCGAAAAAGAAGTAGTCGTCCTCCGCTTCGCCGTGAAGGCGGTAAAGAGCTTCATAATCGGCGGCGAAATGGGCAAAACGCACATCGTCCGGCTGCAGGATCTGCCCCTCAGGCCAGGCGGCGGTTCCGGAGGGGAACTGTTCGGCAGGATAATAGCCTCCCCGCCAAAATCCGAGCAGCGGGCGCTCTGCGGGCTCCCGCCGCAGGAAAGCCTCATGTTTGCTGATCTTCGCCTCCATCGTTTGCCGGTTCCCCGCGGCTCAGAACTGCCCGGAGGCGCCCGCCCCTCCGGAGTGGCCTCCTCCTCCGGTGAAGCGTTCTCCGTGGTGCGCCTCGGCGGGAGGCGAGCCCGAAAAAATTCCGGCCAGCGCCTGCATGGCTTCCTCTTTGCGGCCCTCCGCCAGGATCGGCCTGGCCGTGAATCCTCCCCGTTCCTGGTCGGGGCCGGAGTCCAGAAAGCGCTTCAATCCCAGTCCCGTCAGAATCAGGAGGGCACCGGATGCCGTCAGGACGACCCACAGCGGGGCCACGTGCACGTAGAACCGAAGGGTGACCAAGGAGGCGACCAGCAGAAGCAACCCCGACTGCAGGAGCAGCTTTCGGCGGGCAAGGATCCCCCAGGCAATCAGCAGCAGCGGCATGGCGGCTGTGCTCAGGATGGGAATCCACCGCATTTCTTTTATCCATGAATCCCCGGCAGGGGAGGTACGAAAAAAAGCAGAATGCTCCAGGAAGAGATGGTCCCAGGACAGAAGGTTGGTAACGACATATAGGCCCAGCAGCGCCAGCAGAAGGGCGGCCGTCCAGCAGCGGCGGTGGCTCGGGGCCAACCCGGGAGACTGATGGCGGCGAAGGGCCAGGACGAGGAGGGTCAACGATATCAGGGCCCATACAAGCCTTGGCATGGGCAGGGAAAGCATGGCAAAACCGAAAAGGAGCAGGCTGACCACCGTGCAGAAAATGGAACCCCAGAGCACAGCCGGAACGAGAAAAATGAAGGAGCCCAGGCAAAGGTTCAGTATTATATGGAAGGATCTTGAAAAATCGATCAGCAGGGCGATGCCGATAGACAGTAGGGCGCATCCGAGGATGGCTGTTGCCGACTCGATTCCAAAATCTGCCAGTCTCCGCTTTTCCTTTAAATACCGGGTGAAAAGCAAAAGGGAGATTCCACCGAGAAGAGAAAGGAGTTCCAGGTCCCCTCCTCCCAGTCTCCAGAGGAGCAGAACCAGAGCAAGGGAGGCCAGAAACGCGCACAGAAAGGCCAGCGTCCGGAAGACAAATCCTAATCGGCGACGGTCGTCGGTATAGGAGGAGCGGATGGCGTCCAGGATTTCCGGGGAAATCAGTCCGGCTTTTTGCCACTGCCCGGCGGCCTTCCGGACCGCAAAATTCCGCTCCGCCTGTCGGCACTCGCTATGCATCGTTCACCCCGCAATTAGGTCGATGTTTCATTTATTTTGCCCCGCGCGGCGCACACCCAAGTCCCATCGGAACGGCAGAACATAACAATATTATATGTACCTCCCTCATTCACGGTTCTTCCCGGAAACGGCGGTGAATCCGCAGCAGAAAATAAAGCAGCAGTATGGACGCCAGGGTGTACCAGGCCAGAAGTGCGGTGTAGCCCGGGTTCCAGCGATAGAAAAGAGCGGTAAGGGCAACATAGATCGACAGGCACCCCATGGCGAAAAGGGGAAAGCGGCGGAAGTAAAGCGCCAGGCAAAGGCCGGCGCCGACTCCCAGGAGCAGAAGCGTGAAGAGCAGCTCCTGATCCGTATCCGCGCCGATCCCGGAAAGAAGGGTCGCCAGAATCAGCACCCACCCGAAGTAGCTGGCCGAGGGCTCGAAATGCGCCTTGCGGTTCGTGCGGTGAAGCAGCAGACCGATCATCAGAAAAAGGAACCCGCAGCAAAACATGTTCCTGCGCAGCAGGTCGGTAAACCGGTGTCCCAGACCGATCAGGTCCTGGGGCCGGGCAAGGCTGAATCCGCACCAGGCGCAGAAGCTGGAGAGGGCGAACGAAAAGAGCAGGCGCGAATCGTAGCGGAGGGAGGCCGCTCCTGCCGCCAGGGCCACCCAGAACATATGCCATTGCCACCGGGTGCCGAGCGGAGAGAAGATCACTTCGATATAGGCCAGATCTGCCGAAGTGGAAATGGCGGCCAGCAGGAGAATAAAGTCGAAGGCGGGGTGCTCCGCCGAAGAGGGTCCCCAGGCAAACGGAGGGGCCTGGCGCACGACCCAGGCGGCGCAGGTCACGGCCAGCAGCGCCACAGCCGCGGCGATCCCCAGCGGCCCGATCCGCTCGTAATGTGCCTGAAACAGCAGCCCGATCCCGGCGGTAAGCAGCATCACCCCGAAGTAAAAGGCCAGACGCAACTCGAGATGAACCGAGATCAGGTCTCCGCGGGTCAGGCGCATCAGAAATGCGGCCGTTGGGGCGGGGAGAATTTTCTCCCGTTGCAGGGATACGACGGCTTGATACACATCCGGATCGGTCATAACTATTTATTGAATTTTCTCCTCGAGTTCCGCCCAACGGTCATAGAGCCGGGACACTTCGGATTCCGCCTCCTTCAAGGCACGGTACGCTCTTTCGAGCTTTTCCGCGTTGCAGGCCACTTCCGGGAGCAGCATTTCCGCCCGGAGGCTCTGCAGCTCCTCTTCTGCCGTGTGGATCCTGACTTCCATCTCGTCCCACTCCCGCTGGTCCAGATAGGAGAGCTTCCGGCGCACGGCAGGTCGCACTTCATCCGCGGTTGCGGAGGTCTTCTTCGGCGGCGCTTTCCTCGCAGCCGCTCTTTCCGCCAGGACCGATTCAAATTGAAGCCGGTCGGCGCAGCGCACGGCGGATCCTTCACCGTCCAGGCCCAGAACGACCGTTGCCACCCGGTCGAGAAGGTAGCGGTCGTGCGTTACCAGGACCAGCGCTCCGGCGAAGTCCAGGAGGCTTTCCTCCAGAACCTCCAGCGTCGGGATGTCCAGGTCATTGGTGGGCTCATCCAGCAGCAGCACATCGGCCGGACGCAGCATCAGCCGGGCAATCAGCACGCGGGCTCTCTCGCCGCCCGACAGGCGGGCCACCGGCTGGGGGAGCTGTTCATTGCGGAACAGAAAGCGCCGGGCCCAGCTCTTTACGTGAATGGGGCGGCCGCGATAAAGCACCGTGTCTCCGTCGGGCGCCAGGGCCCGCTGCAGCGACCAGTCCGGTTCGAGCTGTTCCCGGTGCTGGTCGAAGGTCACCACCTGAAGCCCCTCGGCCCGCACGATGTTTCCCCGGTCCGGCAGGTCCTCTCCCGACAGCAGGCGCAGCAGGGTGGTTTTCCCTGTGCCGTTGGCCCCGGCCAAACCGATTCTCATTCCCGGCGTAAGAACCAGATCCAATCCCTGGAACAGGGTCCGCCCGCCGAGGGTACGGGAAAGGTTTTCGGCGACCAGCAATCGCCGGGTCTTCCGCTCCGTGGCCGAAAAATCGATGGCCGCCGATCCGACGGCCTGGCGGCTGTCCATTTCCTCCAGGGCAGAGATCTTCTGCTGGGCGGCATCGATCCTGGCTTTGGACTTGGAGGTGCGTGCCTTGGCGCCGCGCCGCAGCCATTCGACTTCCCTTCGCACTACCGTAGCCAGGGCCTCACGCTCCCTGGACTGCGCCGCGAGGTACTCCTCGCGGCGTTCCAGGAACTCGCTGTATCGTCCGCATACCCGGAAAAGACCATCGGGATATGCCGGATTGATTTCCATCATGTGGGTGGCGATATTCTCCAGGAAATAACGATCGTGGCTGACCGTCAGACTGGCGAAGCGGGCGCTCTGCAGCAGGGTTTCCAGCCACTCGATGCCGGCGAGGTCCAGGTGATTGGTCGGTTCATCGAGCAGAAGGAGGTCCGGCTGCCGGGCCAGCGCCTCGGCGATAGCCAGCCGCTTTCGCCAGCCTCCGGACAGAGTATCCGCCCTCTGGCCAAAGTCGCGGAAACCGGCTTGCCCCAGCAAGGGGTCGATTTGGCTTGATTCACGGGCCGCGGCCGCCAGGATCTCGCGCACTGTCTGGCCCGGAGGGAAATCGGGCTCCTGGGCCACCAGGGCCAGCCGGGCCGATTTACGGCATACGATTTCGCCTTCCTCGGCAGGCTGCCGCCCGACCAGAATTTCGAGCAAAGTGCTCTTCCCGGATCCGTTCGGCCCGATCAGCCCGTGGCGTTCTCCGTCCGCGAGCGTGAAGCTCAGATTGCGGAACAGCGGTTCCGCTCCGAACTGACGGGATAGTGCGCAGCAGTTTAACAGTAGTGCCATTTTTTTATTAGGAATCAACCGGTTTAATAGTACAATAGGGGCATTCTATTTTTCGATTCATTTCCAACCAACCTGTTTTTGTAAGGAGCCATATGACGTATTTGAAGTGGATTCTGTTTTCACTTTTAAGCGTTTCCCTCGTTGTCTGCGCGGCGGAGGCAGCCGATGCCCAAAATCGCCTGATCATCAACGCGGACCTGGGAAAGGAAAAAATCAACCGCAACATCTACGGCCACTTTTCCGAGCACCTGGGCCGCTGCGTGTACGAGGGCTACTGGGTGGGTGAGGACAGCCCGATCCCCAACGTGAGGGGTATCCGGAAGGATGTGGTCGAAGCGCTGAAAAAAATCCAGGTGCCTGTGCTGCGCTGGCCGGGCGGCTGTTTTGCCGACGAATACCATTGGATGGACGGGATTGGCCCGCGCGAAAAGCGGCCGACCATGGTCAATACCCATTGGGGAAAAGTTACCGAAAACAACCACTTTGGCACCCACGAGTTCCTGGATCTGTGCGAGCAGCTGGGCACCGAGCCGTACATCTGCGGCAATGTGGGCAGCGGAACGGTTCAGGAGATGCAGCAGTGGATCGAGTACATGACTTTCGACGGGGTCAGCCCTATGGCCGATCTGCGCCGCAGGAACGGACGCGAGAAGCCCTGGCGCGTGAAGTACTTCGGTGTGGGCAACGAAAACTGGGGCTGCGGCGGCAGCATGACTCCGGATTACTATGCCAACGAGTACAAGCGCTTTCAGACCTATTTGCGCAGTTTCAGCGGGAATATCCTTTTCAAGATCGCCTGCGGGGCCAACAAGGCCGACTACAACTGGACGGAGGTGCTGATGCGCGAAGCCGCCCGGCGGATGAACGGGCTGTCGCTGCACCATTATTGCGGTACGGGCCGCAAGAGCCGTTCGGCGACCTCCTTCGATGAAGGAGACTGGTTTTTCCAGCTGCGGAATGCATTATTTATGGACGAGCTGGTCAGCAGGCACAAGACGCTGATGGACAAATACGATCCGGAAAAGCGCGTGGACCTGATCGTCGACGAATGGGGTACCTGGCACGCTGTGGAGCCGGGAACCAACCCGGGGTTTCTTTACCAGCAGAACAGCCTGCGCGATGCCCTGGTGGCCGGAGTCAGCCTGAATATTCTGAACCAGCACTGCGACCGGGTGCGCATGGCCAACATCGCCCAGACCGTCAACGTCCTGCAGGCCGTCATTCTGACGGATAAGGAGAAAATGATCGTCACTCCCACCTATCATGTCTTCGAGATGTACAAGGGGCACCAGGACGCGGTCCTGCTGCCGACCGCCCTCTCCGCCGCGGACTATGTCTTCGAGAATGAGAAGGTGCCCGGCCTGAACGTTTCCGCCTCCCGGGATGCCTCCGGAGTGGTACACGTGACCTTGTGCAATCTGCATCCCGCCCAGGCCGCCGAGGTGCAGGGCGAACTTCGGGGCATGAGCCCGCGGCAGGTATCCGGAAGAGTATTGACCGCGGATTCCATGACCGCACACAACACATTTGACCAGCCGGACCGTGTAAAACCGGACGATTTTCGTGATGTTAAGATCGCCGCGGGAGGCTTCCTGACAAGGCTTCCGCCGAAATCGGTAGTTCTGCTGGAATTCAGGTAGGGCGCCGTGTGACAGCTATCACAAGAAATCGCTTTTCTTCCAGCCGTCATATAGTTTTTTCTTTTTTTATCGGTAATTTTGTTACAATGATAAATGATCTGCTCGCGTGGGCCCCTAAAATTAATTTTAACCCTCAGCTGGGCAATAGACCTTAACTCTTGTTGGGAGGTAAACCATGAATTTGGAAACATCTGCGTCCACGGCTGCCGTCTCCCCACCTTTGAAAGGCGATAAAGGCGGCAAGTATCTCACCTTCTTCCTGGCGGGGGAGGAATACGGACTGGAGATCCTGAAAGTCCGCGAGATCATCGGCGTGATGCCGATCACCAAAGTGCCCCGGACGCCTTCTTTCACACGCGGAGTGATCAATTTGCGGGGAAAAGTCATTCCGGTGGTTGACCTGCGTTTGAAATTTTCGATGGAGACCGTGCCGCAGACCGAAGAGAGCTGCATCATTGTGGTGAAAGCCAGCGGCATCGACATGGGGGTGATTGTCGACAAGGTCTCCGAGGTTCTGGATATTGCCGGCAACGATATCGAGGATACGCCCTCGTTCGGCGCCGACGTCCAGACGGATTACATCCTGGGAATAGGAAAATCCCAGGGACGGGTCCGGATCCTGCTGGATATCGACAAGGTGCTTTCGACCTCCGAGACGATATCGCTGCAGGGAATTTCCTAGGGGGAAGACCTGAGTCTGTAAAACGGAAATACTATTTTCGAAAGGGAGAACAGAGCATGCTAAGTAATTTGAAAATCGGGGCAAAGATCATTGGCGGTTTCGTGGTGGTGGCCATCATCATGGGGGTGGTGGGCTGGATGACCATCAGCAACCTGAGGTTCCTGGATGACCGGGACACGATGCTGTACCAGGAAAGGGCTGTGCCTATCGGCTTCATTGGAGACATCAGCACCAATTTCCAGAGAATCCGGGTCAATACCCGGGATCTGCTGCTGGCCACGGATGAAAGAGAAAAAAGCGATTATCGCTCCCGCATCGATCAATACAGAGCGGAGAATACGGAAACTGCGAATTCTCTGGATAAAATCTCTTTGCCGGAAAGCGGGAAGCGGGACTGGGAAGCGGTAAAGTCTGCCCGCACCGATTACAACCGGGACCTGGACGAGTTTATAAACCTGATCCGGTCGAATAAAGATAAGGAAGCGCTGGCTTTGCTTCGCGGCGATGCCGCCCGGACGTCCAATGCCTATATGACGGCCGTCGACAAAATGCATGCTACATTGACGGAAGAAGGCAAAAAGCTTTCCGACGAAAATACGGCTGTAGCCAACGGCGTGATCAGCACCATGACCATAATTATACTGGCGGGTGCGGTTCTGGGCCTGGTGATCGGATTCCTGCTTTCCCGCATGA
The DNA here is from genome assembly GCA_903847975.1 of uncultured Acidobacteriota bacterium. Classification (GTDB taxonomy): domain Bacteria; phylum Acidobacteriota; class UBA6911; order CAINFC01; family CAINFC01; genus CAINFC01. Next base: position 1,031 of record CAINFC010000192.1, on the reverse strand, counting down.
TCAGCGCGCCCTTGAGCAAGATGGCGCAGGCTGCCGGCCAGATTGCCATCGGGGACGTCAACCAGAATATCGAGCTGCGCTCCGGCGACGAGCTGGGAGTGCTGGCCAACTCCTTCCGCTCCATGATCGACTACCTGAAAGGAGTGGCTGTTGCCGCCGATGGCCTGAGCAAGGGGGACCTGAAGGTGGCGGTGACCCCCAAGTCGGAAAAGGACCTGCTCAGCAAGAACTTCCAGCAGGCCATCAGCGCCATCCGCAACATGAGCGAGGAGGCCGAGCGCCTCTCCAAGGCGGCGGTGGAAGGGCGGCTGCAGACCCGCGCCGATGCCAGCAAGTACCAGGGAGCCTATGCCGACATCGTCCAGGGCGTCAACCGCACGCTGGACGCGGTGATCGGGCCGCTGACCGTGGCGGCCAACTACGTGGACCGGATCTCCAAGGGGGACATTCCGGCCAAGATCACCGACAGCTACAACGGGGATTTCAACGAGATCAAGAACAATCTGAACATGTGCGTGGATGCGGTGAACGCCCTGGTGGCCGACGCCAATGTGCTGTCGAAGGCCGCCGTGGATGGGCGCCTGGCAACCCGCGCGGACGCGACCAAGCACCAGGGAGAATTCCGGAAGATCGTCCAGGGGGTCAACGACACTTTGGATGCGGTGATCGGGCCGTTGAACGTGGCCGCGGGGTACGTGGACCGGATTTCGAAGGGGGACATCCCGCCGAAGATCACCGACAAGTACAACGGGGATTTCAACGAGATCAAGAACAACCTGAACACCTGCGTGGATGCAGTCAATGCACTGGTGGGTGACGCGGCCATGCTGTCGAAGGCGGCGGTGGACGGGCGGCTGGCCACGCGGGCCGATGCCGCCAAGCACCAGGGGGACTTCCGCAAGATCGTGCAGGGAGTGAACGAGACGCTGGATGCGGTGATCGGGCCGCTGAACGTGGCCGCGGGGTACGTGGACCGGATTTCCAAGGGGGACATTCCGCCGAAGATCACCGACAAGTACAACGGGGACTTC
>CAINFC010000191.1 GCA_903847975.1 uncultured Acidobacteriota bacterium | reverse complement strand
CGACAAGCCCTTCCGCTTTTCTTCCCGCTCTTCCTTTCTTCCTGTGAGCCCAGTCTTTTCACAGGAAGACGGGAAGATCCCGAAGGAGGAATGAAACAAACCATTACCCCATGGCGTGCGGGGAGAGGGACGTATTGCCGGGTTATATTTTCCCAGCCGCTCACGAAAAGCCGCTTACAGGTCGACGGCCACCACCTCGTGCAGGGCAACGGGCGGGGTGACGGTTTCCACCCACGCCCCGTTCTGCTTCCACTCCGCCCGGACGCCGCGGACCAGAAACCGCACGTCCTTCGCCACAGCGCCTTCCGGCAGCCTCAACCGCACTTTCTGCGGGCCGACGGGGAGAATCTCGCGGATCGGACCTTTCATCATCATCGGGTTGGAGAGGTTCACCAGGTGAGCGGTTACGGAAGACTCCTGCCGCCACAAGGCCACGTCGATTATGCCCGGCCCCTCTACGAGCAGGGGCTGCTCCTCGGCGGCGGCCCATCGCACCGCATTGGCCAGAACGATGCCGTGATCCTGGCTCAGGACCTCCCAGAACGTCCGGTCGATGTCCCAGGGAAAGTAGACGACACGGCCCGCACCGACGGCGCGTACTGCCACCCCTGGAATATCGGTTCGCGTGTCGCGCAGGTAGACTTCCTCCATGGGCAGGTCCGGATACGTGGGGACGGTCATGAGCGGGGCGCGGGTGCCCGCGGGCACGCGGATTTCGACCCGCTTCACGCCGTGAATCATGCGGCCCGCCTCCTTCAGCCCATCGAGCAGCGGATGGGACCGATCCTCCAGGTTCAGGTAGGCATTCTGCTGGCGCTCGATCACCCGGCCGGCCCAGGAGACGCCGAACAGTTCCGCCAGGCCGAAGTCTTCCCGCGGCTGGCCGCGCTCGTCCTGCAGGGAAGTCATATGGGTAGCCACAATTCCGCCACCCGCGTGGACGAAGTCCTTCAGCCGCGCGCACTGCCCGTCGGACAGGCGGAGCAGGTTCGGCAGGGCCAGCACCCGGAACGACTGCAGCGACGCCTGGCCCAGAAGCTCCGAGTCGACGATTTCGAAGGGGATCCGCGCTTCCACCAGGGCATGGTAGAAGCCCGAGGCATGATCCGGGACCGTCTCCGCCGCTCCGGACACCAGTGCCACGCGGGCCAGCGGGCGTTCATGGCGCAGGTACTTTTCATTTTTCCAGTGCCACACGTACAGATCCTCCACCGGCTTGAACCAGCGGTGGTCCAGGGGCTTGGCGTTGAACTTGGTCCACCAGGGCCGGAATCCCTGGGCGATGCCATCCACCGCCCAGAGCATCACCTCGTTCGGATTCTGGACGGAATCCTTCCAGCGGTAGGGCGCCTCCAATCCGACACTGAAGATGCCGACCACCGGCCGGGAGCAGGACGTGGCGCGGTCCCGCTTGGCGGCCCGCCCGTTGGCCCAGGGCGGGGTATACCCGGAGCGGGCCTGATAGTCGTCGATCAGAATCGGGACCGCGGCGCGATCGCGGATCGGACCGAATCCGTTGGGAAAGTAAGCCGCGTCGGGGTTGAGCTTGCGGATCTCGCCGTCCCACAGGCGGTAGAGCTCCAACAGCCGGTTGGCCCGCCAGGCGGCATACTGCCGGCCGGCCTGGTCCCCTGCGGAGTTCGTCGCTTCGCGCGGGGCCGGGTCCCGGGGAAGATCCAATCCGCTGAACTCCCGGAAGCTGCGACGGCAGTGGAGGCAGTAGCACATCCCGGAGCCGCTCCAGCGATTGGCGAAGATTCCATCGACCTTGTAGAGCGTCATGATCTCCCGGATCACCCGGGTCATGAACTCGAAGTTGTAGGGGCCCAGGGCGCAGGTCACCCACAGGCCGGGCATGGCCCAGTGCCGGCGGGGCTGGCCGTCGGCTTCCACGGCGATCCAGTCCGAATGGGCGTCGTAGACTTCCGAATGCACGGCGTGGGGGTCGACGCGGGCGATCACGTTCATCCCCAGGCGGCGGCAGCCGGCCAGCATTTCGCCGAAGGGGTCGGTGTCGCCCAGGAACCGGCTGCGGTAATGAAGCGGCACCTGCGTGGGATAGAAGGCGATGCACCCGCCGGCGCTGAGGCATGCCGCGTCGGCGTGGATTCTCCGAAAATAGTCCAGCCAGAATTTCGGGTCGTACCGGCCGGGGTCGTCCTCGACAAAGGCCAGTTGCGCCCAGCGCATCGGCCGGCGGAACCAGCCCCCGGCGGCGCTCTGCGGAGCGTCCCGCCTTTCCGATTGCCCGGAAGCCGCCAGCGCTCCGGTTCCGGCCATCCACTCCCGCCGATTGCATTCCATCCCGTCCTCCTCTGTCTTCGGGTTTCGTGATCAGGATCCGGTATCGGTCGCTGCGCCGCGGCGCGCGACCTTCCGAAAGTAATCTATCACGTTGCCGCCGCACGCGCCATGGTCCCGCCGCGCGCGGCCCGCAGCCTTTTGCCGGGCGTCGGTCTTGTTATTTTGCGCAAAGGATTTTAAACTCCCGGAGGTAGCCGGAAAGAGTACTTTTTATGCAGCATGAAATTCCACATTCTTCCAGGGCGGCCCTTGCGGCCGCAGGTCTCTGCCTGATCTTGTTGTGGTGTGCCGCCGGGCTGGCGGCCGCTCCGCCCCAATCTTCCCGGCAGGAGGAAGCCGCTTCCGCCAACGGCTCCGCCGGCCGAAAATATCCCCCGCGGATTTACGAAACGATCCGGCGGCAGGGGCCGCCGCCGGTCATCGACGGCCGGCTCGATGACGAAGCCTGGAAGGAAGGAGCCTGGGCTGGCGACTACACCCAGCAGATGCCCAGCGAAGGAGCCCCGCCGAGCCAGCCGACGGAAATCAAGATTCTTTACGACGACCGCAGCATCTATGTGGCCATGCGCGTTTTCGACGATCCGGCCCTGGTGCACCGCTATCCGGGGCGCCGGGACGATTTGACCGGGGACATGGTGGGCATCTGCTTCGACAGCTACAACAGCAAGCGCACCGGCTTCGAGTTCGATATCACCGCCGGCGGCAGTAAAATCGACCTGGTGCTGGGCAACGGCGAGATGGAATGGGATACCACCTGGGATGCGGTCTGGGACGGAGCGGTGGCCCACCACGACCGCGGCTGGAACGCGGAATTCCGTATTCCGCTGAACCAGCTGCGCTTCAGCGGGCAGGAGGAGCAGGTCTGGGGCATGCACGCCTGGCGCTGGATCAGCCGGTTGCAGGAGGAATCCCAATGGCAGCTGATTCCCCGGCAGAACAGCGGCCGCATGCACCAGCTCGGAGAGCTGCACGGCATCCGCCGCCTGCCCCGCCCGCGGCACCTGGAGCTGCTGCCTCACGTCGTGGCGCGCTCCGAGCCGGACCGTTCGGACGGCGGAGGCACCGCCGGGAGCGCCTCCGCGGGGCTGGATATCAAGGTCGGCATCACTTCCAATTTCACCCTCGATGCCACCGTCAATCCGGACTTCGGGCAGGTGGAAGCCGATCCGTCGGTCATCAACCTGACCGCCTACGAAACCTTTTATGAGGAGAAGCGGCCCTTCTTTCTGGAGGGGAGGAAGATCCTGGATTTCCAGCTGGAGGGATTCGACCAGCTTTTTTATTCCCGGCGCATCGGGCAGGCGCCTTCCGCCGAGCCATCCCTGGCCCCCGGCGAATCGGCCCGCATTCCGGAAAGCACCACCATCCTGGGTGCAGCCAAGCTGACCGGCCGCACGGAAAACGGACTCTCGGTCGGGGTGCTGCAAAGCGTCACCGCAGGCGAGTTCGCGGAGATCACCTCGCCGGACGGCCGCCGCGAGCAGCGGGTGGAACCGATGGCCGGCCATACGGTGGCCCGCATCCACAAGGACTGGAATAACGGAAATACCAGCCTCGGCGGCATGGTCACCGAAGCTTTCCGCCCGACCTCCGATCCCGCCCTGGCCGTCCTTCCCGATAGCGCCCTGACCGCAGGCGTGGATTTCACGCGCTACTTCGACAACCGGCTGTGGCTGCTGGAGGCCAGCTCTGTGTTCAGCCGGGTAGACGGAGACCGTGAGGCCATTCATGCCCTGCAGACCAACCCCGTCCACTTTTTCCAGCGCCCCGATGCCGGACACCTGGGCGTGCGCCCGGGAGCCACTTCCCTGGCGGGCCACGGCGGCTCGGTCCGCTTCGGCCGCTCCGAGAGCAGCCGCCTGCGGCTGACCGATCACTTCCACTGGTATTCGCCGGGCCTGGACCTGAACCATCTCGGGTTCCTCCGGCAGGCGGACCTGGCGGCCAACCAGATCTTTCTGGGATGGTCGGAGACGGAGCCCAAGGGAATATTCCGGCAGTATTCGGCGGTTTATGTGCGGGAAGACGAATGGGATTTCGGCGGCCTGAAGACCAAATCCGCCAACCGCCTGGAGGCCGAGGCGCGCTTTAAAAACAAATGGGGAATCATGGGCAATTTCGAGTTCCAGCAGTCGGTGGATACCCGCGCCCTTCGCGGAGGCCCCGCCCTTCGGCTGCACGACGCCTGGGACCTGCAGCTGGAGGCCCGAACCGATTCCTCGCGGCGCATTTTCCTGGGCGTCAGCGGAAAACACACCCGGGCATTCGGGGACAGCTCGCGCGTCTCCCGCCTGGAGAGCTGGGCCCGCTTCCGCCCCTCGAACCGCTTCACCTTTGCGCTGCTCCCTTCGTTCGACCGCCTGGCCAACAATCTGCAGTATGCGGCCACGGCCGCCTCGGCGGGCAGCCCCCGCTGGCTGCTGGGCCGCATCGATCAGCAGACCTGGAATTTCACCATGCGGGCCAACCTGGTGCTGACCCCGGATCTGACCATCCAGTATTACGGCAGCCCTTTTTTCAGCAACGGCCGCTACTCGGATTTCAAAAGGACCACCAACCCCCTGGCGGAGCGCTATGCGGACCGTTTTCACGCCCTTTCCCCTGCGGAGATTTCCTACCTGCCGACGGCCAACGGCTACCGGGTGCAGGAAAAATCGGATCCGGCGCCGTACACTTTCGACAATCCCGACTTCAGTTTCCGGCAGTTCCGGTCCAATCTGGTGCTGCGTTGGGAATACCGGCCCGGCTCGACCTTTTATGCGGTCTGGTCCCAGGGCAGGACAGCGTTTGCGCCGCGCTGGCAGTCGGGCTTTTCCTCCAACTGGGACGCCCTCTGGAGGGACCGCCCGGAGAACGTGTTCCTGGTGAAGATGACCTTCTGGCTTTCCCCGTAGCCCGACCGGGGGTACATACTGTTTTTACCGGGATGGTGCGATGGCTTCTTTCTTCCTTTCTGATCTTCCCCTTTTTCTGTGAATTAAATTTGGCTTACAGGAAGATAATGAAGAGCGGGAAGAAAGATGGTAATAAGTTCCACATCTTCGATTTTCCTTTGCGGAAAGCCCTGAAAGGGTTGCGCATAATCCAGCAATACCAGGTATTTGCGCAGCCCTTTCAGGGCTGGGTTCTAAACAAATACGCCTACCCGGGGTAGCGCCTATGCGGCGCAACCCCGGGCTGTGATCCGGAACCCCTTTCGGGGTTCCAGACTTTTTGCCGGGTCGTCTTCCAGGATAGCTTTGCAAAAAACCGG
>CAINFC010000190.1 GCA_903847975.1 uncultured Acidobacteriota bacterium | reverse complement strand
TTTTTCTGGTAAATGCCGTTGTAACTGAAGAAGAAAAAGAGCTTATCCTTTCCGTTGAACAGCCAGGGGATTCTTACCGGTCCGCCGATGGTGGCTCCAAACTGGTTAGAGCGGCCGGTTCCCTGCTTCTCGCTTCCGGGGACGATCTTTCCCGACCTGATGCCGTCTTCATAGGCGAGCCGGGTGAAATGAGGAGTCGCGTTCCAACGTTGCTGCCAATGCTGGTTGTAAAGCGCGCCGTGGAAGGAATTGGTTCCGCCGCGGCTGACCACATTGACCAGCGCTCCGGATGTGTGTCCCACGGAGGCATCAAAAGGAGAGGTCTGGAGGTTGAACTCCTGGATGGCATCCGCCGGGGGAACAAATCCGACGCGGCGCCCGGTGCCGGTCACCGGAGCGCCGTCGATCATATACTCGTTCTGTCCGACCCCCCCCATTGTGTTGAACGCGGAAGTTCCACCGTTATCGAATGGGCGGCGGTATTCCGGTTGGCCGGTCCACTGCATCCCGGATGCCATTCCCGATAAAGCGAATGGATTTAAATCGGAGAAAGGGAGGCTGGCCATCATGTTGGTATCGATTACCCTTCCGGCGGATGCAGAGGCAGTATCGAGCAAAGGGGCGTCTCCGGTCACGATCACTTCCTGCTGGATCCCGCCGATTTCCAGCAGAAAATCGATTGTGATTTTAGTGCCAACATTCAGATTGACACCTTGGCGGATCCCTTTTTTAAATCCAGTAATTTCCGCCGTAATGGTGTAATTTCCCGCATCCAGGAAGGGAGCCTCGTAATATCCGGAAGCGTTGGAGAAAGTCTCGCGTACCGTATTGGTTGCTGTGTTGGTTATGGTAATCCGGACATCGGGTATGACCGCTTTCTGGGCATCCGTGATCCAGCCCGCTATGGTTCCTCGATTCTCCTGTGCGCCGACGGAACCTGCGGTAATTCCCCATATAATGAAAACAAGAATCAGATTACGTTTTTTCATATAGCCCCTTTCCATGAAGAACACTTTCCCACTTGGTCGTGGTCCAGAGCATTACGGTTCAATTTTCAGCTCGGTTTTGCTCCTGCCATTTCAGATCCGTGGCATTTTCAGAATCTGCTTTTTCAACCGCTTTCAAGGTAGCACTTGGGATGGAAGGATCCCATACCGGATTCAGGGTATTTACCTGAAAAAAAGGCAGGAGGAGAACAACAATGCTATGATCGACAAATTCTTAATCCAATTAATACTTCGGCAATGAAGTGATGCCGATTAAAGCAGAAGAGGAATTGGATTAGCCTGGATCGTACCGTTGTCCAGTTCTGTTTGGTTGGGTTAAGTCGATATTCTCAGGTCGAGGATGTCAGGCGGACCACAAGGACGGAACAGTGTGCTTCCCGTATTACCTTCTCGGAAACACTTCCCAGAAAGAATCGCTGCAATCCGGATCGCCCGTGAGTACCAACCACCACCAGTTCTGCCGGAAGATCTCGAGCTGCTTCCACAATCGCAGTGCCCGCCGGACCATGGGCAAGAATTCCACGTACAGCCTGGTACTGCGTGACACATTCATCCAATCGCCGGGAGGAAAGGCGCTGCAACTCCTGGAAAATCCCGCTTTGAGGCACCGCTTTGGTCATCTCTTCGGCAACCACCTCCGCCGTCGGCGACATCTTAAGAGCTTTGGTCAATCCCTCCTGCGTATTTTCATGGGATTGATTGTTCCTGGCCAGATAAGCGTTGAGACACACCTGCCTCTGCTCCCCGGAAAAAGTGCATACTTCTCTGGCGATCTCATTCCAGGTGAAAACTTGGATCATTTCCGGGCCCGCAGGGATGACTGCAGGGATGACATCCAGGGAGTGCAATAGAACCAATTCTGCCCGACGATGGTCCGCCTCACAAGCACCTGCTTCGAGGGCGGGCATGGCGGGATCGGAATAATCCGTGGCCGCCAATACGGCGCCTTTTCCGGACTCCCGAGCCACGAGCACGGGGCAAGGAGCATAACGCACAATTCTTTCCGCCGTCTGGCTCAGATGTTGCTTGCCACCCCCTTCTCCGACCACGATCATGCCGGCTTTGGCTTCCTTGGCTACCTGCAGTACGGCCGCATAAATACTTCCTCTTTCCACCCAATAATGCTTGGCTGTCTGTGTATAACCCAGAGTTTGCAGAGTCAAGGTCACCATCGCATCCATGACACCATCTTCCGACATCAATTCTTTTAAATAGCCCTCCTCGTTCCACATGGGGAAAAGAGTGTGGAGTACACCCATATCCGGAAGGATGTGACAGACATGCAGATCTTTTTGATAATGCAAGGCAAAGTAAGCCGCCTGCCGCAACGGTTCCGCCGATGTGGCATCGAGGCGGATTGCCGCCAGGACAGGGCCATGTAGAGAAAACATAGAATACTCCTTTTCTGATTTTCGGAACAGGAATCATTCGCCGACAGCCGCAATGGCTTGCTGTTTATTGGAGTCGGATCTTCGAGATCGTCCGGATAAAATCAGATCCAAACCGAAAAAGCGTCCGGCTCGGGTGACGACAACAACCAGAAGCGCCGTGGCTTCCACAAGGTTCTTATTGACGATCAAATAGCTTCCTTCCGCGGGAAGCGAATAGAAATAGCCGACGAAAGGCGGGTTACAAAGGTAATAAAGCATTAAAAGGATAATTCCCGCACTGCCGGTCAACCGGGTCAGACACCCGACCATGAGACCCAATCCGATCAACGTCAATCCCCATTTATTCCATTCGTTGATTACGTTCAGGAAATCCGGATTCTCGGCCATCCAATGGTAAATATCGGCAGCCGGGCCTCGGGCCTGAAGAAGAAATCCGGCAGCCGACCAGCCTGGTTTGCGTATTTTGACAACGCCCTCGTAGAGAAAATGCCAGCCGATTGTTATCCGAAGCAACGCCAGGGCCATTTTCTGTATTGGGGAAAAGAGAACTGTTTCCGATTTCATTTTTTCCTCCCGAATGAAAAGTCCCCTTGGGACACACAATCGACTTCTAGGAAGGGACCCGAAAGTCGCCCGGCCGGAAAGACAGTCTCCGATGCGCTTCCACGGCCTCGTTGACCTTTAAAACCGTTACGGCGGTTTCATATCCTGTCTCCGCCGGGCAATTCAACCGGGCCTCCCCACGAATGGACTGAAAAAAGTTTTCCAAGTGGGACTGATGGTACGGAACGGTCAGGTGCACGGGGATTCGATGTTCATCGGGAGACACCGATTCGCGCACGTCCAGGGGAATTTGGCTGTCCTGACGGACGGTCTGGACTTTCGGGCCGGTAATATAACCCCGACGTACCCACTCGTCCCATGCCGGCGCGGAAACCTCCCGGTAAATCGCCCCGCTGTAGGCCGCTTCCGATTCGGAAAGCACCAAAGTCCCCTGGTCGCCCATAAATGTTTCGAAATATCCCTGGCTGCCGTTGGTGGTCTGGGTCTGATAATAGGCCCTCGCTTTTCCGGCCGGAGTGGAATACTCGTAAATCGCCATCACGGTGTCGTACCATTCGTGGGTTTTAGGATCGTAGTAATCCGTTCCCCCGCTGGCGGTCACATAATCCGGAGGCGAACCCAGAAACCAGTTGAAAATGTCGATCTGGTGGGATCCCAGATCGACAATCGGCCCGCCCCCCATGCCTTTGTACCAGCGCCAGTTTCGAAAATGGGCCATGGAGGGATAGCCGTACTGTTTCAGCCTTTCCTCCGGAATGGCATACCGCTTCGGCCAACCCTGATCCGGCTTTACCGACCGGTTCCACTGCCCGTAGGCGGTAACGATCCGGCCGAGCAGGTTTGCCTCCCGGAGCAGTTTGCGATAACAGTGCTGATACCGCGGGTGGCTTCGGCGCTGATGCCCGATTTGCAGGAGTCTGCCGGTTTCCCGGGCCGCCAGAACCATTTGTCCGGCGTCTTCCAGGGAATTGGACATTTCTTTCTCGCAATAGACATGCTTTCCTGCACGCAAGCAATCAATCGTGTGCCGTGCATGCCAGAAATCGGGTGTGGCCACGACGACCGCTTCCAGGTCCTTTTCCCGCTCGAGCATTTCCCGATAGTCCTCATACCCGTTGGCTTCGATTTTGTATTTTTTCAGGGTATTGACGGTTCTTTTCAAATTGTATTCGGTCCAGATATCGCACACGGCCCGAACGTACAACCCAGGTATGCGAAGCATGGAATTCAGCAGGACTTCCCCCTGTGCCCCGGCGCCGAGCAAAGCGACCTGTATGGCAGGCCGCCGGGCGGTCGGTTCGGAAGTCGGTTGCCTTTGCCTGTCCTGGGCATCCTCATAAGCGGCCTGCCGGCAAAGGGAATATCCGAAGAGGCCGAGGGTCGGCAAGGAACTCAGTCCCTGCAGGACTTCTCTTCGCTCGATTTTGCCTTCTTTGATCGGACGAGGAGTTGCGGATTCCGTTTCTCCATTCGAATCGGACTGCTTCATAAAAGACTCCCTCCTTGCTGTTTATCGTTGGGAATAACCGTGGTCGGGTGGAATGAAACGCAGATTTGCGGGAAGGGGATCTCAATACCGGTGCTGTCAAAGGCGTTTTTGATTCGTTTGCGCAGCTCGCGTCCCACCGTCCACTGCTGGAGAGGTACGGTTTTGATGCGGATTTTGATGGTCACCTGAGAGCTGCCGAGTTCGTCCACTCCCAGGATCTCCAGCGGCGCGAGGATCAGCGGATGGAAATCGGGATCCTGAACGAGGTTCTGGCCGACCGATCTCAGTACCTCTATGACCCGATCGATGTTCTCCTTGTAAGCCACGCCCACGTCGATCACGCAGTAGGATATCTCTTTGGTCAGATTGGCCACCTGCTTGATTTCTCCGTTCTGGAAAAAATGAACGGTTCCTTCCAGATCCCGCAACGTGGTGGTGCGCAGCCGGATAGCCTCCACCAGCCCTCCAATGCCGTTTATTTTGGCCACATCGCCGACCCGAATCTGATCTTCGAGGATGAGAAAGAATCCGCTGATGACATCCCGGACCAGATTCTGCGCTCCGAACCCGACAGCCAGACCCACGATTCCCGCGCCGGTAATGATCGGGGCGATATTAATGCCGAACTCACTCAGGACTATCATGATGGCGATGCCGACCACCAGCACATAACCGGCGTTGCTCAGGACATTCGCCAAGGTTCGGGTTCTTTTCTCTGTTTCCGTGAGGATTCCCGTATTTTCCCTCAAAACCAGGCGTTCCATTTGTCCCGCGCCGGCCTGGATCATTTTTACGAGTACATAGGCGCCGGCCAGGATCCCGACCACCCGAAGCAACCGGATGGCTTCTTCGGTCAGGTTGACCTGAAGCATTTTCAGGATGACGGCTGCCGCCAGAAGGATAAAAAGAATGTAAGAAAGGATCCGCAGCGGTTGGAGGAATCGTGGCCCGATTTTGGTTTCCATATCGAGAAGACCAATGAGAGAGGAAGCCAAGCGTCCGGTATGAACCGCGCTCAGGACAATGGCCAGGATTAACACGCCTTTTCGGAGGGTGCCAACCGCTTCGACGGAAAATGGCGCCCAGTAACAGAGGTAATACAGGACGGATAACAGGAGAAGGGATGGAATCAGGTTGTCCGCATAGGCCAGGAGCAGGTCGTCAATTTTATGCTCGGTTCGTTCTGTCCATTTAATTAAATAGCGGTGGACAACCCAGCGTATTATCCCGGCGACGAAGAGGGTGGCGATCGGATAAAAGGCATATTCGGCGTCCAGCCGGATCAGGCCTATCGCATAGTCCATCATGGCTCCGTCTCCTGTTTCCCGGAAGGAACATCCTTCCCGCGGAGTGAGGATTACATCAATTAAAATACCACCCGGGGAAGGCCTGTCCCATACCCCGGAAAGAGTATTAGCCGGACGAAAAAGACACCAGAAGCAGAATTTGCAACCGGAAGGGAGCCGGGCGGAACAGGTCAATGCTATAATGTGCTTGATGCCGCGGTTATCGCCGCTTCGGGATAGGATACTTGGTTCGGAGGAGGCCGATCTGATTTTCCTGCTGTTCCCCGAAGCAGGAAGAGAGCAGGCAGAAGCAAACCTTGCGAAAAGATGCAGCTGAGGCGTATCCGGTCCCCGACCGGACGCGGCATCCGGGGAGCTGCTTCCCGTCCAAGATCGTACACCTTAATTATCCTGGTTTTCCCGGTGGAAGGAGCGTTTCCGTCCGGGCGCCGGGAACTGTCTCTGTACGGGCGGAGTCCGGTCAAACGCCTGACTCCCGCCATGATGACATGCGTGGCTGTTTGCCAATGGGGGGCGCGTTTTGACGAAAAAGAAAGAACGAAGCGATCATACGATCGGCAACCTTAAGCCCGATTCCCATCCGGCGGCTGAGCCTCCCGGGGAGGCGATGATTCGTGTGGTCGGCATTGGCGCTTCGGCCGGCGGATTGGAGGCCTTGGAGCAGTTTTTCAGCCATATGCCGGCCGACAAAGGGATCGCCTTCGTTGTAGTACAACACCTGGACCCGACCGGGCATAGCTCCATGCCCCAGATTCTTTCCCGGTTTACGAAAATGCCTACGGCAGTGGCCCAAAACGGTATGCGTGTCGAGCCGAACTCCATTTACCTGCTGCCACCGAGTAAAAATATGGGTGTCAGGAAGGGAACCCTGTTTCTTCAGGAACCGGCGCACCAGGCCGGGCCAAGACTTCCCATCGATTTCTTTCTTCGTACCCTGGCCAAGGAAATGGGTTCGGATGCCATCGGCGTCATTTTGTCCGGAACCGGGACGGATGGCACTCTGGGACTCCGGGCGATCAAAGCCGAACTGGGTACCGTTTTTGTTCAGAATCCCGATTCCGCCCGATATGACGGCATGCCGCGCAGCGCGATCGATACCGGACTGGCGGACTTTGTGCTGAAACCCGGCGAGATGCCGGAAAAACTGATCCATTTTATCGAGCATTCCGCGATCCATGGCGCCAGATTGGGAGATGCCGCCGAGGAAGCTCTGGAGCCTCTGAAGCAAATATTCGCCATTTTGCGTACCAGGAGCGGTCATGATTTCTCCCGCTATAAACGAAGCACAATCCGCCGGCGGCTGCAAAGGAGAATGAGCGTCCATCAGATCACCGATCTTGCCGGGTACGCTCATTTCCTCAGGGAAAGCGAAGAGGAGGAAAAGGCCTTGTTAAAGGACCTCCTGATTAGCGTAACCAGCTTCTTCCGGGACCCCGAGGCTTTCGAAGCCCTGAAAAAACAGGTGACGGATTTGATAAAGAGCCGAGCGCCGGGAAGCGACCTCAGGATATGGGTGGCGGGCTGCGCCACCGGAGAGGAAGCCTATTCCGTGGCGATAATCCTGAGGGAATGCCTGGACGAGCTGGAGAAGCATTTGCAGGTGCAGATCTACGGCACCGATATCGATGTCGATGCGCTCCAGACGGCCCGCGCGGCAAAATATCCCGGCAATATCGCCGTGGAGGTGGGCCCGGACAGGATCAGAAAGTTTTTCATCAAAGAGAACGAAACCTTTCGGGTCCGCAAGGAATTACGGGAGGCGATCGTTTTTGCGCCGCAAAACTTCATCAAGGATCCCCCCTTTTCCAAGATGGATCTGATCTGTTGCCGCAATCTGCTGATCTACCTGGAGAGCGATGTGCAGAAACGGCTCCTGCCTCTTCTCCATTATGCGCTCAAACCCGGCGGGATTCTTTTCCTGGGACCTTCCGAAACGGCTGGAGATTCCGCCGACCTCTTTCAGCTTGCGGAGAGAAAGTGGAAAATCTACCGGCGCCGCGAGGTGGCGGTCTCCGCCGAAAGGCTGAAGTTTCCGGCTTCCTTCGCCCCCGGCACGCATTCTGCCGTCGGCGAAACGGTGCGGGAAACAAACGACCTGAAGATTCCGGAGCTGGCCGAGAAGATTTTTCTCGACAGTTACGCGCCCACCTTTGCCGTGGTCGACGAAAAATTCCGCCTGGTCTACGTTCGCGGCAGGACAGGGCGGTATCTTGAGATTGCCTCCGGACAGCCGACCTGGACCATCCTGGAGATGGCGCGTGAAGGACTGAAGCCGGAGCTTGCTTCCGCGCTTTACCGGGCCACTTCGGAGAAAAGAAAGATTGTCCGCGACGGTTTGCAGGTAAAAACCAACGGTGAATACCAGACGATAAACCTCACCGTAGCCCCATTGCCGGACGGCAACTTGCCGTCCGGTCTGCTGATGATCGTCTTTCAGGATGCAAGTCCGGCATTGGGAGAAGGGAAAGCCAGACAATCCGCAAAGAGCCGAAGACGCGCCGTTGAACTGGAAGACGAACTCCGGCTTACCAAGACAAGTCTTCAGACTTCCATCGAGGAGCTGGAGGCAACGAACGAGGAGTTAAAATCGGCCAACGAGGAGCTTCAATCCAACAACGAGGAGCTCCAGAGCACCAACGAAGAGTTGGACACCTCGCGTGAGGAGCTCCAATCTCTCAACGAAGAGCTCACCACCCTCAACGCCGAACTCCAGGATAAGAATGAGCTTCTGTCCAAAGCGAACGACGACCTGAAGAACTTCCTGAACCGGACCGACATCGCCATTCTATTCCTGGATGAAGAACTCAAGATCAGGAGGTATACTCCGGCGACCTCGGATGTTTTCCACGTGAGAGACATCGATATCGGCCGTCCCCTTGCCGAAATCACCTCACGGCTGGGATATGAAGGGATCGTGCAGGATGCCCAGGAAGTGCTGCGCCATCTGCGGCCGAAAGAAATGGAAGTCCGGCGCCGGGAAGGAACCTGGTTCAAAATGCGCATATTGCCCTACCTGACCGCCCAGAATGTGGTCAGCGGTCTGGTGATGAGTTTCCTCGATATCAATGAACAGAAAAAAGGGGCCGAAGCGCTGACACTTCTAAATCAGGATCTGGAAGAAATGGCCCGGTTTCCGCAGGAGAACCCCAATCCGACCTTAAGGGTGGATCCGAAGGGGGTCATCCTTACCGCCAATCCCACCTGTTCCAAGATCGAAGCGTTTCCATGCCGGCCCGGTTTGACATTGCCCTTGCGCTACAAAAAGATGGTTGCGGAAGTTATCCGAACGGGATCCCCCCTGGCAGCGGACATCGAAGGCCAAGAACATACTTTTACTCTGAACTTTGTTCCAGGCTGGAAGTCGGGGTATGTGAACATCTACACCAACGACATTACCGAGCGCAGGAAAGCGGAGATAAGGCTTCGGAAAAGCGAGGAGCGATACCGATTCCTGTTTGAAAACCTCAACTCGGCCGTCGTTTTGATCGAACCGATATGGGAGGAAAACGGCAGGATGGGTAACTTTCGCTACCTGGCGGCAAATCCTGCCGTGAAAAAGCACTTAGGAAAAAGTCCGGAGGAGATGGTCGGCAAGTGTTTTTCGGAAGTCTTTTCCGGTCAGAAAAGAAATACGGTATTTGACATTTATGAACGGGTACTTTGTTCCGGCGAACCATACAACGGAGAAATTCTCCTTCCGGCGCTGAAACGGTACTTCGATTTGTCTGTTTTCCGGCCGGCGGAGGGACAGCTGGCTTTGTCTTTGACGGACATTCATGAACGCAAGATAGTCGAGCAAACAAAAGATGATTTTATCGGCATGGTATCCCATGAAATACGCACTCCTCTGACAAAAATCATCGCGGCAATCGCCACGGCGGGAACCCAAGGAATTTCTCCGGAAGAAGCTCGTCGGATGCTGATGCGGGGTACGCAGAGCGCGGATCATCTTGGTCATATCGTGACGAACCTGATTGAACTGGCCCGCTTCCGGTCCGGTCGAATGGTTCTGGAGCGGGAAGAGTACCGTATTGGGGAAATCCTGCGGGAGCTGGTCGACAGCGATCCATCCGGTATGCTGAAAAAAAGAATAACCGTTCATCTCCCCGATGGGCTTCCCGCGGCACGGGGAGACAAAATGAGGGTGAAGCTGATACTCACCAACCTGATCGATAATGCCGTCAAGTACTCCCAGGAAGACAGCGAGATTATGGTTTCCGTTCGTCGGGCAGGAGAGGTCCTGGTGATCCGCGTTAGCGATGAAGGAATCGGGATATCGGCTGAGGAGCAATCTCGGGTTTTCCAGCTTTTCGAAAGAATAGAAAATAGAGACCGGCCCGTGTCCGGCCTGGGAGTTGGGTTAATCGTCTGCAAACACCTTGTGGAATCTCTGGGAGGCCGGATCCGGGTCCGATCCGTTCCCGGCCGGGGTTCGTCCTTTTCCTTCACGATACCTTTGGACAGGGATACGCCCGCCTAAACCTTAAACAAGCGAGTATTTTTAGCGACCATAGCAATTCGTATCTGTGGTAGTTTTAGGTCTTCACCGAGGGTCCA
>CAINFC010000189.1 GCA_903847975.1 uncultured Acidobacteriota bacterium | reverse complement strand
TCTCCTCCCAGTTTGGCGACCACCAGGACTACCATTAAGGCGAAGGCTACCTGGCTGATGGAATCGGCATGGCTCCCGGCAGCGGTATCGGCCGCTGCCAGGATATCCTGCGGCCAAGCGACCATCAAGAGGAAAAGGATTTTATTCAACACGGACCGCCTTCTGCTGATGCTCCTGGTAAAAAGCTCACCTTACAGCCAGCCCAGAGTAGCTACGAATCGAGCGAGTACCCAGATACCGACGGCAAGGATCGACAGCAAGATGGAATATCGCCTCCAGTCGGCGAGGGTTGCGGGCTTTTCGTCGGAGGTCAGTCCTTTGTATCTGGTGATATCCAGGTAGCGGACCAGAATCAAGCCTGCCGCCACGGCAAAATAGGCGGTATCGGCAAGGACCGGTGCGGACTTTTTGATGATGAGTCCGGCGCACAAAAACAGGGCGAGATTGCCAAAGGCCATCCAGGTAAGGCGCAACAGAAGGGGCAGACAGCCTGCTGCTTCCGTTTCGGATGCCGGTTTTCCCTGAGCAAGGGGATTTTCCACAGCCACCTCCTTTACCCGCCGGCTGGCCGGCAAGGTAAACAAAGCTCCGCTTCGCAACAGAAGCTTTGTATCCGGATAGCGGCCCGACTATCCCCTTTGCGTCCTGCGGGATCCCACCTTGGAATCCTGCACCCTGAGCGAATCATATCATGTGCTTGGGCTTCCGCCCAGAAAAAATGCATCGATTTTTTCATAGAATTCGAAATCCCAATCCCCAATCGGCAGATTGAATAAAATAGCGGTAACCCGCGCATTTTTTTCTATCATGCCGATGTCAAAACACAAACCTCAGGTTGAATTGAATAACGCGGCTCAGTCCGCGCTGGGAAGTCAGCTTGCCAAAATTGGTGCTGGTCGGATCCACGTTGGGATCGCTGAAGTTAGTGTGATTGAAAGCATTCAGAAAATCCACGGAGAAAAGAGTCTGCATGCCCTCCCGTAGGGGAAACTTCTTGGTGATCTTAATATCCCAGTTATCGATCCCCGGGCCTCGCAAGGAATCGATCCGCGACGGAAATACCGATACGTGATAGCTGCCCGGCTGTTTGGCGGAAGCTTTCTCGAAGGGCATGCTGGGATCGAACCACTGATGAATATTGTTTTTCCATATGGCATCATGGTTAAAAGCCCCGGCGATGTCGTCCAGATTTCCGTTGTAGAAACGGTTTGCCCAGGACAATGCAGCCCCCGTCTGCTTTTGCCAGATCCATCCCAGTTGCCATCCGCCGATGACCTGGTTCAAAAAACCGCCCGAGGAGACCCAACGCTGTCCTTTTCCAAAAGGCAGGTCCAGAACCGAATCCCAAGTCAGGCGGTGTTTGCGTGTATTGTTATTCGGACGGGAACTGGGATAGGGATCAAACTCGTTCAAGTAAAAGTCGGCGATGGTGCTCTTAAGCACCCGAGTATACGATACGGTGGAGGAAAAACCCCGGGAGAAGCGCTTCTCCGCCCGGAACTCAAGATCGCCATAATTTACGGCACCACGGATTTCGTCGCCATCGGCACCGGGCCGGAGGCCTGAAAGAGAACCGCTGTATTGTGGAAAGGCTCTCAGTAACTGGTTTTTCCGAATCGTGGTACCGGTGAAAAATCCTTGCGTGCTGATGTATTTATAAATTAGGGGATCGGTGGCTGCCAGGCCGGCAAAGTTCTTGATGTTGAACGGATTCGTAAGGTTGCGGTTCAGATCGTCATCCACCGATTGCACTCGGGTATTTCCGGTGGCCCAGTACTGACCGGGAAGATAGTTAAGCCTCTGGCGGACAGGAATTTTCGACAGTCCGCCATTGTAGGCCGCTTCCAGGACGATATCTTTCCTGAACTGCCTTTGGATCCCAAGACGCCACCTTTGCTGGAAGGCGGGTTTGACGGTCCGCCAATAGGAATAATCGCCGCTGTCCCAATTGCTTCCCACCCGTGACATCAGGCCGAGCTTGTTGCCGTAAGCCACATCAAAACGGGTACCATCGGATCGGGTGGGGAAGGGATCCGTCATGATATTCTTCCCGGAGGCCAGGGCCGAAGCCGAGAAGGAAGCGCCCGGGTAAGCGCCGAGGAAGGTAAGGCCGTTGTCCGTGGTAGCGCTCACGGAAGTCGGCTGACTGAATCCGGACTGGCTGGGAACGAAATTGTTGACATTGATGGTATCCATGTACCAGCCGTAGCCGCCGCGGATCACCGTCTTTTCATCCCATTGGTAGGCAAACCCGAAACGCGGCAGAAAGGTCTTGCTTCCATCCGTAAGGGTGTCATGATACTGTCCCAGGTAAGGCAACCCTCCCAGAACCTTGAAAGAGGATGGGCTCATAAGGCCCAGGTTCGGGTTGGCCGCATAGACGGCGGCATAGGCCGCCTGTGCGGCATCGGTGATCGGCAGTTTGGCATCGTACAGAAAGCCGGTTTCGATGCCTCGATTAAATCGTTCGGAAATTCCTCCCTCCCGTTCCCAGCGAAGCCCAAGGTTCAAAGTCAGGCCCCGCGTCAGCCGGAAGTTGTCCTGGATGTAAAGTGCGCTGTAGGGTGTCTGCCAATAGCCTGAATCGTTGGAATCGATGGAAATACCATTGGGTAACCCCAGCATGAATGCCGCCCACTCCAGGCCGCGATGGGAAGCAACCGTGTCGGCATCATTTTTACGCATGAAGTCCCGACGGAACTGGAAAATGCCCGTGGTGCTTCCCGGCCCGGAAGAGGCGCGCCAGTAGCGGCGCTCCACGTAGCCGTAGTTAAACGAGTGTCTGCCCCGGATGGTGTTCATGGAGAATTTCATCTCTCCGGTGGTGCCGCGGGTGGCAATCCCTTCCAGGGATTGACCGATGTCTTCCATGGAGTCGAAATCCAGGCGAGGCAGGATGGCCTGATTTCCCGCCTTTTCGTCAATGTACTTCGGTAGCCCCACTTTGGCGGCGGAGTAAGCCATGATTCCCGGTCGATCGCTCCCCTCGCTAAACCGGGTCCAACTGACCGTCGCCTGAAAGACGCTGGTGTTATTGACTGTCCATGTGTAATCTCCGCTTCCCCCTTTATTGATGCGGGTCAGACCGTTTCTCTGGAGTCCCCGGGCGGTCTCATACGTCCAGTCGTATTCATCGGCCAGGCGGTGGTTCCAGTACCATTTTCCGCTTAACCTCATCCGGCTGTTAATATTGTAGTCGTATCGATTCAGGATGGAATTGAAACGCTCATCTTTTGGCATGGCAACGGCCAGGTAGTTATTGGCGCCTTCGGCGCTGACCAGCCCGGGAACATCGTTGGGGATCGGCAGCAATTTCACGTAGGCGGCATACATCGGATTGAAAATAGGGATGCCCTTGTTGCCCGGAAACGGATCCCGCACAACCCGGCCGCTTACCAGACGGGCGGTCCGTGGATCGTAGATCTGATACTTCGCCGGATCGATAGCCAGGAGGTCCGAAAAGTCGCCGGATCGCCAGTTCATTTTAGGAACCGACCGGTTGATCGAGCTGGTGGTTTCCGCTTTTTTCTGGTAAATGCCGTTGTAACTGAAGAAGAAAAAGAGCTTATCCTTTCCGTTGAACAGCCAGGGGATTCTTACCGGTCCGCCGATGGTGGCTCCAAACTGGTTAGAGCGGCCGGTTCCCTGCTTCTCGCTTCCGGGG
>CAINFC010000188.1 GCA_903847975.1 uncultured Acidobacteriota bacterium | reverse complement strand
TCGGCTTGACTTTGCTCATGATTCCTCCGGTGGCTTATGTCGAAATAAAGGTTCTCTTGCATTTCCGAATGAAACAACCCCCCGGCTGACTGGACCGGAGTTGCTTTTCCCCGCGTTCTTACCACTTTGCAAGTATAAGCCGCAGCTGCCGCAAAATCAAGAGGAAGGGAGACCTGCCGTGCCGGGAGCAGGGAGCCAAAGGCTGCCGCACCGGAGAGGTTCGAACCATGCATGCCGCCCATTCCTGTTCCGTTTTTCATGCGAGCCGTGGAGTGTCCTTTTGCTGGTCCGGTGTGCGGCCCTATGCGCAACGGGACCCCGTTGCGCATTTTTGCGCTCTGATTTGGACCTTTTTCTGGGGGTTGCGCATTTTTGCGCTTTGCCGGCCGGCGCGGCTGTGTTACCATCACCCACATTGTAGCTCAGATACAATGTAGTTTAGGCCGGTTCCGGCGGGCCGGCAGAAAAAGCACTTCTTCCAATGGAGAAGCATTTAAGAAAGGAGCACAGGCGTGTTCAAATTATGGCGCATCGTTTATGGTGTACTGTCCGTTTTTCTCCTGCTGCCTTTCGTCGGGTTTTCCGGCCCGGCACAGGATCCTTATACCGAAAAGCAGAATCGCTTTTCACCGATCAATCCGGCATCGGTCGCGAGTCCGGACAGCGCCTCCTCCGGGGAGGCCGATGTTCCCTCGGGCCTGACGGAGGGGGATCTGCTTTTGCAGAAAGTCGCTCTTCGTCCGGGTATTACCGCATCCCTGAATGTCAAAGTTTTCGAAAAGACCTACGGCACCTGCGCCCTGGGCCATGGGACCACCGTGCTGGCGGTTCACGACTGGTGGCATACCGCCGCCAGCTGGAGGCCCTATGCTGCTGCCCTGCTGGATAAATATGACCACCCGGAATGGGATTTCATCCCTCTTTCCTCCAATGTTTGCCGGGTGGTGGCCGTCGATCTGCCCGGACGCGGCCTGAGCGGAACCCCCTCCGGGCCGGTCCTTTTCGGGGAGCTGCTGCTGGACGATTATGCCCGGGCCGTCCTCGGAAGCATCGTCCGTCTTCACGAGAACAACATCTGGCCGAGCGGCATTGTTGCCCAGGGGGTCGGTGGCCTGCTGGTGCAGCGCATGCAGCAGATCCTGCTCTCCGGGAACAGCTCTCTGTTCATGGAATACCGGATCCGACGTGCCGTGCTGCTGAATCCCGCACCGCCGCAGGGAGTGTCCTCTTCGTACCTAGACAACCCCATGGCCGCGGCCCTGATCCAGCAGTACCGTTCCTCGCAGGCTTCCCTGGGCAGCATCGTCGCCCTTCCCGATGCAGACTGGATCGGGATGATGTTTAAAAACCTAAGCGGCGTTCTTCATCCCAATGCCCCGACGGCGTCGAATCTCAGCCGCCTCGGCTATTCCTCCGCGGAGTCCTACAGCGCCACCATGGAGCTGGTAAGCGCTTCGCAGCGCCCCGTGGTCGGTCCGGGGGCTTTCGCCTCCTGGAACAAGACCGTGCTCCAGCTGATCAGCTACGAAAATGACGCGATCCTGCTGCCGCAGGAGGCCAGGCTGCTGTACGAATATCTCACCGCCGGTCCGACGGACGGAAAGCTGGTGACGGTGAAAGGAGCCGATACGGTTGCCGATCTGCACCTGGTCGGGCCGGTCCGGCTGCTGAACAGCATCGATCCGCAGAAAATCATGCCTCTGCCCTGTGCGGAAATGGCCACCCAGGCCGTGGCGGCCGGTTCGATCGGCCTGCCCACCGGGGGAGCCGTCGTCACTTCGGCCCTGCTGATCAAGGCCACCGATGCCGGCAACAACAACGGCGAGTACTGCCGGATCCTCGGCAAGGTGAAACCGGCCGCCACCGCGCTGCCCGGGACGCCGGATATCAACTTTCAGCTGAATCTTCCTTCCGCCTGGAACGGAAAAAGCGCCCACTTTGGCGGGGGCGGCTACAACGGAACGGTGATCGCGGCGAATGCCGCCATCCAATTTGCTCCCGGTTTTGTTCCCCTGGCGATGGGCTTTGCCACCTTCGGGTCCGACTCCGGTCACGTCGGCGACAGCACCACGGCGGCTTTTGCGCTCAATGAGGGCACCATCAACAATTTCGGCTTTGAGCACATCAAGAAAATGCACGACACCGCCTTCGAGCTGATCCGGCTGCGCTATACCCGGATTCCGTCCAAATCCTATTTTGTCGGAGCGTCCACCGGCGGCCGCGAAGGGATGACCGCCATCCAGCGCTTTCCGCAGGACTACGACGGAGTCATCGCCACTGCTCCGGCGCTCAACTTCTCCGGGGTCCGGATGCACGGGGTGAAAATCGGGCAAGCCTGCTACTCTCCGGGAGGATTCATTAATCCCGCCAAGCAGAAGCTGATTTATAAAACAACCGTGGAGGCCTGCGACCGGGATGACGGGGCCGCCGACGGGATCATCGGCAACGTGGCCCAGTGCCGGAGCCGGGCGGATGCCATTTTAAGCAAGCTGCGCTGCGCCAGCGGTAAGGACGAAGGGGACGGCTGCCTTTCCGACGCGCAGATGCAGACGGTCAAGGTGATTTCTGACGACCTGGTATGGCCCTACAAGCTGGCCTTTGGGGTGACCCGTCACCAGGGCTACAACATCCTGCAGGGAACTGACTTTTCCCACGCCACGAATGGATTGGGTTCCTTGGCATCGCCGGTAAATCCGCCGACCTATGCCGGCAACGGCCGTCTCTTTACCGCGGGGGATAACTATTTCAAATATTTCATTCTCAAAAATGAAAAATATGACTCCCTGCTTTTCGATCTCAACAATCCCGGCTCCTATCTGCAACGCATGGTCGACATGTCCGATGTGGTGGGGGCCATGAATCCGGATCTGGCGGCGTTCCGGGCCAGGGGAGGAAAGCTCCTGATGATGCACGGCCTGGCGGATGAGACCATCAGTACCAATGTAAGCATCGCCTATTATGAAGACCAGGTCGCCAGGCTCGGGAAGGCGGCTATCGACGCCTTCTGGAAGTTTTACCTGGTTCCCGGTTTCGGACACAATACGGGGGTTTTCATACCTTCCTGGAATGCCATCGGCGCCCTGGACGAATGGGTTACGAAAGGCGTCGCCCCGGGAACTCTCCTCGGGACCGACATCGTCGCCGGCACAGCCGGCCGAACCCGCCCGATATGCCAGTATCCGTCCTTTCCGAAGTACATGGGAACCGGCAGCATGAATCTGGCTGAAAACTTCAGCTGCGCCGTCAACTGATCCTTAAGCTCCTTTCCCTGCCGGACCGGGGCTCCGGTCCGGCAGGCTTCCCGCGAACAGTCGGGCAGTCTGTGGGCCACGCCTACCGAAAACCGGCTTTCCGGCGGGGAGCGCTGAAATCCGCCATAAAACAACCTGCCGGCCCGTGCCGGAACGGTTACGAAATCGACGCGGTCGCAGCCACTTCAGCCACCTAGGGGAATTGCGTGTGCGCCGCACGGAACGCCGGCCCGCACGACGTACCAGAGAGGACCACCCGGGGTGGAGGCATCGGCTGGCATCCGGGAGAGGTGCCATCCTGCGGACGCTGCATGAAGTACCACTATGCGGAGTTATCGACCTTGGGAATTCAGCTCCTGTTGAGCGAGCCTCCGTCGAGGGGTGGGATGTGTTGGGAGTCGATCACAACCTCTTGCGGCGTGTTGGTCGGGTTGGTTTCCCTTTGGTTCAGACCGGCTGCGGGATAGGCTTCTGCGGGTGCACTGCGGACCGTGGTTAGGAGGTGGGGCCTGCTGGCCGGTCACTGTTCGCCGATGAGTGGGCTGCAAATAATAATGACCCGGTGAAAGCAGGGGAGGGTCCGGCTTTGCCGTCCCGGACGGGACTATTTCCCCGGAATAACCGTCCTGCGGCGGTTTGCGCGGGGCCTCCCAAGGCCATGGCGGAGCGGAGCGGTACGAGTTTCCATATTTCGCTCCGCGCAGCACACACAACCGTCCGGCCCGGGATGGCAGAACCGGATAATGCAGATTCTTACCGC
>CAINFC010000187.1 GCA_903847975.1 uncultured Acidobacteriota bacterium | reverse complement strand
GGAAATACCCAGGATCAGCATTCCGGCAGCGTCCAGGCGGACCCAGCCGCCGAAGGCTGCATCCGGCCTGTGGATAAGGCAGGCCAGCACCAGCAGGCTGTGCCCCAGGGCTGCCGCCGGCAGGAGAAATCGCAGCGCTGCGGAATTCCGCAGGAACAGGGCGGCGGAGCCCGCCAGGGCCGGAAGCAGAATCAGAGCCAGAAGCATGTTCAATCTCTCAGATCGGTCAGCCGGTCCGTTTCCATGTGATCGAATTCCCGGTTGATGTGAAAGAGGGTCAGCCCCATGACGAAAACGGCCACCAGCACGTCCAGCAGAATGCCCACTTCTACCAGCAGGGATGTCCGGCCCATTACCCCGGCGGCAAAAAGAAAGACCCCGTTTTCCAGGACCAGGAATCCCAGGACCTGGTTGATGGCCCGCTTGCGGCTGATGATCAGGAACAGCCCGGCATAAATCGAAAAGAAGGCCGCCATGACCAGCAGGGCCGTGGCTCCCGCCGGGAACGGCGCCAGCCGCAGGCTGAGCAGCAGGGCGCCGACCAGCCCGGTGAGGGCGGCCAGCAGGGAGCCCATGTAGCCGATATACGGTTGGACCTCCCGTCCCTCACGGCTTTCGCGCAGCGCCCGGTGCAGCAGCCAGGGGAATACCGCCCCTTTGACGAACATGCCGGCGAGGGCCACCACCAGAGAGCGCAGACCGGGAGTGTGCGCCCCGGCCAGCAGCGGTACCAGGCCCAGCAGTACGCCCTGCGCCGCGACGGTGCGGATCTTGGCTCCCATCCGCGCCGAGGCCATCAGGCGGAGGTTGGAGAGAATCAGCAGCACCAGAATCCAGTCGAGTCGCATGGTCAGATCATTCCCAGCAGGGCGGCGGTCACCGCCAGGGTCAGGGCGCCGACCAGCAGCTGGGGCACCACGGCGAGGCGCAGCCGCGCCATGACCGACTCGATGACCCCGACCAGGGCGGCCGTCAGGAATTGCCCTCCTACTCCAAGGCCAAGGTTCAGCCATGGATTGCTGCCGAAGGAGGGAAGCAGCAGGCTGACCAGCAGGCTGCCCAGGATCCAAAGGCGCAAGGCGGATCCGTACAGGATGAAGGCCAGATCCGGACCGCCATGGTCCAGCACCATGACCTCGTGGATCATGGTCAGCTCCAGGTGGGTGTTCGGATCGTCGACCGGAATGCGGCAGTTTTCCACCAGGAAGATCACCAGCAGGGCGGCAAAAGCCAGAGCCAGCTCCGGATCTACGTCATACCAGCCCCGGGCGGAGAGGAGGCCGAGCCCCTGCGAGAGGCTTTGCGAACCGCTGTAGCGGCCGACGGCGGCCAGCGAAAAATAGAGAGTCGGTTCGGCCAGGGCTCCGAACCAGGCTTCGCGGCTGGCGCCCATTCCCTCAAAGCTGGAGCCGGTGTCCATGGCCGCCAGCAGGGTGGCCAGGCGCGCCAGGGCCAGAAGTCCGCAGAACAGGACCAGGTCGCCCGGAAAGCCCAGCCAGGCTTCCTGGCCGCCCAGGGGAACCAGCAGGCTGGCGGTCAGGAGCGCCGCCAGGGTCAGGATCGGTCCTGCCGGGAAAATCCAGGTCGTGGTGCGGCTATACACCGCTCCCTTCCGCAGCAGCTTCCCCAAGTCGTAATAGATCTGCAGGAGGGGAGGACCCTGCCTTCCGGCAAAGCCGGCCTTGACCCGGTTGATGACTCCGGGCAGGAGCGGGGCCAGAATCCATCCGATCAGCGGCAAGATCCAGGGAAGGAGCATCGTTCAGTCCATCAGCCAGAAGAGAAGGAAGATCAGGGTTGCGGCCACATAAAGCACGTAAAGGTGGAGGTTGCCGTGCTGCAGCCAGTGCAGGCGCTCCGGCAGCCGGGCGATGGCGATCAGAACCGGTCGATAGAATCTTTGCAGCAGGGGGTCGGCGATATGTGCTTGGAGGCGCGCGGGGACCGGAAAAATTCCGCGGGGCGGATCCCCCTCCCGTCGAAGATCCACGACGGGAACCAGAACGGAGGTGGCCGGCTGGCTGAAAGAGCCGGCGGTATACTGCATGCCGGCGGCCGGCCGGGCATATCCGCAATCCCAGGTGACGGAGGATTCCACCGTCCGACGGGAGAGAAGCCGGCGGCGCAGCAGGGCCAGAGCCAGGATAAAAAAAACAAGAATCACCAGCCCGGTCCAGGCGAAA
Source organism: uncultured Acidobacteriota bacterium (assembly GCA_903847975.1). Lineage (GTDB taxonomy): Bacteria > Acidobacteriota > UBA6911 > CAINFC01 > CAINFC01 > CAINFC01. Next base: position 2,835 of record CAINFC010000187.1, on the reverse strand, counting down.
AAAAGGCGCTGCTGAAGTTCCGCCCGGAAAGGAAATTCCAGTGTTGTGAACGACGGCCTGCGGCTTTCCATGACTTTTGCCAAAGGGTTAAGAATAGCGGGGCCGATCAGGCTGAGCAGCAAACAGGCGGAGGCCAGCAGGATCAGCGGGCCTCGCAGCAGCGGCGATTCGCTGCCGCCATCGGCGAGGCTTTCGGAGCGCGGCTCGCCCAGAAACACCACGCCGGCGCTGCGCGCGAAGGCGGCCACCGCCAGGCCGCCCATCCAGGCCAGGCTGCCCAGGACCAGCATTCCCGCCAGCATGGGGGAGCCCGGCGATTGAACGATGGCCAGCAGGGCGGCGCCGAGCAGCGCCAGCTCGCTCCAAAATCCGTTGAGAGGGGGAATGCCGCACAGTGCCGCGGCGCCGACCAGGAACGTCCGGGAAGTCCAGGGCATGCGGCGGGACAATCCCCCAAGCCGCTCCATGTCCACGGTTCCGGTGGTGTGCAACACGCTGCCGGCGCTTAAAAAAAGGACCCCTTTCCCGAGCGCATGGTTCCACACATGCCACAGGCAGCCCATCCACGCCAGGGCGGACCATGCCGGGTTTCCGTGGAGGCGCCCGAGCTCCGAAAGTCCGAAACCCAGGAACAGGATGCCGATATTTTCCATGCTGGAATAGGCCAGAAACCGCTTCAGATCCCGCTGGGCCATGGCGTACAGAATACCGTACATACCGGACACGGATCCGAGAGCGATCAGAGTCCAGGGCCACCAGTCGGGCGGAGCAGGGAGCAGGGAGGTAAACCGGAGCAGGCCGTACAGGCCGGTTTTCAGCATGATGCCGGACAAAAGGGCCGAAACGTGGCTGGGGGCCGCGGGGTGGGCCTCGGGAAGCCAGACGTGAAAAGGGAACAGACCGGCTTTCGATCCGAATCCCACCAGCGCCAGGCAGAGGGCCAGCCCCCCGATTCCGGCCCAGGCTTCCGGAGCCGCAGCCCAGGCGGCAAATTCCAGCGATCCGGTGCGGGTACCGGCCAGCAGGAACAGCGCCAGAAGAGGGGCGGCTCCCAGATGCGTCGCCAGGAGGTAGACCCAGCCTGCCCGGCGCACATTCTCTTCCTGGTGATGGCAGAGGACCAGAAAGAAGGAAGCCACCGCCATCACTTCCCAGGCGGCCAGGAACAGCAGGGCGTTGCCTGCCAGCAGTACTACGGCGATGGCTCCGGTCAGAAGGTTATAGAAAAACCAGGCTTTTCCGCCCGGATACGCATGGCCGTGGCCGCTCCAATAACCTTTGCCGTACCAGGCCCCGGCCAGGGAGAGAAACAGGGCCGGCAGAAGGAACCAGGCGGCCAGGGCATCCAGGTGCAAAACCAGGTCGCCTCCGGGGAAGGCCCAGCTCTGCCTCCACTCCAGGGGAGCCGACCAGAGAGCTCCGGCCACGGGTCCGGCAAAACACAGGGCTCCCAGGCACAGGCTGCCCAGACAAAGGGAAGCGGAAAGGCCCGGGCGACGACCCGCCATCCAGGCAGCGAGGCCTCCTGCCAGCCAGATCCCGAGTGCGGCGAGAACCCAATTCATTCCCGTCAGAAGCTTCGCTTCAGGTAAACGACCGCTCCGGCCTTGCCGATGTTCATAGAGCGATCGTCATCGGAATAGAGGTAGACGGCATCCTTGGCGTTGGTGTCGATATAATCGAGGCCCAGCACAAACCCTTTGATGTCCTTGAAGACTCCCAGCCGCCAATCGTCGTAGGCGGCATCCTTCCAGTTGCGCATCCACTGGTGTCCGTAATGGGCAGCCAGCCCCCACCCGCCCTGGAAGGTTTTCGTGGCGGTAAGGTCCAGGTATCCGGTGTTGGAGGTGTCCGGTGCGCCGTAGAAATCCGTCGTGCTGTGCGAGTATTTCAGCGTAAGCCACTTCCAGGCGGCGGAGGCATTCAGGTCGAAGTTGGCGATGGGCTTGCTTCGCTTCGATTTGCCCGTTTGCGGATTCAGCAGCAGAACGTTGCTGGAGGGGTAAAACACATAGATACCTCCCAGGTCAAAGCTCAGAGGTCCGCGGGTAAAGCGGTACCCGCCGTAAAAGTCCATCTCGAGAACGGCTTTCGGATAGACAATCGTCGAAACGTTGGAACCTGCTGCACCCAGGTAAAGACCGCCGCGGTAGGTGTAGTCGAAGCTTCCCTGGATGGCCGGTCGCTGCATGGTCTGGGTCAGTCCGCGGTAGCGGTAGTCGCTGGTCAGCGTCACGCTGGAAGTGAAAACATGGATTTTGGGCTCCTGGCTGGCGGTAGCGTCCGCCTGAGCAAGAAGACTTGGATCCATTGCTGGAAAAAACAACCAAAGAACAGCCCATAACACTGTCGGCAGAAAGCACCTCTTCATTTTCTGTCTCCTCATCGCGCTTAAATAAAAATGTTCCGAAGGGAAAACCCCTACGGAGTCTGGGCACGCCGTTGCCGAAAGGAATTCACAAACAAAGGAATGCCCCTGCTGCTTCTGTGAAAGCCTGACGTTCGGCCTTAATAGTTTAGCGCCTTTGCACGACGGATGCCAATTTCTTGACAAGCCTATTCGGTAAAACGATCATTCGCACCGAGTTTTTCCATGGTTCGGCAGGCGGAGAATGCAGACTATTCAGGATGAACCGGTGAAAGCAGTGGATGGGTCCGGTTCTGCCGTTCCCGGCAGGACGATTGCCCCGAAACAACCGTCCTGCGGCGGTTTGCGCGGGGCCTCCCAAGGCCATGGCGGAGCGGAGCGGTACGAGTTTCCATATTTCGCTCCGCGCAGCACACACAACCGTCCGGCCCGGGATGGCAGAACCGGATAATGCAGATTCTTACCGC
>CAINFC010000186.1 GCA_903847975.1 uncultured Acidobacteriota bacterium | reverse complement strand
AGGCCCTCTCTCCATCCGAAATGCCCTGATGGCTTTTTTCTTCCTTCCTGATCTTCCCGTCTTCCTGTGAAAAGATAGGACTCACAGGAAGAAAGGAAGAGCGGGAAGAAAGGCGAAAAGGCTGGTCGAAAGAAGATGGTTACTTTTTGCCGAGCCATCAATAAAGGTAATTTTGCATGAAATCACGGTTCCCCGCGATTCGATCCGGGTCCGCCCTCACTGGCGGCCGGCGGCCGCCAGTTCGTCCAGGGACTTGGGCCTTTCCTTTTCCGGCTCCTGGGAACGGGCTTCTTCATTGAGAACCACAAGGTCCACCCGCCGGTTCTGAGAGCGGTTTTCCGACGTATCGTTGGGAGCGATCGGTCGGAATTCGCCATAGCCGGAAGCCGACAGCTTCTGGGGATCGAAGCCGTGGGTGGTAATCATGTAGAGGACCATCGAGGTGGCCCGGGCGGTGGAAAGCTCCCAGTTGGAAGGATACCGTGAGGTGCTGATCGGGACGTTGTCGGTATGCCCCTCGATTCGTATGCTGTAATCATGGGGCAAAAGAACGGCGGCAATCTTGTCGAGAACTGTCTTGGCTTCCGGCCTCAGGTTTGCCGATCCCGAGTCGAAAAAATTCAGCTCCCCCAACCGGATGATCATCCCCCGACGATCCAGGGTCACCTTGACTTTTTTGGCCAGGTCCTCTTCCTCGATAACCGTTTCGATCTTCTGCTTTATCTCCGGCAGCGGAATGGGCTGTTTCATCGGCACGGGCCCGGTTTTCATTTCCGGTACCAGCGCGGGGCGAATATGGCCGGCAGGACTGACGGCATTGCCACCGCTGGGCAGAGGCAGAGACCCTTTGTCTCCCTGGCCGGGAAGATTCTGGTCAAAGGCGGCTTTCATGGCCACGACCATTCTTCCCAGCTTCTGGGCATCCACGTTGGAAATGGCGTACAGGGTGGTAAAAAAGGCAAAAAGGAGGGTAATAAAATCGGCGTAGGAAACCAGCCAGCGATCATGGTTGGCGGTATCGTGGCTCTTTTTTAATCGTCGTGTGCTTCTCATAATCAAGCCGCATAGCGTGACCGGGGCAGGGACGGGATGACGCTTTTATAAAGGCTGCGGTCTTCCGGGTTCAGGAACCCCAGCAGCTTTTGTTCTACCAACCGGGGATTTTCCCCTCTCTGGATGGAGAGCACCCCCTCCAGGACCAGCTCCATGGCCAGGGTTTCTTCGTGCAGCCGGTTTTTCAGCTTTCCGGCAATGGGAATAAAAATCAGATTGGCGGAACCGACGCCGTATACCGTGGCCACGAAGGCCACGGCGATACCCGCCCCCAGCTTGGCGGGATCGGTCAGGTTGTTCATGACATGGATCAAACCCAGCACCGCCCCCAGGATCCCCAGGGTGGGTGCGTATCCGCCGGCCGATTCGAACACCTTGGAGCAGGACTCCCCTCGCTGGACCGCCTGCTCCAGTTCCAGCTCCATGGAGTTCTGCAGCATCTCCTGATCTACGCCGTCCACCGCCAGAAGTACCGCCTTGTGCAGAAACGGATCGGTCATCCCTTCGGTAAAGGATTCCAGGCTGACGATCCCTTCCTTCCGGGCTTTCTGGGCGAAAATCACCAGGGTGTTTACCATCTGCTTGAGGTCGGGCCGATCCCCCCAGAAGGCCTTGCGAGCCGCCAGAACCGCGGCTTTCAGCGTTTCCAGGGGATAATTCAGGACCGTGGCGCCCACCGTGCCGCCAAGGACAATCAGCGCGGCCGTCGGTTGCAGGAGAGAGGAAATATACCCTCCCTCCAGATAGTTACCTCCTATGATGGCCGCCAGCCCCAGGAGGAGTCCGATCAGGGATGCTTTGTCAAGTTTCACGGCTCAGTTTTCAGTAATTTGGTTTTCAGTTTTTCGGCGGAGACCTCCGGATGAAAGGCCTCCGCCACTCCCAGAATGCGTCGCTTGTATCCGATGACCAGGGCCACCACCTCGTCCACCGTTTCCCGGACCATGATGCTCTGGCCATTGGTCAGCTTGATCAGCGTGTCCGGGGTGCTTTCAATATGCTCGATAATTTCGGCATTGATGGTGATTTCCTGATGATTCAATCGGGTCAGCCGGATCATACGTTCCCTGCTTTTCTCCAGGCGTTCAGAACGGATTCACCACGTTGGGGGCTTTCCCGGTCTCCTGGAAAACCCGCACAATGCGCACGGTTTCTTCGGCAATCGCTTCCTGCGCCTGGTCTGTGGAAGCTCCGATATGATGCGTTCCATACACGTTGGGGTGCCTGACGATGGGATCCTCGAAAGCACCGGCGGCCCCCGCGGGCTCCTGGGCAAAAACATCCAGTCCGGCTCGGATCCCCTTCTTTTCGATCGCCTCCGCCAGGGCCGCCTGGTCGACAACTTCTCCGCGGGAAGTGTTGATGAAATAGGCCTGGGGCCGCAGAGCATCCAATACCGCGGCGCCGATCAGCCCGCGGGTGGAGGAATTGAGCGCCAGGTGAACGGACAGTATATCGCACCGGGAGGCGACCTCCTGGGCGGAAGCCGCGAAGTGGATTCCCATCTCCTGGGCTTTTTCGGGAGTCAGCCAAAGATCGCACCCGACGACCTCCATGCCGAACGCTTTGGCCCGGGTGACCATGTGCTGGCCGATGCTGCCCAGGCCGACTATGCCCAGGACCTTGCCGAAAAGACCGGGAGCTTTGCTGAACTCCTTTTTGTTCCAGCGGCCTTCGCGCAGCTGCTGCACGTTGTCGGGAATGCGCCGGTCCAGCGCCAGGATCAGGCCGAAGGCCAGCTCGGCCACCGCAATGCTGTTCTTCCCGGGGCAGTTGGCCACTTGAACCGCTTTGGCCGTGGCCGCCTTCACATCGATGGTGTTGGTTCCTGCGCCGGCCCGGACCACCAGGCGCAGCGCCCCCTGCTCCAGCATGGGCGCGGTCACCTGCGTGGAGCGCACCACCAGCACTTCCGCGGCCGTGCTGCGGACGGCCTCCACCAGGGCGTCGCCGTTGAGGTCCGGCTGATAAAGAATTTCGCAACCCAGGGCCTGCAATCCCTGGCGACCGCTTTCTTCAAATTTATCCGCAATCAGAATTTTCATAGGGATCCGTTCTCCTAAATAAGATGACAAAGCAATCCGTCTCTGAGCTTGGGCTCGAACCAGGTGGACTTGGGCGGCATGATTTCTCCGGCATCGGCAATGGCCATCAGGTCATCCAGTGTGGTGGGATGCAGGGAAAAAGCGACCTGGCTCTTTCCGGAATCGACGCGCTGCTCCAGCTCGCCCGTACCCCGTATGCCGCCGACGAAGTCGACCTCCGGGCTGGTGCGCGGGTCTTCAATGCCCAACAGGGGTCCCAGAACCTGATCCTGCAGGATGCTGACATCGAGCGAGTGAATCGGGTCGGAAGAAGGCGGCCGCCGGCGGGGCTTCATCAGGTGCCACCGGCCTTCCAGATACATGCAGAACTCGCCTCGGGACGGGTGAGGGGAATCCGCGTTCCGGAGCGCAAAGCCCTCTTCCAGCGCCTGCCGGAACTGAGCCGGGGAGCGGCTTCCCAGGGACCGCACCACCCGATTGTAGGGAAGGATTTGCAGCTGGTCGGCCGGAAAGATAACCCCCTGGAAAAAGTTGTATTCCTCCCGCCCGGAATGGGAGGTGTTCTTCCTGGCCAGTTCCTGCCGGGCCAGGCAGGCGGCGGCGGCGCGATGGTGGCCATCGGCAATATACAGGAAAGGGATATCGGCGAACGCTTTTTGAAAACGGGGATTCAGGGAAACAGGAACCCGCCAGACCGTATGCGCGATCCCGTCGGGAGCCGTGAAATCGTAAAGGGGTTCTTCCTCCTGGATAGGCCGGGAAAGATGGTCCACCTCCGGTACGGGCCGGTGCGTAAGAAAAACCGGTCCGGTCTGGGCCTGCACCGCCAGAATATGGCGGGTGCGGTCCTTTTCCTTGTCCTGCCGGGTGCGCTCGTGCTTGCGGATAATGTCCTGCTGGTATTCGTCCACCGAACAGCAGGCCACCAGGCCGGTCTGGCTGTGGTTCCCCATCCGCAGGCGATACAGGTAGAAGCTCGGCTCCTCCTCCTGCACCGAAGGCCCCTGCTCCCGCCAGGCAGAAAAATTCTGAGCCGCCCGGCTGTAGACCGCGTCACCATGGATATCCACGCCCGGGGCCAGATCGATTTCCGCCCGGGTAATATGCAGAAAGCTCCAGGGCAGGCCTTCCGCCAGTTTTCGGGCCTCCTCCGTATCGACAACATCGTAGGGAACGCTGGCCACCTCCGGGGCTTTCTCCCGCCTGGGCCGCAGCGCTTTAAAAGGTTGAATCAGAGCCATAAGGAATTCATTCTGTCAATCGGTTATCAAATCCCCGGTTCTCCGGTCGAGCCCATATGCATAAATCGTTATCCAATGGATCCGTCTCAGGCATTTCCCCGGCAAGTTAATGCAATTCTTTTGCCAAAACAGAAAAATCATCGCCGGCATTAAGAAAAATCTCTCGCCGAGTCAAAATCCGCGGTGCCGCACCGGTCCGGGCCTCATGCCACCGGTATAATTTTATCGTAATTAAAGAAGATGGTTTCGTAAAAAGTAAATTTTCCATTGAAGTCCAAGAAGACAGAGCGGTAAAAAGTCTTCATCAATTTCACAGAAACACCCGAAGACTAACGGACAAACGAAAGCCGTTTTGAGTACAGTCTTCAGACTGCGCGCTGCAAGCAGGTTTCCGCTTGTGCCACGCAAGCTGGTACTAAACGAGACTTATTGCACCTTCATTCAAGCAGATGGCACCGCAGACCGTCACCGGTAGATCAGCACCGGCCGTCAAAATTCCGACATGCCGAGCGACCGGCGGGCCTGGCTCGGGGAGAGCTTTGCCCTGCTATTTCCGGAAGGCAGGACCATACAAAATCCGGCCCGGCCGACTGGCCTGCATCGAACCGCTCTCGAAAATGACCTCGCCGTTCACCAGCACCAGCCTCACTCCCTCGGCATACTGGTGAGGATTCTCATAGGTGGCCCGGTCGGTCACTTCCCCGGGATGAAAAAGCACGAGGTCGGCTTTCATCTCTTTCCGCAGCAGCCCCCGATCCTGCAGCCCCAGCCGCTGCGCCGGGAAGGAAGCCATTTTCCTCACCGCTTCTTCCAGCGTCAGAACCTTCCGGTCGCGGACGTAGCGCCCCAGAACGCGGGCGAAGGTCCCATAGCTGCGCGGATGAGGAGAGGCTTTTCCGAAAACCGGGACTTCCCCGTCGGACCCGATCATGGTGGCGGGATGGCGAAGAATGCTCTCCAGATCGTCTTCGCTGATGGCGTGAAAAATACCCTGGCAACCGCCCTGCTCCACAATCCAGAGCACGGTTTCCGCGGCATTTTCCAGGCTTGGCAGCATGCCTCTTTCCCGGGTGATGTCTCCCAGGCGCCGGCCGGCCAGCGTCAGATTCCAGTCGCAGCGGGCCATCTGCACGTTTTGCGGATCGCCGCCCCCTCTTTCGTTGCGGAGCAGGTTCACGGTAGTATCCCGGATCCTGGCCCGGGCGGCAGGGTCCTTCAACCGTTTCAGAACCTGGCCCCTCCCGCCTTCCAGGGCCCACGCGGGCATCAGGGCAGCCTGCACGCTGGTGCTGGAGGCGGTATAAGGATACTGGTCGATGGTTACATCCACGCCCCGGGTTCGGGCTTCATCGACCAGCCGCAGCGTATCACGGCTTCGGCCCCAGTTGCGTTTGCCGATGATTTTATGATGGGTTATCTGCGTCGGCAGCCCGCCCTGTTCTCCAATCGCAATGGCCTCCTTCACGCTGTCGATCACCCCGGCGGCTTCATCGCGCATGTGCGATATGTGCATCCCGCCCATCCGGCCGGCGACCTTGGCCAGTTCTATCACTTCCGCCGTGGGTGTAAACGTGCCGGGAACGTAAAACAATCCCGTGCTGAGACCGAAGGCCCCTTCCTGCATGCCGATGCGGACCAGGGCGCACATTTTCTCCACTTCCTCCGGGGTGGCCGGCCGATCCACATCGCCGAGTATTTCCTGCCGCACGGATCCCTGCCCCAGGAAACTGGCAAAGTTCACCGACAGCCTGGCAGCAGCCGCCTGATCGAGGAATTTCCCAAGAGGAATGGGGGAACTGCCGTCCGGGCCTTCCACCAGGGTGGTCACCCCCTGGCGCACGTAATTTTCCGCCGTGGGGACGTCGAAAATGCCGCGCCTGGCATGGGTGTGGATATCGATAAAGCCGGGAGCCAGGACCAGGCCGGCGGCATCGATTTCACGGCGTCCCTTCAGGGGAAGACCCCGCTGCACGGCGGCGATGGTGTCCCCCCGAATGGCCACGTCGGCAAGGAAGGAAGGATTACCGGTGCCGTCGATGATCCGGGCGCTGCGGATCACCAGATCCATTTCCTGCCAGGGAGCGGCAGGCAGTCCGGAAACTTCGAGGAAAAGTATAAGCGCAAGAAAAAGTAAGAGCCGGGGGATTCGCTTAAGACAGTTCATGGCTGGATGGAACAAGTTGATTTCCGTGGAGCAGGGCGGGCATCGATCCTCTGTTCTCAGTGCGGACGCGTATCGGGTGAGGTGACCCGGATTTCCACCATCAGCAGCTCGCCCAGGTTATGCAGGGCATCTTCCCATCCGATCCCCACCGTAGGAGGTACGGCCACCTGAGCGGTCATGGTAAAAAGCGGCGCGCCGCTGATCGGAGCCCAGGTCACCCCGGTCTCCATGAATTCGATATGGATCCCCCGCTCCGAAAGATAGCGGGCCACCTCGTGGATAATCCCCTCGTGGTCGGCTCCGCGAACCTCGATCTGGAAAGGGAGCCAGCCGGGATAGATTCCTCCGCTGACCGTCCTGGTCAGGCTGACGGTCACCTTGTATCCCTGGGTCACCAGGGATTCCAGATCGCGCTGCAGGGCCTCCTGATTCTCCGCAGGAAAGGAGACCAGCATGAGCATGGCGAACTCTCCTCCGAGCCTGGCCATCCGGCTGTTTTCCACATTCCCGCCGTGCGGCAGGAGTATCCCGGTAACAAATTCCACCATCCCGATCCGGTCGGTACCGGTAAGAGTAAGCACGATATTGGCACGCATACGCTATTCCTCTGACAAATGTTGTCGTAAACCGTTGGGGGGAAGTCCCTTCCACAGCAAATCGATTTATGGGCCTTGCGGGCCCCCTGCCAGTTTACGGCGATTTCCCGGGAAAGACAAGGTCCAGGGGCCAAGAGCCCGACGGCCTACCCGGCCGGCGAGGTGCCAGGCGACCGCCCTCCGGGAAGGAGTGCGAATGCCGGCGGCAGGAAGCCGGGAGGGACTGCCCATTTGACAACCATGGAAACAAATCATTATAATCATCGCGAACATGAATTTGTGGGGGCCATTTCCAGGGACTGTAATCCTTTAGGAGGAACTATGCCGTCTGCCATTCTTCGAAATCGTTGCCTTTCCGCCTGCTTCGTTCTGCTGGCCGTCCTGCTTTCGTTCCCCGGCGGATTTGCCCAGCAGAGCGGCTGCCGGCTGGAGGGCACGGTGAGAGACAGCCAGGGACTGGTCATACCGGGGGTGCTGGTGGTGGCCGGCAACCAGGAAACCAACGTGGCCCATGAGACCTATACCAACGATTCCGGAATTTACTTCTTTCCTTCCCTGCTCCCCGGCCTTTACACCATCAGCGCCGAGCTGACCGGCTTCAGGAAAACCTCGGTTTCCAACTTCCAGCTGGAGATCGCCACCACCAAGGTGGCCAACCTCACGCTGAGCGTGGGCAACATCTCCGAGACCGTCACGGTGACTGCGGAAAGCATCCAGCAGGTGCAGCTGAGCACCTCGGACCTGGGCAACGTGGTTTCCGAAAAGCAGATCAAGGAGCTGCCGCTGAACGGCCGCCGGCCGGTGGATCTGGTCTTTCTGGAGCCCGGAATGGCCGGGCGCTCGGCCATCGGCAGCCGCACCGGAAACAACGCCCTGTCCATGGACGGAATCGACATCACCAGCAGCGAGTACGGAACCAGCACCAGCAGCCTTTCCGTGGCCACCGACGTCACTCTTTCCGTGGACACCATCGAGGAGTTCCGGGTGACCACCGCCAATCCCAGCGCGGAATACGGGCGCAGCTCGGGCTTCCAGGTGGATATCGCCACCAAGTCCGGAACCAACCGGCTGAAAGGAAGCGTCTACGAGTTCTTTCGCGGCCGGGTGCTGAACGCCAACGGCTTCTGGAACAACGCCAATCCGCTGACGGCCGAGCGGCGCGCCCTGACCCGGCACCAGTTCGGCGGCACCCTGGGCGGCCCCGTGGAAATTCCCTGGCTCTACAAGGGCCGTAACCGGACGTTCTTCTTTTTCAATTATGAAGGCCAGCGGCAGTCGGAAACCATCGCCCTGACCCGCACCGTGCTGACCAAAGAGATGCGCGAAGGCATCTACCGCTTTATCACCTCCGGGGTGACCCGCAACCCGGAAACGGGAGCGGTCATGACCCAGAACAACCGTGTGGTGGTCGACCCGGTGACCGGGGCCATCCGGCCGGGAGTGGAAGGAATCCAGGTCCTGAACTTCGGGGAGGCAGATAAAAAATACTATGACGGCATCGGATTGGACCAGTCCGGGCTGATAAAGAAGCTGCAGGGCCTGACCCCGCTGCCCAACGACTTTTCCGTGGCCTTCGGTGCCGGAGACGGGCTGAACACCGCCGGCTACCGGTTCCGCGCCCCGGCGTTCACCTACTACGACAACTACACCATCAAGATCGACCACACTCTTTCCAACAGCCACACCCTGTCTTTTCGGACCTTGTGGGGGAAGTCGGACCGCTTCGGAGACACCGCCAACAGCTACTACCAGTCCTTTCCGGACGGCTACAACCCTCCGCGGCTGGAAAGGCAGATCAGCGCCTCCCTTTCCCTGATCAGCCGGGTGAAGCCCACCGTCACCAACGATTTCCGCATTGGGGTCAACCGCAACCGCCGCGAATTTCCCGACACCCTCAAGCTCCCCGGGGTGCTCTACACCAGCATCGGCACCTACCCGGGAATCACCAACCCGGTTTACACCCGGAACTCCTTTATTGTCGGCCGTCAGACCGAGCAGCTGAGCGACAACCTGATCTGGATGAAAAGCAAGCACTCCATCAAGACGGGATTTCAGGCGCACTCCATGCCGATCAACACCATCACCGGCTCGATGGAAATCTCCATGAATTTCTCCGCATCCACCTCCAGCCTCGGCGGAGCCCTGGTCAACATCCCGCAGCTCTTCGGCAATCCGAACGGCAGCAACCCGGTCCCTTCCGCCGACCGGACCCAGGCGGGCAATCTGTTCAACTGGGCCACCGGCCGCATGGGCGCAGCCTGGGCCGGATACAATGCCGTTTCCACGGATGCGTTCGGCCCGATCGGCTCGGGAAAAACCCGCGGATTCCGCTCCCGGGATTACGGATTCTTTTTTCAGGACGACTGGAAGTTCCGGAAAAATCTCACCCTGAACCTCGGCTTCCGCTATGACTTCTTCCAGGTTCCGTGGGAAGTCAACAGCTTTTTCGTGATTCCGGACCGCAGCCTGGTGGACACCATGATGGACCCTTCCCTGGCGGCCACCATGGTCGGTTTCAACGCCGTGGGCCCCAAGTATGGCAGCCGCCTCTTCAACAATGACCTGAACAATTTCGCGCCGGTGGTCGGCTTTTCCTGGGACCCCTTCGGCAAAAACAAAACCGCTATTCGAGGCTCCTACCGCATTTCCTACGATCACCTCTACAGCATCAGCCTGGAGGGCATGGAGGGATCCGTGCCCGGCTTGAACGGAGAGGGATCCACGAACGGGGACACGCTGGCGCGCACCGCCGGGCTGATCAATGCCTTCGGCCAGCTGCGCAGCCCGCGGCTCACCGATCTGAAATCCATTCCCACCTACCTTGGAACCCCGGTGGGCAGCGGGGCAATCGACCTGGCCGGCCTCCTGGACATCCGCAAAACCCAGAAGCCGCTGGCCCCTCTTGCGCCGGAGCGCGCCAGCCTGGCTCCCTACCAGTTCGAAAAGGGGCTGGTCAATCCGTATTCCCAGAGCTGGTCGCTGGGCATCCAGCACGAGATCCTGAAGCATACCATCCTGGAAGTCCGCTACGTCGGGCGCAAGGGCACCAAGGAATATGCCAGCCTGCCGGCCAACCAGATCCGCGCGCCGCAGGAAATGATCAACGGCTTCCGCGAGCTGCAGGGCCTGCTGATGATGACCCGCGGGGAAGCCTACGCCAAAGCGGGGCTGCCTCTGCCCGGCGGCGTAAGCGCTTCCTCGGCCACCACCGTCGCCGATTTCTACGGAGCCACCACGCCGACCAGCGCCACCAGCATCACTCAGTGGAAGGCCGGGCCTTTGGCGGCGCTGATGCCCAAGTCGCAGATGCTCTTCCATTTCTTCCTGGCGGGAACGGCCACCCTGAAATCCAACGTGGAGACGGCCATCAAGAACAACAACCTGGTGACCGCCCTGAGCAACCTGGACGCCACCGGACCCTTTCAGGGCAACGCCTTTCTGGTCTCCGCCGGATTCAAGCCGGTTCCCGACAACCGCTCCTCCCGCGGCTGGCTGCCCCAGGCGCTGGGATATGCCGACAACCTGATGCGCCCCAACCCGCAGTTCCTGAACGGCCCGCGGCTCACGGCCAATGCCGCCTACTCCAGCTACCAGGGGATGCAGCTCGTTCTGCGGCGCCGCTTCTCCAAAGGCTCCCAGGGGGAGTTCAACTACACGCTCAGCAAAAACCTGGACATCACCGCCACCAACGATCCGGCCGGCGGCACGGATGTGCTGGACTTTTTCCAGCGGAACGTCAGCAAGGGGATTTCCGCCAACGACATCACCCACTACGCCAAATTCAATTTCGTTTATGAGCTGCCTTTCGGCCCCGGCAAGTGGTTCGGCAAAAAGACTACCGGCCTGGCAGCCAAGCTGATCGGCGGATGGCAGGTCAGCACCATCGGCAGCTTTTACAGCGGCGCCGCCCTTTCGCCGTACTATGGCAATATCAACAGCGGGTTTCAGACCGCCACCCGGCCGGACATGGTTCCGGGGGTCAAGCTGACCCACGACAAGACCCGGATCGGAGAAGTGCGCCGCAACGGCAGCGGGCAGCTCTACTATTTCACCGCGGAGGACTTCAACGGCCTGTTCCAGTGGCCCAAGCTGGGGACCATCGGGAACGGGCCGAACGGCTGGCTTCGCGGCCCGGGCGCCTGGGAGCTGGATCTCGGATTCACCAAGAACCTCAAGCTGCACGAGCGGTGGTCCGTGCAGCTGCGGGGGGAATTCTTCAATGTGTTCAACCACATGAATCCCGGCGATCCCACCACCAACATGGACTCCACCAACTTCGGGGTCATCACCAGCGGAAGCGCCGGCCGGGTGATCCAGCTGGCGGCCAAAATCTATTTCTAAGGAAGGACCAGGAATTCGGCGCGGGCTGCGGCCGTCTGGCCGGTGATGCGGTCCGTGGCCCGCAGATGCAGCGTGTGCGGCCCGGCGGACAGGCGGCTCAGGTTGATCATCCGGGCCAGGCGGCCGTAAGCGCCGGCGTATTGAATCTGGGAGGATGTATCCCGCCAGAGTTGCGGCTCCTTGTCCCTGGAAGCCAAGGCATACTCCAGGCGCAGGGCGGGCCGGGTCGTTTGCGCGTCCAGGGCGAAGTTGTATATCTGCAGGTAAAGCCCCAGCTCTTCCGTCAGGGAAAATCCTTCCGTCGCCCGGGGAACCACCTTCAGGTCGCCGAGCAGGAAGCCGGATCCGCCCGACTCCCGGGCCCCGGGCTCGATCCGCTCGGCGAGGATCGGCGAGCTGAACTGCAGCCGGAGGGGATCGTACCTCGGCACCTCCAGCCTTTGCTCCAGGGTGCCGAGCTGCCTGCTTTCCGCGTCGCGGATGACCAGCTCGAGCTTGTAAAGACCGGGGCGCAGGCTCAGCCTTTTCTGATAGGCGGAGGACCGCTTCCGGCTTTTTTCATAGTCCGCCGGGGAAATCTCCCGCACCACCTCCTCTTCAAAGACGGCGGCGATGCGGTTTCCGAGGTCCGACACCCGGCCGAAGACCTGCAGCACCGACCGGTAAAGCCCCCCTTCCATCCGGAAGGTCAGCTGTTCGTTGGGCAGCGAAACCGTGATGGGGGTCATCACCTGCTGGTCGGTGAGGCGGATAAAATCGGAGCGGACGGAGAAGAGGACGCGGTTGTAGGAAACCCGCGCGGTGACGATGGCCTCCAGGTCCCGGAACCGTATGACCGGCGGGCGGTTCAAGCCGACGGAAGTGCCGAGCTGGGCCATCGGCTTGTCCCGGGCACTTTCAAAAGCGCCGGCTCCGGCGTAGGCCCCGGTCAGATCCCCCGATTCGCGGCGCCCCAGGATTCGGTCCCGCTTGTTGACCTGCCCGGTGAGCGCCAGCTGTTCGATCTCGTCCTGGGTCAGCCCCATGCGTCCGGACAGCAGCAGGGCGTCCTTGCGCTGCTTGTCCCAGGTGAGCTCGTACAGGCTGCCCCCTTTGTCGTCCACAAACTCCAGCTCCACATCGTCCCCGATCCCCTCGATGTGCTTGTATTCCCAGCGCTCGAAGGGAAAGGTGGTGGTCATCCCCCCGCCCTCCTTGCGGTCCCGGGCGTAGGGCCCGCCGCCGGGATGCAGCTCCATACGGTCCGGCGGGCCGAACTTGATGTAGATCATGCCGCGGTCGGTTTTCCAGCCGGCGATGCCCGCCGAGTAGTGATCGTTGGCGTAGACGATGCGGCGGTAGTGTTCGACTTTAAACTCGTTTTCCAGGGTGGACGGGTCCGGATCGCGGCGCGCCCAGAACTGCTCGATGAAGCGGTCGCGCTCTTCGTCGGTTTGGAGCTTCTGCAGAACGTCCCGCTCCTCGTCGGTAACGATCCAGAAGGCGTCCTCCTCCAGCCAGCGCCAGTAATAGGAGGCGGCATCATCGGCTGGGTATGCCACACCGCAGAGCAGAAGCAGAAACAGCAGCCTCATTGGATGCCGGATGTGAAATCGGTTTATCATTTCTTCGCCGCAGTGCCATTGTACGACCAGGCGCCGTGGAAATCAAATGATGACCAACCGCTTACAGAATTCATTCCGGAGGTTCCGCCCTATGTACCGAATCCTATCCGGCCCGGCCGGATTCATGATTTTCCTGGCTCTGCTCCTTTTTTCCGGACCGCATCCGGGAGCCCAGCCCATCGATCTGGGCCAGCGGCTGGAGCTCTTCGCCGACCGCTTCCTGATCGAAAGGCTCGACGGCGCGTTCCTTTTCCTGCACGAGCCGCGCCCGGCGGGGGTGGTCCTGTCCTTCGACCTTCCCTGGGAGGGAGCCTTCAGCGGCTATGTGACCGTATTGCAGGACGGCCCGCTTTACCGCATGTACTACCGCGGCCTGCCCACTTCCGGGAAAGACGGCTCCCCCTCGGAAACCACCTGCTATGCGGAAAGCCGGGACGGCATCCGCTGGGTCAAGCCCAAGCTCCGGCTTTTCCGCGTCGGCGGAGCCCGGCACAACAACGTGGTTCTCGCCGGGCAGCCCCCCTTCTCGCACAACTTTTCCCCCTTCCTGGACAGCCGCCCGGGAGCGCCGGCGGCAGAGCGCTTCAAAGCGCTGGCCGGCACCTCGGAGAAGGGCCTTTTCGTCTTCGCCTCGGCCGACGGGCTGCGCTGGAAGCTCTGGAGAGAAAAGCCGGTGCTGACCGGCAGCGCCTTCGACTCCCAGAACCTGGCCTTCTGGTCCGAGTCGGAAAAGTGCTACGTCGCCTACTTCCGGACCTGGAGCAAAACCGGCTTCAGCGGCATCCGCACCATCAGCCGGGCGGTGTCCGACGACCTGGTTTCCTGGTCGGAACCCGTAAAAATGAGCTTTGGCGAAACTGAGCTGGAGCACCTCTACACCAGCCAGACGCATCCCTATTTCCGCGCTCCGCACATTTACATCGCCCTGCCGATGCGCTTTCTGCCGGGATGCAAGGTGCTGACCGAGGAGGAATCGCGGCTGCTGCAGATCGGCAAAGGGTACGACTCCGACTGCGCGGAAACGGTCTTCATGACCAGCCGCGGCGGCAACCGCTACGACCGGACTTTCCTGGAAGGGTTCATCCGCCCGGGGCTGGATCCGGGAAACTGGGCGTCGCGCTCCGGGCTCTCGGCGCTCGGCGTGGTGCCGACCGGGCCGGAGGAGATTTCCGTCTACCGGCAGTCCCACTATGCCCAGCCGTCCAACCGCCTGGTCCGCTATACCCTGCGCACCGACGGATTCTCTTCGGTGCGCGCCCCTTTTTCCGGAGGGGAGATGCTCACCCGGCCGCTGCGCCTCTCGGGCCAGACCCTGGTTCTCAATCTTTCCACCGGCGCCGCCGGCAGCCTGCGGGCGGAACTGCAGGATGAGCAGGGGAAGCCGATTCCCGGCTACGGGCTGGAAGACAGTATCCCCCTGGTCGGAGACGCCATCGAAAAAACGGTGCGCTGGAAGGGGCACGCCGGGCTGCCCGACCGGCGCGGCGCGGCGGTGCGCATCCGCCTGGTGATGAAGGATGCCGACCTCTACGCCCTGCAGTTCCGGGACTGACCGGAAGGCGCGCAGGACCGTGGGCGGATGGCTTTCCCCCGGTCTTCGGCCGACAGCCGGCGAAGGGATTCCCGCCGGTGCCCCGCAAGCGAAAGCCCGCATTCCAAACCGATCCCGTTGCCCTTGGATGGTCCGGAAAAAAGTCACACCCGAAAGCCCTGCAGGGGCTTCGGATCGCAGCCCGGGGTTGGCGCGCTTCGCGCCTACCCCGGGTAGGGATGGTTGGAGGCGACAACCCTGCAGGGGTTGCGCAAAATCCAGCCATGCCAGGTGTTTGCGCAGCCCTTGCAGGGCTGATTTTTTACAAACCGCGTACCCGGGGTAGCGCCGATGCGGCGCAACCCCGGGCTGTGATCCGGAACAATGTATCGTTTCCTGATGCCACAACTCTTATTGCTGAATGCCAATTCAATAATCCTGTCGCCACTTGGGTGCCTGATTGAGATTCTACAATCT
>CAINFC010000185.1 GCA_903847975.1 uncultured Acidobacteriota bacterium | reverse complement strand
TACTTCCCCGGGAGGCAGGGCTGCAAACCACAGGAGCGGTTTTTTCTTCAGGTGTGATCACGCCCGACGGCCCCGCAAAAAGCCGCACATTTTCGGATTTGAGTTGGAGAAAGGCCGGAATCCGAGAAGCGGCGAGAGCCGTTCAGCGCCGGGCCTGCGCAAGCTCCTCTTCGATGGTTCCGGCCACCTGCCCGGCCAGGGCGCGGTACCCGGCGGGGGTGAAGTGCACGTTCCGCGGCAGCTGAAGCCTGGCGAGCTGCGGTGCGCAGAAGGAATACAGATCGTTGATCCGGATTTTGGCGGCCTTCATGATTTTCAGGGCCGCCTGGTTATACTGCGGCGGAACTTCCGGCTCCCGCAGCGGGCTGTCGGTTCCCGGTGCTACGGGAGTCGTAGTGGCAAACACCAGGCGGGCCCCGGTGGCTTTCAGCTTCTTCACCAGGACTTTCATGTTTTTGGCATATTGCTTCAAATCGGCCTGGCGCGGATCCCCGGGCTTACTGGTGGCGGCGTCCTCGCCGGGCCGGGCCACATGCTTCAGGTCATGCAGTCCGAAATTGAAATGGATGACGGCCCATTTCCGTTCTCCCAGCCAGCGGTCCAGGCTCTGCACTCCCTTGGTGGTGCCGCTGCAGTTTTCCGGGCCTTTGCCGTCCGGGTTCAGAGGCCGGTAGACGTTGGCTTTGCCCTGCAGCAGAGCCCGCACGTCGAGCGTGTAGCCGATGGATATGGAATCCCCGAGAAGCAGGACATCGGGAAGCCGGGGATCCGGGGCGAAATCCCATGAGGGCTTGGCCTCTCCCGGGGAGGAGGGCGTCTGTCCGGCTGAGGCCGGCAGGCAGAGCAGGAACCCAAGACCCAGAAGCAAGAGAAGAAAATTTTTATTGGTTTTCAATTGATTTTTCCTGAATGATGGCATGTTGTGTAAATCGAGGAACCCTTCTTTTTCCTGAAAATTATGTTCCGGATCGGCGGCGTATGCCAAGGGATTTCTTTTGCAGATGTTGTATGCTTACTCGCTTCGGATCCTGGTCTTCAATTGTTCCTTTGATTCATCCGTTTATAAAAGAAGGCGACCCATGCAGCGATGGTTATTCCGTATTCTGGTCGGGGGCGTGTGGTTTTTCGCTCTGCCCTTTTCTCTACTTTCCGCGCAGCCGCGCGATGGCAAGCTGTTGCGCAGCGAACTTTGGCAGCCGTTCGATGCCAGGGCGGCCCGCGGCGATTTTTTCGTCTCGCCGCAGGGAGATGACCGCTGGTCCGGCACCCTGGGGGAGCCGAACGCCGAACGTACGGACGGCCCCTTTGCCACCCTGGCCCGCGCCCAGCGGGCGGTTCGCGAGCTCAAGGCCCGCGTCTATCTCCCCAAGGGAAAGGCCATCGACGCGCGCTACGTCGGAACTACCTATCCTTTCGGCAAAGGGAAG
The DNA here is from genome assembly GCA_903847975.1 of uncultured Acidobacteriota bacterium. Classification (GTDB taxonomy): domain Bacteria; phylum Acidobacteriota; class UBA6911; order CAINFC01; family CAINFC01; genus CAINFC01. Next base: position 23,694 of record CAINFC010000185.1, on the reverse strand, counting down.
GATATCGTGGTTTTTCTTCGCCAGGGCTACTACACGCTGAGTGCCCCGCTGATTTTTACCCCGGAAGACGGCGGCGAGAGGGTGGAAACCAACCTGCCTTCCGGGGCCTTCGAATGGCACCACCTGCGCGACAACTACGTAACCTATGCCGCCTACCCGGGAGAAAAGCCCGTCCTTTCCGGCGCCCGCCCCGTAACCGGCTGGAATAAGGGAGAGGGCCAGGCCTGGAAGGCCTCCTTCCCCGAGGGAGAGGTGCCCGCCCTGCTGGCCGACGGCCGGAAGCAGACCCTGGCCCGCACCCCCAACCAGGGCTACTACACGCTGCGAACCACGCCGGCATCGACCTCCGAAATTCCGTTCAAGCCGGGCGAAATCCGCAACTGGCCCGATATGCAGGAGAACCGCATCGCCATTCTGCTGCGCTGGAGAACGGCCTACAACCGCCTGGCCAGGGTGGACGAAGGGAACCAGGTGGCCTACCTCCAGAAGCCCGAGGACGGTCCGGACGGCTATAACGGCCTGCTGGTGGTGCCCCCGCGCTATTACCTGGAAAATGTCAAGGCGCTGCTGGATGCCCCGGGGGAGTGGTTTTTCGACAAGATCAGCCGGGAAATCCACTACATTCCGCCGGATGAGGTGATGGATCCCAACCGGCAGATCCTGGCCGTGCCCCAGGCCACCCGGCTCATGCAGATCCGGGGGGAAGAGGGCCGGCCGGTGCGCAACCTGCGCTTTTACGGGCTGATTTTCGAGGGCGCCAAGGAAAATTTCCGGGATTTTCCCCATTATTACGACCCGACGCCGGGCTGCGTGGCCATCACCTGGGAGTACGCCCAGGACTGCGAATTCGCGCAATCCGAACTGAGGGCCTGCGGAGGGGTGGGCATGAGCCTGGGCCTCGGCTGCGTCAAGACCCGCATCTTCGGCAACCGCTTCGACGGCCTGGAGCAGGGCGCTTTGAGCGTCAGCGGCACCTCCGACCTGAAGAGCGGCCGGCTTTCGCAGATCACCCGCGAGACGTCCATCTCCCGCAACATCTTTTCGCGCTGCGGGCTGGGCGGCGGCATTACCCTGGCGATTGGAAGCACGCTGCACACCACCATCGAGCGCAACTATTTCACCGGGTCCGGCCGGCCCTACACGGTCAATTGCGGCGGAGGCGGGCTGGAGGGGAACATCAACGGCGACCTGGTGATGGAGTACAACCATTTCGAGGACGTGCAGGCCGATGCCGACGATGCCGGAGTGATCGTGGTCAACGGTATGACTTTCAATTCCTTCATCCGCAACAACCTGATCCACCGTGTGCGCCGCGGCTTCTTCAGCGACAACGTCGCTTTCTGGTTCGACAACATGTCCTATCGCTGGACGGTCCGAAACAATATTTACTATGACCTCGAGCAGGCGGAAATGAAGACCTGCGGCACCTACCTGATCGACAACGAATATGCCGACAATTTTTCCATCGAAGCTCCGGCCCTGCCTCCGGAGCAGATCATCGAGGGCAATCCCCTCCTGGCCTGCTCCCGGCTGCAGCTTCGCCAGGACGGCCGTCCGCTCGGGGAAAGCGTGCCGGCCGGCTCGGTAATCCAGGTGTCGGCGGAGGTGTTCAATTCCGGCAGCAGCGGGGTCGCTCCCGTCACTCTTTTTGTCGATCGCCGGCCGGAAGAGAGCCGGCCCTTTCCGGTCATTCGCGGCAACCGGCGCACCATCGAATTTTCCCTGCGCCTCACCCGTCCGGGGCGGCAGGAAATATCCATCGGCGAAACCCGGCCGCAATCCCTGCTGGTGACCGGCGAAGCTCCGCGGATCGTCTTCGACCGGATGCGCGTTTCCGAGGACCGGTTGCTGGAGGGCGAAACGGTGCGCGTCTCCGCGCTGGCCTCCAACCTGCAGTCCGCGCCGGTACGCGCTGCCGTGCTTCTGTATTCCGGCGGGAAGGAACTGCAAAAGTCCGAGGTGGATCTGCAGGCCGGAGAAAAGAAGGAGGTAACCTTTGATCTTACCCCTCCCGCGGGAGATTACCGTCTGAAGATCGGCAACAGCGAGGAGGCGGCGCTGAAGGTTTTCCGCTACCGGCCGCTCGCGATGCGCCCCCAGGTCCTGCAGACCTACATTTCTCCCAAGGCGAAGCCGGCGGAAGTGACCGTAGACCCGGCCGGCAATCGTTACATCATCAAGGCCAGCGGCTGGGACTTTTACCATGCCGAGGACGCCTATGCCACCGTCTATTACCCGCGGATCCGCGGCGATTTTGTGGCCACGGTGAAAATCGCCTCCTTCGGCAGCCGCACCAACGACTGGTACCGGGCCGGATTGTTCGTGCGCAACGACATCCGGCGGAGCTTCGACGTGGAGCGCGGCAGCAAGGGATCGGTGCTGATGTTCAGCACTCCCGGCCGGGCGGGCATCGAGTGGGACGAGTTCGGGGACGGCTGCATGCACAAAGCCTCCAGCGAAAACCTTCCCGAGAATTCGCCCACACCGATCTGGATCCGGCTGGAGCGGCACGGAAACCGCTTTACGGGCTCCATCAGCCTGGACGGCAGGAAGTGGATCATTCACCGCCAGACCGGGCCGGTTCCGGGAATCGCGGAGGCCGTGGATCTGGGGCTGGCGGCCGGAGCCCCGGATCAGAAGCAGTACACGGTGGAATTCGCCGACTGGGAAGTCCGGGCTGCCGAGGAACCCGGAAGATAAAAGCCCTGGATAAAAGAAGATGAAGCGGTAAAAAGTCCCTCTTCCCTTCCGAAATATACGGACGGCTTCTTTCTTTCTTCCTTCCCTAATCTTCCCGTCTTCCTGTGAAAAGAAAAAGCTTACAGGAAGAAAGGAAGAGCGGGAAGCCTGTTCAGCGGCCGGCCTTCAGGGCCCGCGCCTTTTCGAGGGCCTGGCGGATTCCCGGGGCCTGAGCGTCATCCGGGTGGAGCCGTAAAAATTCCGTCCACTCCGCGATCAGCCCTTCCAGGTCGTTCCGCTGGGCATAGATCCGGGCCAGGATCAGCTGCGGATGGGAGAAATGGCCCGGATCCAGGGCCTTGGCCTGCTTCAGGTGCTTTTCGGCATCCTCGATCCGGCCCAGGAAAAAGTAGCTCTGGCCGAGCTGGGACTGCGCCAGCGCGTCTCCCGGCCGGGCCTTCACCGCCTGCAGGTTAATCGGCAGGGAGTCTTTATCCTTCCCCTGACTGAGCAGCGCTCCGCCGAGATTGACCAGTGGCGAATACTCCTCCGGATCCTGGCGAAGGGCTTCCCGGAAGTGTTTTTCGGCCAGCGGAAAGTCGCGGGACTGGTAGGCGATGACTCCCAGGCTGTTCCATGCGGCGGCAAACTGCGGAGCGATCTCCACCGCCTTGTGCAGGCACGCTTTGGCGCGCTCGACATCTTTTTTCCCCAGGAAGCGCTCCGCCTTGAAATATTCCTGCTGTGCCTTTTCGGGTACGGACAGCGCGGCGGCCGATACCGTCGGGTCGTGCCGCTCCGCCGGCTCGGACGGAAAAGTAAGGGTGACCGTGACTCTCCCCTTGGAGTCCGCGTGGCTGGGACCGATGTCGATGGTCAGCTGTTTTTCCCCGGTCCGGGGAACCGCAGCCGACAGGGTATACGGGCCGGCGGCCAGCTTTTTGAATTTGAACCGCCCGTCCAGCCCGGCCTGGGCCTGGGCGGAATAGGGGAAGGTGGATCCGCGCAGAAACAGCTGGGGAACCACATTCGTAAACGGCTTGCCGTCGCTCCGCAGGACCCGGCCGTTCAGCTCAAACTCCGCCGCTCGCACCCCGCCCGCCAGGGATCCGGATAAGAAAATCCAAAAGAACACCGCTATTTTTCGCATCGTGCATCTCCTGTCGCCCCTTGAGACCGATGATCGATTCTACCTTTTTCCCCGGGAAAAACCGGAAGGGAGTTTGACATTTCCCATCCGCCTTGATTAGACTTTTTTCGTGTCTTCTCCCGGGAGAGAAAAACGCAACCGCAGAGAGCGGCTTCACCTGTCGCTCAAGGAAAAGGGGGATTATGGATCGACGTGCCTTTCTCGATACGATCGCCGCGGCGAGCGCCGCCTGTGCCGGTTTCGCTGTTCCTGCCGCAGGACGGGCGCAGGATCCAAAGCGCCTGCAGTTGGGCCTCATCGGCTGCGGGTGGTACGGCATGGTGGACGTGCGTGCCGCCTTCCAGGCGGGGGGAGTGGAGGTTCTGGCCCTCTGCGACGTGGACCGCGACCACCTGGAGCAGTCCGCCGCTGAGGTCGAAAAGCTGCAGGGGCGCCGACCGCAGACCTTCAAGCGCTACGAAGAGCTTCTGCGGACCCCGGGGCTCGAGGCGGTGATCCTGGCCACGCCCCCTCACTGGCATGCCCTCCCCTTCATCGCCGCCTGCCGGCAGGGGCTGCACATTTATTGCGAAAAGCCCCTGGCCTACGATATTCGCGAATGCCGGGCCATGGTGGATGCCGCCGCAAAAAGCAAAGGGGTAGTGCAGATCGGCTTCCAGCGCCGCCATGCCGGCGGCTTTCGCCAGGTCCGCGAGTACCTGGCCGGCGGGCCGGCCGGACGCATCGTTTCGGTGGACGCCCAGATCCATTACACGGCAGGCATCAAGGATGCCACTCCGCAGCCTCCCCCGGCGGCGCTGGACTGGGAGCTGTGGTGCGGCCCGGCTCCCCGGATCCCTTACAGCCCGCAGGTCGGGCACATGAACTGGCGGCTGGAGAAGACCACCGGGCACGGCCACCTGGTGGACTGGGGGATCCACCTGATCGACGCCGCCCGCTTCATCCTGGGGGAAGGCGCGCCGCGCAGCGTGACCGCCACCGGGGGGATCTATTTTCTGCAGGGCAAAATCACCACCCCGGATGTGCTGACCGCCCATTTCGAGTTCGAGCGCTGCCCGCTGACCTGGCGGCACCGCATCTGGGGCGCCGAGGAGTTTGCCCCGGAAGTTTCCAACGGCCTCTTTTTCTATGGGGAGCAGGAGACGGTGTTTGTCACCGACGACCGCTGGATCGTCATTCCCCGCGGGAAGGGGAAGGAACGAAAAGTGAATCCGGTCAAAACCGATGCGGGGCGGCTGCACATGGCCGATTTTCTGGAGGCGGTACGTTCCGGGAAGCGCCCGGCCTGTGTGCCGGAGGACGCCTATCATTCCACCGCCGCGGTCAAGCTGGCCATGATTTCCTACGAGACCGGCTCGAAGGTGTCCTGGGACAGCAGGGGGGAGCGGATCCTCGGGAATCCGCAGGCCTCCCGGCTGCTGAAGCGCCCCTACCGCGCACCCTGGAAGCATCCTTATTCCGGTTGATCCCATGGCTTGGATGGCATGATGAAAATTCGACTCACGCTCCTTGGATGGATGGCCTGGATTCTGCTGGCTGCTCCGCTGGCCGCTCAGACAGGTCCGGCGCCGGGCGGATCCGGTGCCGGCGGGGAAACCAAGGCTTCCAAACGGCATTTTGCCTTTGTGGACTTCGATTTCATTTTCACTCTGGAGCTGGTGCGGCCCGGAGTGCCGATCCTTAACTTCGTGCTTCCGGGCAAAGGGAATTATTTTTTGAAGGCCGACGATATCCGCATTCTGGCCGGGATCAAGCTTTACCGCCCGCGGCTCATGGAGGTGGACACCGGCCAGGCCAGGGATTCCATGCGCATCAGCGGCATCCAGGTGCACCCGCACTCCTCCTTCGGCCTCACGCTGCTCGGCGATTTTGCCGGCGTGGATGCCATCGACCGGGTTTCCATCCGGATGGGATCCAATCAGTTTCAGCTGGAGGCCATCGACGGCGAAAGCTTTGAGGTACTGGCCCGGCAGGTCAACCGGCTCAATTTGCTTTCGCCCGATATCCGCGAGGACTATCGGGTACTGAAAATTCTGCCCCGCGGGCGCCGGACGGCAGGAGAATTGCGCTGATCAGGCCGTAGCGCTTCCGCCCCCTGCGCCGAGCAGGGCCTGGCGCAGATCTTCCAGGAGCGCAGGCGAGCGGTCGCCCGGGAATCCGCCGCCTTGCGCGAAGGTTCCCCGCCCGCCGCCCCGCCCGCCATGCCGCCCGAGCACCTGCGAAAAGGATTTGCCGATCTCCGGCAGATCGGGCAGGGAGCTGGCGGCCACCGCCCAGCCCGGGCTGCCGCGGCCGGCCAGCAGGACCAGGCAGGGGCCCTTGCGAATCAGCGCGGCGGCCAGGTACTTGAGATGCTCCGGGGATTCCGCCTCCACCAGGGCCTGTACGAGCCGTCCCTGGGGGACAGGCACGGAGCCGTGCCAGAGCTCTTCGGTTTCATATCCGTTGATCCGCTCCCGCAGATCGCGCAGCTGCCGGTTCAGCGCCGTTCTTTCGGCGAGCATCCTTTGGACCACCTCCAGCATTTCCTCCGGTGGTGCGGATAGGGGCGCCGCCAGTCCTTTGAGAATCTGTCGCTGGCGGGCGGCGTAGCGGAAAGCGCGGCCGCCGCTGAGAAACTCGATGCGCATGCCTCCTTTGTAATGGTCCGCCTGGGCGATCAGCACCGAGCCCAGCTCCCCGGTGGTCCGCAGGTGGGTTCCCCCGCAGGCGGTCCAGTCGTATCCCTGGATCTCCACCACCCGGATGGTCCCCTCGCGTTTGGGAGGCTTGCGCAGCGGCAGCCGCCGCGCCTCCTCCAGGCTGCAGAAGCTTACGGCCACCGGGACGTTCCGGATAATCCAGTCCTGCGCAGCCTGTTCCACGCGCTGCAGAAGGGCGGCGGACAGGTCCGGGATATCCAGATCGATGGTGCTGGCTTCCGTACCGAGATGAAAGGATATCGTCGGAGCCTGGGCCTCGGCCAGGAAGGCTTCGGAAAGCAGGTGCTGGCCGGTATGCTGCTGCATGTGGTCGAAGCGCCGGTCCCAGTCCAGCCGGCAGGCAACCTCTGTTTCCGCCGGTGCCCGGTCGACGAAGTGCAGGACCTCTCCCGATTCGTTTTCCTGGACATCGACCACCCGGGCATCGCCCAGGACGCCGGTGTCGCCGGGCTGTCCGCCCGATTCCGGGTAGAACGCAGAGCGGTCGAGGAGCACCGCGGTCCTGTTTTCGATGGTCCGGACATCGGTGACCCGGGCCTGGAACTCACGGATGTAGCTGTCGCAGTAGTAGAGGCGGTCCGTCATGAGAATGGAGTTGCGAGCCGGTCAGGATTTTTGATTTTTCCGGGGCGGCTGTGCGGGAACGACCGTATCCGGGAAAAGGATCCGCCGCCCCGCGGCCGAATCCGGATTTTTCCAGGTGATGCGTACTTTCAATGCCTGGCGCAGGCGGGCCGGTTCGTCCACGGTCACCTGGTAGCCGGCCTGGTAGCGCTCCAGGGCCTTTTGCAGAGCCGGGCGGATTTCTTCCTGCGACCGGCAGAAGGCGGACGTTCCGCCGCTGTCGCCGCTTATTTTCTCCAGCCCGCTCATGTAGGCCAGGTTAAGAGGATCGCTGTAGTAATTCAGGTGCACCACGGAAGTCGGGACGGTAAAGCGCTGCAGCGCTTCCGCCTGCCGGTCCATTCTCTCGCGTACGGCGCGGTCGGAGAAGCGGCGGCTCAGGTCGCCGCTGTCACTGGCGTTGACTACCGGATTCAGATAATCGGCGCGATAGTCCCCGATGCCCCCGTCGGTCAGGTAGAGGGCCTGGATCCGCACCCGGGCCTTTTTGGACACTTCGGTGGCCATGGTCGAGACCATCTCCAGCACATCCAGCAGACCCGCCTTTCCTCCCAGGGAAATGGCGCGGATTTTTTCAGCGACCACCCTGCGGTCCGCGGTGGGTTCCTGGAGTACGGAAAGACCGTTCTGCGCCCGCAGCAGGCCCACCCAGTAGTTTTCGGGCAGTTTTTCCAGCCCTTCGATCAAAACCGTTTTGGCCTCCTCCACCCGCGCCAGGTCGGCAATGGTGTCCAGAACCACCAGCAGAATCGATGGGCCGTCCGGGCGGTGAAAGGAGCGGATCGGGGCCTCCTTGTCGTTCAGAAAAACCTGGAAATCCCTGGCCTGGCCGTCTTTCCAGAGGCTATCTTCTTCCTGCTCCACCCAGATCGGCAACCGGATCTGATTGCGGGCTGCGGCCGGAGGATTGGGGCGGGCCGGTACGCGTGCGCTTCCGGCGGAGGTGGCCCCGACGGAAGGCGGGGGCGCGGCCGCGGAGGGGCTGGCTGGCGCCTGGCCGGACGCGCCGGAGGCCTGGCCCAGAAGAGCAAAAAGGCTGCAGAAGAGCAGGGGATATGGGTTCGGGCGGCGCATGGCATCCCTTTAGAAAAGAAACCGGAGGCCGCACTGCATGACCCGGCCGCCCACCGAGCCGATGATCTTGCCGGCGTTCAGGTTGGGAGAGGAGTCCGGGCCGATCCGGGTATCCGGGTCGTTCCAGTTGGCGTGGTTGGGGAAATTGAAGGCCTCGGTCAGAATTTCCAGGGCGGTCTCATTCTTCAGGTTCACCCGCCGGGTAAGGGACAGATGGTGCATCTGGTAGCCCGGTCCGCGCAGCTGGGGATGGGTGCGGGAAGCGTTCCCCAGGGTGAAATCCTCCGGCTGGGAGAAGGCGGCTGGATTGAACCAGCCGTCCGGCGAGGGGTTGTCCACCCGGGAATCGACCCCCGGGACCACGTTGACCCGCAGCGAGGGAATGATGCCGCCGGTATGATTGAAAAGCGGGCGAAGGGACAGCGGCGGCCCCCCCTGAATGGTGCTGATTCCGCTGAGGCTCCAGGAGCCCAGCAGCGCGGCCAGGAGGCCGCCGTCGTGCAGAAACGATTTTCCTTTTCCGAAGGGCAGCTCGTAGGTATAGTTGAAAGAAACGCTGTGGGTCACGTCCCCCGGGGTGATCGACATTTCGGCTCGAAGATTGCCGGCGTCCTGGGCCCCGCTGTAGGCCGTGGTGTTGTCGATCTGCTTGCTGAGCCGGTAGGTGGCATTGCCGTACAGGCCAGCCGAAAGACGCTTGTCGAGGGTCACGCTCATGGAGCTGCCGCGGGCATCGCCGCCCGGGTAGCCGCCGCCGAATTCCAGGCGTCGGAACTGCGGCATGGGCCGCAGCGAGTTCCGGAATGTTTCGTCGTACAACAGGTCCCGGTACTTCAGGTTTTCCACGGGAACGGCGTTCACGTAAACCAGCCCGTCGGAATAATAATGAGTGCCCCGCCAGCTGCTCACCCGGGTGCGGACCACCATGGCATAAGGCAGTTCTCTCTGGATGGAGAGGTTCCACTCCTGGGTGACCGGCACCAGGTCGGAGGTGTAAATGGCGTCGGCATCCGTGCCGTTGGCTGCTTCCCGCCGAAGATCCGGGGGCGGAATGTAATTGGTAGGGAATCCGTTGCGCAGGGAAAATGCCGGGGAAATCTGCTCGTTGGAGGAGATGAAAACCGGGGTGGCATTGAATCCCTGCGTGGCGAAATGACCGCCATAAAGCCGGAAGGCGGAATAGTTCAGTTCGTAGCGCAAACGCAGGACGGTTTTGCTGTCGTTCCAGGGGTTCAGGGACAGGGTAAAAGACGGTTCCAACCGGGTGATGCCCGGCTGCAGCGGCTTTCCGCCACGGTCCTTGCCGGCAAAGATCAGGGCGCCGGGCATGTTGTTCTGCGGGTTGATTTCCGTGAGGGAAACGGTGGACTGGCGGTTGTGCTTTTCGGTTTGCGGCGTGGCGTGGTTGAATCCCAGGCTGGCGGTGGCGATCAGCCCCGGCTTGATCCGGACTTCATCGGTAACGGACATCACCGTGAACGCCTTGCGGTGGTAGGTGGGATGAACCACGATGGTCCCGTCGCCGCGCCGCACGGTGCCCAGCAGAAAGGAGGCGAAAGAATTTCCGGTGTTGTTGATTCCCGGCAGGGCGGTCATGGGCTTGCTGAAATAGATCAGTCCTCCCGCTCCGCTGGGGCGGTAGGTGTTCAGCAGGTGCCCGGTTTCGGATCCGCTGATCGATAGCGTGTGGGCGCGAAGGGTTGTGGACAGGGAGGTGGAAAAGGTGTAGTAGGTGTGGTTGTCCCAGAATTTGCCTATTTGCGGGCCCAGCGAAAGATAGGTGTCGAAGCGGATGGCGGGGAACTGTTCGCTCCAGGCATTTTTCAGTCCCAGGAGTTCGGGATAGTTTGTCCCTCCGTCCGTCGAAGAGAGGGTCTGGTTGTATCCCCCGCTGGCGGAGAATCGCCAGATGGTCTTGGGGGAAACGGAATAAACATGCTGGATCGACCCGGAGCGGTAGTAATAGTTGTAGGGCGGCTGGCCCGGGTTTCCGGGCCCGGGGAAATACTGGGGCGATTTTCGCATCCCCTTCGAGAAATTCAGATTGAAGGTGGTCTGGTGCTTTTCCCGGAGGCTGTGGTCCACCTTGGCGATAATCCCGCTGGCCCGGTTTTCGTAAGGGCTGTTGGTCCAGTAATTGTTCTCCAGGAAAGGGCCGACCGAAACATTCGGCTTGGTGTAATAGGCAAGGGCCGCCAGGGAAACCGGATCCATCCGTTCCAGCGGGATCCGGTTGTTGGGAAACGGGTCGCGGAGATACTGGAGGTTTTCGGTGGAAACGTCCTGGTTGGGGTTGTAGGCCGGATTAGCCCTCGTGGTGGCCGGATCGTAGATCGTCACCGGCTGTCCGGCGCTGTCCACCAGGTCGGAAAAATCGCCGGCCTGCTGCTGGATGGTCGGCAAATTGAAAAGGTAGCTGTGGGCAATGCGCTCCCGGGTGCTTTCAAAAGAGAGGGAAAAAAAAGTACTGCCGCGGCCGTCGTAAAGCCGGGGGATCAGGATCGGACCGGAGACGTTCAATCCGAACTGGTTCCGGCGCAGCAGGGACTTGGTCCCTCCCCGCTGGTTCACCTCGTGGGGAATGGCATCCATGGCGTCGTTGCGCAGGTACTCGAACAGCCGGCCGGACAGGGTGTTCTGACGCCCGGAGCTTCGAATCCGGCTCTTGCCCGAAAGAAGCTGCTGGGTCTGCAGACGGAATTCCTGCACCGCTTTCTGCAGCTCGCTGGGGGGCTGCCGGGAGGGTGCCGGCGGGGCTGCCGCCTTGGGATCCCCCGCTGCGGCCGGTTTTGCGGCGGGCGCCTTGGGCGCGCCGGCCTTCTGCTGTTCCTCGCTGCCGGCGCTCAGCCAGGAACCCCCTGCCGTCAGGGCAAGCGAGGCAGCCAGGGCAATCTTTAAACACTTTTTCATGACCAAACGTACTACCGTCCTACTTTGAAGGCGTTTCGGAATTTTTAATTATACAAACGCCTGTATAAATTGCAAGCGGGGAAACATCCGGCCGCGTGAAGCGGCAAAAAGCGCGTCTCTCCATCCGGACCGTCCTGCCGGTTTCTTTCTCCCTTCCCGCACTTCCCTTCTTCCTGTGAGCCCTATCTTTTCACAGGAAGAAGGGAAAAGCGGGAAGAAAAGCGGAAGAGCCTGTCGCCGGCCAACGGGTACTTTTTACGCCGCCATCAGGAGGGGGGATTTCCTGCTATCGGAGGACATCCTCCCACTGGCGGTAGAGATCGTAAACGGCTTTTACCTTCTCGTCCGGCGTGCCGGCCTCGATATCCGCCAGAACGATGTCGGCGGGTCCGTAATCCGCGGCGACTTTTTCCAGGTCCGCACGGATTTCCTCCAGGCTGCGGGTGGCCAGATCCATCGGCGTGTACATCAGCCCTCGGCGGGCGTGCGGAAACAGCTGTCTCGCCCGCGCCAGGCTGGATTTGATCCCCATATCGATGTACCCCACCCAGGGCACGCCGGCATAAACTTCCAGGTAGGGAGTGGCGCTCCAGGAGCAGTTGTGAATGCCGATGCAGCGGTAGACTTCCGCCAGGCGGCGGTCCAGGGGGGCAAGCAGTTCCTGGTAGGTTTTCGGGGAAATCATGTTTACGCAGCAATTGCTGACGGTGATAAACCGCGGCAGAAAACCGGCGTCTTCCTGGGCGATATGGAGCCTGCGGATGGCATCCGCCATGGTTTCAGCCACGCAGGAAAAAATGTGGCGTGCCAGGTCCGGCTCTTCCTTCATTTCCAGGAAGAGCATTTCTCCCCGGAGCCGCTGTGCGTTGTTCAGTACCCCCTGCCAGTTGATAAAGCCATCCACCGTGCCCTCTTCTTTCCGGATCCAGGCGACCTGCTCCATGAGCTCCTGAAAGTGCGGGTTTCGGTCCAGGTCCGGGGGTTCCAGCCGGGCCAGCTGCGGAATGTCCAGGTACTGCGGTGCGCTGGTGGGCCACCCGTTCTCATCGTAAAGAATGGGTATGCCGAAAATCGCGGCGATGGTGCAGGCGCCATAGGTGCCGGTCAGCAGGTCGAGGGGATGGTCTTTCCATTGGATTCCGCCGATATGGGTCCCCGGGAATCGCCGTTGCAGCTCCTTCCTCATCTTTCGCAGACAGACAGCCCGATAGGCCGGATTGCGGTGGAACTTTTCATGGAAGCTGATATCCAGCGTTTGCCGGTACCAGGAAGGAGTGAAGCCGATTTCCGGGCGCAGAAACGGCTCGTTTCCTTCTGCAAGTCGCCGGGTGGCGGGTGCTCCCGGGGCAATGTAGCTCACCAGTTGTCGAATTTCCATAAACGGATTTCCCTTTTTAAGCCATGGGACGATTGGATCATTGCGAAACCTGCGGCGGTGCGATTCCCGGCGGAACCGTCAGAGCGGTTCCAAGGATGGGTTCGGACGGAGGGCTTCGGCGGCGGAGATGCCTACTTCCTCCATGAAACTGCGGCTGAGACTGGGGATGGGTCCGACGGTTTCGTCCAGTTCCAGGCGCTGGATGCGGTGCATGGGATAAAAGGAAGTGACCGGTCCGACCTGGGCCTCCTCCCCGCGGGCCCGCTGTTGCTTCCAGTCGTGAAAAGCGTTGAGGTCCATGCCCCGAATTACGATACCTGCCTGGCTCAGCTGCAGGAGAAGGCCGAAAATCTTCTCCCGCGGATCCTGCAGGTAAGCGACGATCACCGATCCTTCCGCGATCATGCCGGCCGCTCCGCTGCACGCCTGGTCCATTCCGCGTGTTTCAATTGGAATCCAGAAAAAAAGAAAGCGGATTCGTGTTCCATCGGCGCGTTTGATTCATTTCTTTCCTCCCGTTCCGCAGGCCTCTTTTCTTCCCTCACCCACCCACAATGCTGTGAGGAAGAATTATGGCAAAAAACCGGCGAAAATAGCAATCGGCACATCGGAATCGGGGCGGCTCCCGGCATCCGGCCGGCCGGTCCCGCTTTCTGCCGTGCCAGCCGCTGCCCCGGCAGGATATGAATTGACAGCTTGCTTCTGGGCGATTAGAATCACTGCCGGACGGGCCAGGGGATGGGCCAGAGTCAGGATCAAAGATATGCTCCTTATTATTCATGGAAAAGGCCTGCGATTGCGTCAGGTTGAGCTTTTAGGGAATTGACCCTTGTCCTGCCTGGAAGATTTCCGAAAATGGAAAGCCTGCTGTTGGAGCGAGCGCCGCCTACTGCTGCAGTCCCTCTACTGGCTTGGATTTTTTTATCTGGCCATCCGCTGCGTGACTTTCCGCCGCCTGCTGGGCTTGCTGGACCTGGTCCGGGTTCAGAGAGTCTCGGACAGCCCCCTTCCCGCTGCGCCGGAAGCCGTGGGCATCGGCCGTGCCGTACGGGCGGTTGGCGCGCGCACCCCCTGGAGAAGCACCTGCCTGATTCAGGCTCTGGCGGGTATGGCCTTGCTGCATCGGTTCGGCCTGTCCGGGGTGATGTATCTCGGTGTGGCCAAAAGCGGAGATCCCTCCGAGCCTCTCCAGGCCCACGCCTGGCTGCAGAGCGGCGACCGGATTCTCACCGGGGAAAACGGCCACCGGAAATATCAGGTGGTTTCCTGCTTTGCCCGAAAGGACAGCTGTTATGATCCGAGGTAATCCATGGAAAAGATAACCGCCGGTTCGGATGCCTCCCGGCTGCTTGCCCTGCTTTCCCGGCAGGGCGGACCCGGCCCGGATTCCGCAGGGGGATCGGGCGAGGCCCTGACGGACAAGGAATGGTTCCGCCTGGTGGAACTGGCCCGGAAACACCGGGTGGCGGCGGTGCTTTACCAGCGGCTGAGGGAGCGGGAGGTCCCGCTGCCTGCTTCCGTGTCCGAGCTTCTTCGTTCCTGTTTCCGGCTCGGCATGGTGTTCAATATCCAGCGGTTTCATGAGCGGGACCGGATTTTTCGCGCCATGGAGGCCACCGGCATCACCGTGGTTCCTTTTAAAGGCTCCTGCCTGGCGGAAGCCGTCTATGGCAACATTGCCCTGCGGTCCATGGGAGACATCGACCTGTGGATTTCCCCCTCTCAAGTCGATGAGGCATGCCGGGTCATGCGCGAGCTGGGCTATGAAAGCAAGTCAAAGGCGGACCGTCCCCAGGCCCTGCAGGATGCCCTCACAGGGGAAACTCAATTTTTCAGGACCAACATGCCCCTGGTCGAATTGCACTGGACGATTTTTCCCGGCGAGTGGCTGCGGCATACGTCCGTCATTTCCGAAGAAATACTCTGGCAGCGGACTGTTCCCTTCCAGGGGGAGATGGTGCGGCAGCTGGCTCCGGAGGATGCCGTTGTGCAGCTGTGCATTCACCTGGCGGTCAACCATCAGATGTCGGAAATCGGCCTGCGGACCATGATGGACCTGGAATTTGCGCGTCGGGCCTGGTCGCCGGACTGGGCGGGGATCGCCTCGCGGGCCCGCGCCTGGCGCGTTTCGTGCGCCACCTGGCTGGTGCTCCGGCTTTTTGCGGAAGTCTGCGGGGATCCGGGCAAGGAACTACCGTTGCGCAGTCTGGCGCCCTCGCGGCTGCGTCAGCGGATCCTGCACCACTTCGTCTCTCCGCCCCGGATGATGGACGGCATCCATCTGAGCAGCGGACCGCAGCGCTTCCTCTATCTCCTGCTGCTGGTTGACCGGCTCCGGGACGCGCTGGTTCTGGTGGGCCGTACGTTCTTCCCCGATCGAACCTGGCTGACCCTGCGCTACGGATTGCAGGGTGCGGCCAGGCCTCGCGTGTTTCTGCAGCGCCTCTGGCATCCGCTGCGTATTCTGCTTTACCGCAAGATCTGACCTGCACCGGGGGAACGGAAGGCTCAAACGGATGGAAGCTAAGCTTTCAGGTCCTGCAGGTAGCGACTGCTCTCCTTGAGAAGTTCCGGGCTCATTTCCACGAAGTAGTTCTTCACGCCGGCCGTCTTGGCGGCCTGGAAGACTTTCTTCCAGTCTACGACTCCCCTGCCCAGGGCAACCATCTTCTTTTCTTCCTTGGACCAGTCCGCCAGGTGCAGGCTGCAGAAGCGCCCGGGGTATTGGGTCAGATAGGTGACCGGATCGAATCCGATGCTGATCACCGCGCACTGAAACTGCATCTTGACCAGCCGGGGGTCCAGGCGCTTCATCAGCTCGTCATATATCAGAACGCCATCCATCTCCTTGAATTCGTTGTTGTGATTATGGAATCCCAGCTGCATCCCGGCTTTGGAAACGCGCTCGCCGACCGGGTTCAGGTCGTCGGCTGCCCGCCGCCAGTCGTCCAGCGTGGCTTCGGGCTTCAACCCGAAGCTGGACAGGACCATGTATTTAAGGCCAAGCTCCCGGGCATAGGCTATCCGCTCGTCCAGGTGGTTGCGCATTTCCGCAGGGGTGTAGTGACAGCTTTCGCAGCGCATGCCGGCCGACCGGATCAGGGCTTTTGCCTCCCCTGCTTTCATGGTCGCCAGGGGCTTGAAATCCCCGTACCCGGCAAAGGAACAGAGCTCCACGGACCGGTAGCCGGAAGCGGCCAGCTCCCGGAGCGTTCCCGGAAAATCCCGGGCGGCCTTCTCTCTTACGGAGTAGAGTTGAAAGCCGACCGGCATTCCCAGCGGAAGAGCCGAAGCCCGGTCCGTTGCGGCGGTCAGGGCGCCGGCGGCCGAAAGGCCCGCTGCGCATCGTTCTAAAAAAGTTCTCCTGGATCGAATGGACATGATTTTCTCCTTCCTGACGTCCCTGACGGGACTTTTGCCTCGGAATAGCCGTCCTGTTCCGGTCTACGCAAGGTCTCCCATGCCATGGCGGAGCGCAACGGCACGATATCCGCTATTTCGCCCCGTATGGCGCACATGCAAGTCCCGTCAGGGACGGCAGAACATAACAAAACATACTTTTTTTATGTTGGCCCGGCAAAAAGTCTTAAAGGAGGCTGAAAGCCTCAAATATCCTCAGCCCGGGGCGAAGCCCCGGGAGTGATGGCATTCGGAAATCAGAGCTCTGTAGGGGCGACCTAATTCCAATTGCCCGTTCGTGTTAGGCCGCCCTTACAGGGCTCGACACTCAATACAACATCGCTTCCCGGGGCTTCACCCCGGGCTGGAATCATTTCGCCCCTTCAGGGCTTTCCCATACTTTTTGCCGGGCCATCTGTTATGACGGTTCCAGTTCCCATCCCGGGCGGTACTCGCGGCCCAGGTAGCGGTTGGCCTCCGGCCGGTTGGTGATTTTGCCCTGCGCGGAATCCCAGATCAGCTTGCGGCCCCCCAGGCGCAGGGAAATTGATGCCAGGTTGAAAGCCTCGGAAATCGGGCCGGCCCGCAGAAAGCTGCCGTAGGTGGACTCTCCGGCCTGAAAGGCCTTGAGCCAGTCGGGAGAGGTAATCGGCTGGCTGCCGGCACGCCTCTCCGGAGCGGCCGGGGGTTCCTGGCCCTTGGCGCTCCAGTAGCTGCGCCATTTCCGCTCGGGAATGATACGGGAGTTTTCGCCGCGGAATCCTCCCAGAATCCGGCCCTTGTCGCCGACCCACATCATCCCTTCCACAGGCAGTTCCCCCTGGTCTTCCT
This sequence comes from uncultured Acidobacteriota bacterium, assembly GCA_903847975.1. GTDB lineage: Bacteria > Acidobacteriota > UBA6911 > CAINFC01 > CAINFC01 > CAINFC01. The sequence goes on along the minus strand of CAINFC010000185.1, from coordinate 6,947 downwards.
CCAGCTCCTCGGGAACGGGCGGCCGGATGCCGCCGTCATACCAGAAAATATCCATGGCCGGCCGGTTTCCTTTGGCGGCAAACTTGAAGCGGATGGTGCACGCTGCCGGGTAGGAGTAATCGTTCTGTATGGCCCGGCTGACCTGGTCGACGATGGCACAGTGGTGGGTCGGTGCGGACTCCACCGAAACCGGGGCGTCCAGCGAGAATTCCTGAAAAACCGGCCAGAGGCTGTAGTGGCCCATGTCCGCCAGCGAGCCGCCTCCGAACTCGTACCAGCCGCGGAACACGGCGTGGGTGAACCAGGGGTGATAGGGCCGGGGCAGCGACGGACCCAGCCACAAATCCCAGTCGAGCCCTTGCGGAACCGGAGGCGTGTCGGCCGGAAGCACCGGATACTGCGGCCAGAAGGGCCGGCTGGACCAGTTGTGGATTTCGCGCAGGTTGCCGATGACCCCTTCCCGGATCCAGCCGGCGATCAGCCGGACCTCCGTGCCGGGGCTGGCCGGAAGAAAATGAGTGGCTGCCTTTGTCTGCCGGGCGGTCTCTATCACCCGCCTCGCTTCCTGCAACCGGTTGGCCAGCGGCTTGTGCACCACGACCTGCTTCCCTTTTTTCATGGCCGCGATGGCAATGGCGGCATGGAGGTGGTCCGGGGTCATGATCTTTACGAGGTTCAGATCCTTTTCCTTTTCCAGCAGCTCCCGGAAGTCCGCGTAGCTGGAACAACCCTTGTAACTGCCGGAGCTTTTCTGCGAGCCATAGTACAGCTCGACGATTTCCTTGGCTGCCTCGCGTCCTCCGGGAACCCCCGGACGCCCGGCCCGCCAGTCCGGCTTGCCGATGCCGTTCGCTATGGTCCGGCGCACGGAATCCTTGCTCCACTCCACATAGTCGGTGCTGTCCTTATTGGGGTCGCACGCCGCGACCATCTGGAGCTCCGGCAAGGGAAGCAGCCGGACCTGTTCGGTCAGGCCCTGCGTGCCGCAGCCTACCAGGGCCATGGTGACTTTGTCGCTGGGGGCCACAAAGCCGGCGCCGCCCAGCACGCGTCGCGGGACAATGGTGAAGGCCAGTGAGGTGGCGGCCGTATCCAGGAAATCGCGTCGATCGAGACTGTTGCCTTTTTTCATACGTATTCTCCGGCAGGTGGGGTTAAAAACGGAAACCCGATTCGCTATACCGGGCCAATTGTAACACAACCGGCCGGTTTCCCGATTACAGCCCGGGGGGGGGTGGGGAAACTGCCACGCTCTTCAGGCCAAGGTCGAGCGGCGCTTCACCAGCGGTCTGTACCTGCTGAATTCCTTCACCTGGTCCGAATGGATCGATAATTCCTCCGGTCACAAAGGATGCTTTGTTTTGTTCTGCCGTCCCTGACGGGACAATGCCTCGGAATCACAGTCCTGTGCCGGCAAACGCAGGGCCTGACAAGGCAAGTCCGGAGGACTGACGGTACGATCTCCGCTATTTCGCCCTGTGCGGTACATGCGCAAGTCCCGTAAGGGACGGCGGAAGAAATTAAAAAGAAAAACAGGAAGTCAGAATGCAGCAGCCAGAATCCAGAATATTAAAGAAATTTTTTCAACAGAGGTTACCCCTATTCTGAATTCTGTCTTCTGGATTCTGAATTCCAAAACGGACTTTTTGCGAAATTATCAATAATCGTCCAGGTGATAAAATTCGGCGTTTTCAATCCAGGACTTGGGACGGCCGATGAACTGGATCATGTTTTCCAGCAGGAAGACGTGCTTTTTCTCTTCCTCCGCGATTTTCAGGAATATTTCCTTCTGGTAGGCGTTCCCCACCTCTTCGGCCTTGGCCAGGTAGAATTCCGCGCTCTGCTGCTCCAATCCCTTGGCCTTTTCATAGAGATCGATCTGTTCGCCCTGCAGATTCCACTCCTCCGACGTCTCCCTGCATTTTTCGAAAATGTTCCTGGCCCCCTCCAGGATCTTCGAATCCGCAAAACCGGTCTTCTCTTCCCGTCGGAACCCGTCCAGCGTCGCGCAGTGCTTGACCTCGTCTTCGGCGAGCATCGTCAGGATATTGCGCATCCCGGTATCCTTCGTTTTACCGGCCATCTCCCGGTAGAACGCCTCCCCGTCCTTTTCCATCTTCATTCCAAATTCGTATACTGTCATTTGAGACCTCCAATGAATAGGTATTTTATTTATGATTCCTGCATGCCCTTATATTAACGTCAGTCCGGGCACTATTCTATCACAAAGTTTTTTGTTTGAATTCCGCTGCCTCCGTCCTGGAGAAAGGTAGCCGCCCGTTACCGGCAGGCGGCTGCGCATCCGGAGGGAGGGCTTGCATCCCGACGGAATACGCCATACCATTACAGCTTTCGACAGGAGAAAAACATGTGGATTGCCCTGCTGCTGCTTTTGCTTTTCCCGCCCCTGGCCGCCGCCCAGCCGGATTCCTGGAAGGATGGCTACGTTTTTGGTAACGGCATCCGAATTCATTACTGGCATGCCTCCCAGCCGGGCAAGCCGGTGCTGGTCCTGCTGCACGGTTCCTCGGACGACGGGCTCTGCTGGACGAATTTCGCCCGGGAGCTTGCCGGCGGGTACGACATCTATATGACCGACGCCCGGGGCCACGGGCTTTCCGATCCGCCCCGAACCGGGGATCCGGCCGATGCCCAGGTCGAGGACCTGGCCGCTTTCCTCAAGGAGATGCGCCTCGTCAAGCCGATCCTGATGGGCCACTCGATGGGCAGCTCCTCGGTGGCCTGGTTTTCCGCCAAGTACCCGGATATTCCCCGGGCGGTCATTCTGGAGGACCCGGGGCTGCTGCCCCGCCGCCCTTCGGGCACGGCCCCCGCCGAGCGCCCCTCGGAAGAAGAGCTGATCCGCCGCGCCGTGGAGCGGAACAACCGCTCCCTGGCGGAGCTGGTCGCCCAGTGCATGAAAGACAGCCCCAAGTGGGGGGAGTCGGAGTGCGCCGTATGGGCTCCGTCCAAGCGGCGCCATCATCCTCTCACCGCGCTCCTGTCCATGCAGGGGCGCCCGGCCATGCGCGAACTGCTGCCGCGCATAACCGCGCCGACCTTGATTCTCAAAGCCGATGCCGAAGGGGAGGTGCGCAAGCAGAACGAAGAGGTCGCCTCGCTTCTTCCCAAGGGCAAAATCGTGCACATCACCGGAGCGGGGCACAACGTGCGGCGCGAGAACAAGGCGATGGCCCTGGGCGAATTCCGCTCCTTCCTGTCCTCGCTTCCCTAGAGGGGCAGCCGCCCGCAGAAAAGCGTCCTGCCGTCCGAAATGGCCGACTGCCGTTCCCCTTTTGAAGTCAGGATTTTCAACCGGATCAGCGCCCGGCTGCTGGCCTGCGGGCTGATCCGGGATCCCTTGGAAGAGGGGTCGATTCTGGCGGCTGCCGAAACAAAGGAATGCCCCGTCGCGCTCCGCAGGCTTCTTGCCTCCTGCCGCGAGGAAGCCGGGCTGCATCCCCTGGGGCGCTGGCTGATGGGCCGCCGCCTGGTTGAAATCCTGGCGGGCCGCCGGAATCTGGAGAAGGAGCAGCATCGCCATCCGGAGCGATTTGCCGCTCCGCTCCGCAGGCCGCTCTTTATTACCGGCTTGCCGCGCACCGGAACCACGCTGCTCTACAATCTTCTGGCCCAGGATCCCGCGGCGCGTCCGCTCGAGATGCGGGAGGCCGTCTGGCCTGCCTTTCCCTCACCGGCCGGAGGTCCCCGGGCCGCCTGGCAGACCGGGAAAGCCCGGCTGCTGGTGAGGGGCCTGTACCGGATGGCGCCGGAGCTGCAGGCCATCCATCCGCTGCACGCGGACGGCCCGGAAGAGGACCTGACCCTCATGCTGCACACCCTGACATCCATCGGCTTCCTGATGCTGGTCCGCGCTCCAGGCTACGAACAGTGGCTCCGGGCGCTGACCCGGGAAGACCGGATCGCCGTGTACCGCGATTACGAGCGCCGGCTGAAGTTCCTGCCGCCGCCCGCCCACGGGAAGCGCTGGATCCTGAAAAGTCCGATTCACCTGGCTTCGCTGGACAGCCTGCTGCACGTATTTCCGGATGCCTGCATCGTCCAGACGCACCGGGACCCGGTGCGGGTGATTCCTTCCTTCTGCAGCCTGATTGCCGCGGTCCGCGGCATAAGCGCGGACCGCGTGGACCGGAGGGAGCTGGGGCCCTGGGCCCTGGAGGCCTGCGGCGAAATGCTGGCGCGTGGCGAGGCGGCCCGGGCCGAAAATCCGGACCGGATCCTCGACGTCGGTTACGATCAGCTGGTTCAGGATCCCCGCAGGACGGTTCGGCAGGTGTATGATTACTTCGGGTTTACATTCAGCGGGGAGATGGAGCGGCAGATGGACCGGTGGCTTCTGCGGGACCGGCAAAGAAAAAAGCCGGCTCATCGTTATGGCCTGCAGCCGTTCGGCTTGGGCCGGGAGGAGGTCGAGACGAAGTTCGGAGCCTACCGCAGGCGCTACGGGATTTCCGGGGAACAGGAAAACAGGAATTGAACGAGGGATTGCTATGAATCGAAACCTATTGGGGTGGTTGCTCCTTTGCATTTTCATGGGCGGCACCGTGGCGGCAGCCGCACTCCGGCCGCTCGCTCCGCGCCGGGTGATTTCCCTGGACGGTCTCTGGCAGATCGAACAGGGAGGCATGGATAAAGCTCCGGCGACCTTCTCCCGGACGATACCCGTGCCGGGCCTGGCGGATCTGGCCCGTCCGGCCTTTACCGAAGTGGGCAAGGTAAGCCCGCAGCGCCAGGCGTTCTGGTATCGGCGCACCTTCCGCCTGGAAGCGCCGATTCCGGAGGTGGCCCTCCTCAAGCTGCACAAAGCGCGCTACGGGGCCACCATCTGGCTCAACGGGCAGCAGCTCGGAGAGCACCTGCCCTGCTTTACCCCGGCGGAAATGGACGCCCGGGCGCTGCTGCGCCCCGGGGAGAACGAGGTTCTGATCCGCCTGGGGGCCAACCGTGAAGCCATCCCCGCCGGGCAGCCCTCCGGCTGGGATTTCGAAAAATACCTTTTCCATCCCGGCCTCTACGACTCGGTCGAGCTGATTCTGTCCGGCGCGCCCTTCCTGCGCAACGTGCAAACGGTGCCGGATCCGGAATCGAAGAGCGTGCGGCTGGTGGTCGAGCTGGTCGGCGGGAAAAAGCCGTGGCAGGGGAAGCTGCATTCGGAGATCGTTCCCGCGCGATCCCCGGCGCCTGCCGCCTGGCCTGCCGCCCGGGAGATTCGCCTGGGGGCCGGGGAACAGAAGACAGTGGACTTCACCCTTCCGGTGCCCGGCGGACATCTGTGGTCCCCGGAGGATCCCTTTCTTTATGAAGCGCGCCTGCAGACCGGGCCGGATGCTGCCGCCGTCCGCTTCGGGCTGCGCCGCTTCCGCTTTGATCCCGAGTCACGCCGTGCCCTGCTGAACGGGAAGCCGTACTACCTGCGGGGCAGCAACATCACCATCGACCGCTTTTTCGAGGATGCCGACCGGGGCGATCTGCCGTGGAAGGCGGACTGGGTGCGGAAGCTGCACCGGCAGGTCAAAGCCATGAACTGGAACTCGCTGCGCTACTGCATCGGCTTCCCGCCGGACTTCTGGTACGACATTGCCGATGAGGAAGGGGTGCTTCTGCAGGACGAATTTCCCGTCTGGCTGCTCAACGGCGAGAAAAGCAAGTGCCCGGAGAACCCGACGGCGGAAAAGCTCATACCGGAATATACCGCCTGGATGCGCGAGCGCTGGAACCATGCCTCGGTGGTGCTCTGGGATGCCCAGAACGAAAGCAACACGGAGGAAACCGCCCGGGCCCGGGATGCCGTCCGGCACCTGGACCTCTCCAACCGGCCATGGGACAACGGGTGGGGGCTGCCGGGCGATCCGGGCGACACTCTGGAATCCCATCCCTACCTGTTTTCCCGGACTTGGGGCGGCGGCAAGCCCGAGGGAGGCAAGCCCTTTTTCCTCCGGGAAATGCCCGATGTGCCGGTGCGGCCGCGGGTCCATGCCATCCAAGAAAAGCTGGGGCAGGCCATCATCATCAACGAATACTGCTGGCTCTGGATCAACCGGGACGCTCGGCCCACCTGCCTCACCGATAAAGTTTACGAGAGCCTGCTGGGTCCGAACGCTACGGCCGACCAGCGCCGCCGGACCCATGCCCGTTCCGTGGCTGCCCTGACCGAGTTCTGGCGCGGACACCGCCAGGCGGCCGGGGTGATGCACTTCTGCAGCCTGGGCTATTCGCGGGACGGATCGCGTCCCCGCCCGGAGGGAGGGGCCACCAGCGACGACTGGATCGATCTGCGCGAGTTGCGCTACGAGACCTATTTCGAAGAATACGTCAAGGAGGCCTTCGCCCCGGTCGGCCTGATGCTCGACTTCTGGGCGGATCGCCTGGCTGGCGGCGAGCGGCGCGAGATCCCGGTTCTGGTGGTCAACGATCTGGGCGCGGAATGGGCCGGGCAGCTTCGCCTCCGCCTGCGGTCCGGCGGCCGGATTCTCAGCGAACAGGCCAGGGACTGCCGGGTCGCGCCATACGGCCAGGCCCGCCTGGTCTTCCCCCTGGCCGCTCCGGCGGAGGAGGGGAGCTATACGCTGGAGGCCGCTCTGGTCAAGCCCGGCGCAGGCGATACCCGCAGCCTGCGCGACTTTTTCGTCGGCAAATAACCCGCGCCATCCTGCGGGATCGCGCCTTCAGGCTGCAGGCGGCGCGCTGCAAGCAGGTTTCCGCTTGTGCCGCGCAAGCGAAAGCTTGCATTCTGAACGATGAAGATTTTTTGCAAGCAAATCCTGCCTGATAACCCGGCAAAAAGCAACCATCTTCTTTCGACCAGCCTTTTCGCCTTTCTTCCCGCTCTTCCTTTCTTCCTGTGAGTCCTATCTTTTCACAGGAAGACGGGAAGATCAGGAAGGAAGAAAAAAGCCATCAGGGCATTTCGGATGGAGAGAGGGCCT
>CAINFC010000184.1 GCA_903847975.1 uncultured Acidobacteriota bacterium | reverse complement strand
GCCTACCCCGGGTAGACACACCCGCAGGCGACAACCATGAAAGGGTTGCGCAAAATCCAGCCATCCCGCGTGGTTGCGCAGCCCTTGCAGGGCTGATTTTCAAACAAATCCGCATACCCGGGGTAGCGCCTATGCGACGCAACCCCGGGCTGTGTACCGGAACCCCTTTGGGGTTCCTGATACTTTTTACACCTCAACATTTGGAGCTTCGCAAAAAATCGTGTCGTCAAGGATTTGTATTGAGCCGTGCGGGCGGAAGGCCCTTGGCTTTTTCCGGAAAAAAGATGGTTTTTACGAGATCATCCAAGAAGAGGTCCCGGCAAAAAGTGACCATCTTCTTTCGACCAGCCCTTCCGCTTTTCTTCCCGCTCTTCCTTTCTTCCTGTGAGCGCCATCCTCTAACAGGAATGCGGAAAGATCAGGAAGGAAGAAAAAACGCTACGGTCAGGCGAGGGTCAGCCGCTTGCGGAACGGGGTAAACCCGGTCAGGTAAACACTCAGGGCATTCGGCTTGGGCAGCGCGCCGCGCAGCAGGGTCCAGCCGTGATCCGCCTGTCCTTCCCCGAACATGATCTCCTGCCCCTCCGCCCGGTAGCGGCCCATGCCTTTCTCCAGCAGGAAGGCATCCGCCACGCCGCTGACCGGAACCACGCCGGAGAGCTCCCCGCCCTTGCGAAAACAAAACTCCACGGCCACCGGCACGCGCTCGCACCCCAGGATTTCCAGGTCCATTTCCAGCCGGCCGTCCTTTTCCCGGACAATCAGGACCGTATCCAGTTTCTGAACCTCGCTCTGCGGGCGCCGGGAACGGTCCATCTGGAACCAGTCGCCGTCCCGGCGACGGTAGGCAGGTGGCAGCGGCTGGTAGTAAGGGCCTTCCAGCTGCTGCGACAGCCGCATTTCGTTGCCGGCGATCTCCATGGTCGGAGAAACGAACTGCCCCTTCCCGAAAAAGGCGGAGGCCAGCCGCAGGGCCTCCAGAACCGCCGCACCCTTGCGAAAAGTCAGCAGGGTGGGATTATTCGCCAGTACGGTGGCGCTGACCGGTCCGCGGCGTATTCGAACCAGCCCGGAGTGCGAAAAATGCCGGAAAAAATCCTCCGGTAAAGGAGCGCTGTCCGGCAGGGATTTCCGTAGCTCCGGGTGAGCCATGAATTGCGCCAGGTACCCGGAAAGAGACTCCCCGGATTTTTCCTCGATTTTTTTCGCTGTCGCGGCAAACCGCCCGTTCCGGTCCGACAGGGCCAGAGACCGGTACGGCAGGTAGTACCCGGCCAGCGTGCCCCGCTGAAACTGGTCCTGCCGCCGGGAGCCCTCCGTAGCCACCTCCCCGTCAGCGTGCAGATAGAAAAGAGTCATTTCCAGGTTGCGGCGTACCGGCTCGAGAAGCTCCGGACGGTTCCGCAGCCGGGCCAGGGCCAGAAAGGAGCGGTCTACCACCGGGGAGTATATCGTCGTGCTGCGCTCCGTGTACTGCCCGTCGCCGTCGATATCGATTCCCTCCCCCAGCCAGTCGTCAATCCGCGCCGTCAGGCACTCCTGAGGGTACAGGTCGTGGATTCGGGCCAGGGAGGCGCAAACCACCCAGCGGTGGTTGGGCGTATGGATGCCGCCCGAGCAGAGGGCCCGGGCCGCACCGGCCAGAAAGCGGCCCAGCAGCTCCGCCAGCGGCTTCAGCTCCGGTCCTCCGAACTTGCGGATTACCGCCACCGCATCGCAAAGGGGCTCGACAGCAAAGGCGGTATCCGGGGGAGAGTGGAAATTGGTGGTATAGAGGTCGATTGTGCCATCGCCGTGCTGGGCAGCCAGAAGGTATTTCACTGCCTGCTCCATCCGGGGGACCAGATCCTTGCGCCGATACCAGCCCGATTCCGCAGACAGATAAACAGCCGCCAGGGTGCGTATCAACCCGGACGTCCCCATCGGGCTGTGAATGCCGAAATCGTCCGCCCAGCCGCCCAGCCATCGATGCCCCGGCCGCTGCTCCTGGCGGGAGAGCAGTTTCGGCACGGACGAATCGCTGCCTTTGACCATGCGGGTAAAAATATCCTCCTCGGCTGCCGATGCGCCCCATGGGCTTGCCTTTGCGGTCCCGGGACGCCCCAAGGGGACGGAAGCCGCGACCAGTCCTGTGCCGTTCAGCCAATGTCTTCGATGTATTGTCATCCGATTCTCTCCGTTCTCGATTGCGACTTCGCCCCTTTGCGGAAATTTTTCTATAATATTCAGGATTGCCGACATTCCGGAAGAAAAGAAAGGTTCCTTGCCAAGAATGAATACCACCCAAAGACGGCTCGCTGCTGCGGCTCTGGCCCTTATTCTTCTGTCCGCCTTCGCTCTTCGCTGGCGGGCTGCCGACCACCGGTACATCAGCCAGTGGGACGAAGCATATCATGCCCTGGTAGCTAAAAACCTCCTCCTTCACCCCTTCACCCCGACGCTCTATGATAACCCATTGCGTGCTGCCGATTTCAAAGACTGGTCGGAAAGCTCCATTTGGTTGCACAAACCTCCGGTGCCTCTCTGGCTGATGGCAGCGGCCATGAAAACAGGCGGAGAGGAAGAGATCATTTTTCGCCTGCCATCCGTACTTCTGGGCACGCTTACCGCCTGGCTGCTATTTCGGATTGCCGCGCGCCTTTTTCCGGAAGAGGGTGTCCTGCCGGGCCTTCTGGCCGGTTTGTTCTTTGCCTTGAATCCGTTGATGCTTCGCCTGACCTCGGGAACGATCCCCACCGATCATGTGGATATTTCCCTGGTTTTTTTCATTACCCTGGCTGTATTCCTGGCCATCCGGGCTCATGGATCTTCCCGCCCTGTTCCATGGATTACGGCCGGCCTTGCCATGGGAGTTGCTTTTCTTTGTAAATCCTGGCCCGCTCTGGTTGCGCTCCTGGCCGTCCTGCCCCTGCTGGCTGCCGATCACAGGCAAATCCGGCCCATGTTTTCCCGGGCTGCTTATCTGCTCGGCGGCTTTCTGGCTCTCCCTGTCCCCTGGCACCTCTATTGTTACTTCCGCTGGCCCAAAGAGTATGCCTGGGAAATGAGCTACAACTTCTGGACGCATCTCACCACTGCGGTGGAGGGACACGATCAGCCCATCGGATACTACCTGGGGCTGATTCCCACTCATTTCGGCGGCATAGCAGCCGCCACCTACCTCCTGGTGGTCGCCGGGTGCCTCGGGTGCCTGTGGCGCTTCTTCACCACAAAAGACAAGCGGCTGGCGGTGCTGATGATCTGGGCCTTTTCCCCCTACCTGGTTTTTTCCTTCACCCAGACAAAAATGTACTCCTATATGGCGCCGGCTGTACCAGGCATGACCCTGCTGCTGGGGCTTGCCCTGGTTCAATTCATGGGACCAGGCGCCCTGCGCCGAACAGTTCTTATCTCGCTGGTTTTTGCCCTTCACTTTGTCCCGCTGGCCTGGCAGAGAACCCAGGCAAACTATGAGGTGCCCACCTGGAATCACGCATACGACTACGTTTCTTTCCGGGAAAATTTTCGAAACCTGCAGCGGGAAAAGGGAAACAAGGTGGTTTTCAACGTCGCCGACCGAAAACAACCGCAGGCTATGTTTTACGGTGGTTGCACCGCCTATGCCGACCTGCCGTCCGTCCGCGAACTGATTGCCGTTGCCGACCAGGGATGGCGTGTTTTTGTAGTGGTTCCTGAACCTGATCCGGGTGCCGGCGCCTGGATGGAGGAGGTCGCCCGCCAGGGAGGCCTGCGTAAAATCGGATTTCTGCACATCCGAACCGGTGCCGCAAAACCGCAAAACGATCCTTACCGCAATTGAGTGACCCTGCAATGGCGGATACCTTTTCCCTCTAAAATGGTGCATAATATCCAGTTTGTCGTTTGGATGTTTGCTTGACCGGGGACTGGCTGCATTCCTTAAAGGATCATCCTGTGTTTCAGGACCTTTCCGGGTCCCTGGAGACCGGGACGAGGGAGGCGTGCGCCTCGGGCCTGGCCGGGAGCAGCAAATCCCTGCTTTCGGCCCTGCTTTTCCTGCAATCGGACCGCCCCCTGCTGTTCCTGGCACAGAATCACCAGCAGGCGGAGACCATGGCTTCCGACCTGCAGTTTTTTCTTTCGCGGCTGACCGGGACTCCTATGGCCGTGGCCCATTTCCCGGCTTATGACGTGGATCCCTACCGCGGGCTTTCGCCCCACCCCGCTTTCCGGCAGCAGAGAGCATCTCTTTTATGGGACTTGACGCAGAAACCGCGGCAGTGCGTCGTTGCCTCCGTGCGCGCCTTCCTGTCCCGGGTTCCCCTTCCCGAAGAGATCGCCGCGGAGGGCAGGCTGCTGGAAGTCGGCACGGCCGTCGATCTGGAAGAATTTTTATTCCAGCTGGAAGCCTCCGGATATTCCCGCCAGGACCCGGTGACCTCGGCCGGGGAATACGCACAAAGAGGCGGGCTGGTGGACGTGTATCCGCCCACTTCCGAATATCCTCTGCGCATCGAATTCGACGGGGACGAAATTGCTTCGCTCCGCTTTTACGACCCCGATTCCCAGCGCTCGATCTCCCTGCTGAGCTCCGCCAGCATCACTCCGATCCGGGAAATGCCGCTGGATGCCGGCAGGCTGGTCCGATGGGCCGAGGCCGCCGAAGAAACCTGGAAAAAGCGCCCCTTCTACTCCCGCTCCCAGGCGGCAATCATCCAGGCGAAACAAGGGGAGGCTTTCGACGGTGCCGAATATCTTCTGCCCCTGCTTTACCCCATGGAGGCCAGCCTTCTCGATTACCTGCCGGAAGCCCTGCTGGTATTCGATGAGCCGGCCCGGCTCTGGGAGGAAGCGGAGGAATACGCCCGGCTGCTGCAGGAGCGCTTTGAAAAAACGGGCGGAGCCGATGCCCCGATCCTGGATCCGTCTCACTATCTTTGGACCCGGGAGCAGCTGGAATCGCTTCTGGCCGTGCATCCCAGGCTGCAGGTAAACCGCCTCGGGAATATCGAAGGGAGTTCCGTCACCGACTGGAGGTTCACCACCCAGATGGCCCCGGATTTTCGCGGGCAGATCTTCCGATTGATGGAAGAGCTCTCCGACGGGTACCGGGATGGGAAAAGCCAGATCCTGGTCTGCTCTTCCCTGGGCCGGCTGGAGCGGCTTCGCGATCTGATACTGGACCACGAACTCCCTGTCCGCCTGGATCTGGAGGGAATTCCCGAGGCTGGCTCCTTTCGGGAGGGATCCCGGCCCGAGCCGCCGAGCCCGGCGCCCGCCGGCCTGGCACCCATAATCCTTACCATGGGGGACCTGTCCGGCGGATTCGGCCTCCCCGACCGGAACTGGATCCTGTATTCCCCGGCAGAAATCTTCGGAGAGCAGGATCTGACGCCGCATCGCGGCCCGCGCCGGCGGACCGCCCGGGGAGCGGCTTTCCTCTCCGACTTCCGCGACTTGAAAGTCGGGGATTACGTGGTCCACGTGGATCACGGCATCGGCCAGTTCCGGGGATTGTTCAACATGCCGGTCGGAGAGCAGTCCCGCGAATTCGTTCTGCTCCACTACCGGGACCAGGCCCGGCTTTATGTGCCGGTCGACCGCCTGGATCTGCTGGAAAAATATTCGGCGATCGGAGGGGCGGAGCCGACGCTGGACCAACTGGGCGGGGTCAGCTGGAACCGCACCAAAAGCCGCATCCGCAAGTCGATGCGGGACATGGCCGAGGAGCTGCTCAAGCTCTATGCCCAGCGCAGCGTCGCGGAAGGGTTTCGCTTTTCCCCCGACGGACCCTGGCAGCGGGAGTTCGAGGACGCTTTCGAATTCCAGGAAACCCCGGACCAGGAGGCTTCCATCCAGGACGTCAAGAAAGACATGGAAGGGGCCCGCCCCATGGATCGCCTGCTTTGCGGCGACGTGGGCTACGGCAAAACGGAAGTGGCCATGCGGGCTGCTTTCAAGGCGGTCATGGACGGCAAGCAGGTCGCCGCACTGACGCCGACCACAGTCCTGGCCTTCCAGCACTACCAGACCTTTCGCGGCCGGTTCCAGTCGTTCCCGGTGCAGATCGAGATGCTCAGCCGCTTCCGCACCGCTGCCGAGCAGAAGAAGATCCTGGCCCAGCTGGAGTCGGGGGAAATGGATATCATCATCGGGACCCACCGGATCCTTTCCAAGGACATCCGCTTCAAGGACCTGGGGCTGTTGATCGTCGACGAGGAACAGCGCTTCGGCGTCACCCACAAGGAAAAGCTCAAGCACCTGAAGACCCACGTGGACGTGCTGACCATGACCGCCACGCCCATCCCCCGGACGCTGCACATGTCCATGACAGGGCTGCGGGACATCTCCACCATCGAAACCCCTCCCAAGGACCGGCTGTCCATCCAGACTGTGGTGCTGAAGTTCAGCGGAGAGGTGATTCGCGCCGCCCTGGAACAGGAGCTGGCCCGGCAGGGGCAGGTGTACTTCGTGCACAACCGCGTGGAATCCATTTACTCCATGGCTTCTCTGATCCAGAAGCTATGCCCCCAGGCCCGCGTCGGCGTGGCACACGGGCAGATGTCCGAAAAGCACCTGGAGGAGGTCATGCTGCGCTTCGTCCGGCACGAAACGGACGTCCTGCTGGCTACCACGATCATTGAAAACGGCCTGGACATTCCCCTGGTCAACACCATCATCATCAACCGTGCCGACCGCTACGGCCTTTCCCAGCTGTACCAGCTGCGCGGCCGTGTCGGGCGATCCAACCGCCAGGCCTACGCCTATCTCCTGGTCCCCTCCGAAAAGGGGCTGAGCGATATCGCCCGCCGGAGGCTGGCCGCCATCCGGGAGTTCAGCGACCTGGGAGCCGGATTCCGCATCGCCGCCCTGGATCTGGAGCTTCGCGGTGCGGGCAACCTCCTGGGGGGAGAGCAGCACGGCCATATCGACGCGGTGGGTTTCGATCTCTATTGCAAGATGCTGGAGGAAGCCGTCCAGGAGCTCAAGGGAGAACCGCTCGCCGCTGCCGTCACCACCATGGTCCAGCTGCATTGGGATATCCGCATTCCCGAAAAATATGTTCCGGACGCCAATCAGCGCCTGCGGATTTACAAGCGGGTCGCCTCCTGCGCCACAGAGCAGGAGCTGGCCGCCATACAGGAGGAGATGTCCGACCGCTATGGCGGATCGATCCCCGTCCAGGTGGAAAATCTTTTTACCTATGCCACCCTTCGCCTTCTGGCCAGCCCCCTGGGCGTGGAAAGCATTGAAAAATCCGGGTCCCGTCTGCAGTTTAAGTTTTCGGAGCGCTCCCCCCTGGAGCCGCAGGATTTTCTGGTTCTGTTCCGCAGGCGCAAGGATCTGTCGATTTCCCCGGGCGGCGTATTGACCCTGAAACTTCCGGAGGACGCGGACCGATCTCTGGTCCCCTGGATCCGCGAACTCCTGGAACAGCTGGCCGGTCCCCTGGCCGTTCGATCTCCGGCCCCGGAAACGAAAGCGGGAACCAGCCGGCCGATCCGGCGTAACCAAGAGGAGTCGAAACCATGAAGATACCCGATGCACGGCCTGGCCACCGGCACAAACGATGGATTGCCCTTCCGGCAGCCCTGCTGTCTTTGCATCTCTCCTGTTCCCCTTCGCCGAAGGCCCCCCAGGCAAAAACCGGCAAATCCGGCCCGGATCCGACTGCCGTTTCGGTGGGCGACTGGAAGGCCACCACGTCTCAAGTTCATCTGCTGATTGCCTGGCGCATCGGAGAGATCGCCGACAGCTCCAATACGGACGAAGTAAAAAGCCGCCTGCTGGAAGACCTCGTGGAGGAGCAACTGCTGGACCTGGCCGCCACCCGGGCGGGAGTCGTGGCCCAGGAGCCGGAAATCCAGGCCTATCTGCAGCAGATGGAAAACGAAAAAAACCGGGCCCTGGGAGACGAGGAAACCCGGAAGACGCTCCGGCTTCAGGTGGCCAGCTCGCTGCGTGCCCAGAAATTCGTGGAGGAGCACCTGGTCCGATCCTTCCAGCCGGACCCGGCAGTGATTGCCAGGTACTATCAGGATCACCTTTCGGAATTCATGTCTCCGGAAACAGTCCGGGTGAAGGAGATTCTGGTCAACAACGAGGTGGAAGCGGAGCGGATCCTCAATCTTTTAAAGTCCTCCCAGGGGAAAAACTTCAACGAGCTCGCCCGGCTGTATTCCAAGGCCCCCAGCTCCGAAAACGGGGGCGAAATGGGGCGGTTTGCCCGCGGGGATCTGCCGGAGGAGCTGGAGAAGGTTTTTTTCGGAAAGCTGAAACCGGGCAGAATAGGTGAGGTGTTTCAGACCATGTACGGCTACCACATTTTCCTGCTGGTGGAGCGGAGCAAGCCTTACCAGAAGTCCCTGGAAACCGCCACGCCGGAAATTGCCGAGAAGCTTCGGGAAGAATACCAGCGCACCTCCGTTCAGGCCAAGCTGGAAGAGCTGAAAAACGAGATTCCTGTCAAGATCTATCGGAATCGCCTGGATTTCCGATATAATGGTGACAAATTTTCTGGAGGTTTTTTTTGATGAAAGGATGGAAATTCATTTGGATAGGGATGCTGCTGGCCGGCGGAGGGGTCTTTTTCTCCGACCTGACGGCCCAGCGCAAGGTCATCGAAAGGATCGTGGCCCGGGTGAATGACGACATTATCACCCTTTCCGAATACAATTACGAACTGGAACGATTGCGGGGCGAGCTGAGCCGCTCGGTGCAGGGCGAGGAGCTGGAAAAGCAGTTCGAGCTGCAGAAGCCGAACGTCCTGGAAAGCCTTATCCAGAGCAAGCTGCTGGTGCAGAAAGCGAAAGATCTGGGCTTCGGAAACAAGATCGACCAGGAAGTCAATTCCTACATCGAAGGCTTCCGGAAGCAGAACGGCATCCCGGACATGCGCAGCCTGGAGCAGGCCCTTCGCCAGGCAGGCATGAGTATGGCCCGATGGCGGGATGACATTAAAAACTCCATTCTGCAGGAAGCCCTGATCGGCACGTTCGTGCAGTCCAAGGTGGTGACCACCGACGAAGAGCTCCAGAAGTATTACAACAGCCACAAGGAGGAATTCACCAAACCCGGTGAGGTGGAGCTGGCCGAAATCGTGTTTTTCCTGGAGGGGAAAAAGGAAGAGGACGTCCGCACCAAGGCCAACAGCGCGCTGAACGCCCTGAAAGGCGGAGAGGATTTCGCCGCCGTAGCCAAGAAGATGTCCGAAGGGTCCACGGCCCAGCAGGGGGGCGGAATCGGCACCTTCAAACTGGGAACCATGTCCGCCGATGTGCAGAATGCCGTAAAGAACCTGACTTCGGGCAAGTTCTCGGAAATCATCAAAAGCAAGTTCGGATATCAAATCCTGAAGGTGGTCAACCGCAAGGAGCAGGAGATGGTCCCTCTTGCCGAGGTAAAGAAGACGATCCAGGCCAAGGTGTATTATGAAAAGTACCGGCCCATGCTGGATAAATACCTGAAGGAAGTGCGCGACGAGAGCTTCGTGGAAATCTACGGGGAAACCATGCGGCCGCAGGGATAAAGGTCTGCCGGCTGCGGCCTTATGCGCCTGGATTTGTTTCTGAAGATCAGCCGGCTGGTGCCGCGGAGAACCGTGGCCAAGGACCTGTGCGACGCCGGGGCGGTGCGCCTCAACCAGAGGATCGCCAAAGCCTCTGCGGAAGTCTCGCCGGGGCAGCTGCTGACCATTTCCGCCGGAGGTCGGGTGCGGGAAGTGGAGGTCCTGGGGGTGCCCTCCGGCCGGATTTCCCGGAAAGAAGCCCCGGGACTTTACCAAATCCGCAGGGAATACGTTGAACCCGAACCGCAATTATTCTGAATTTGATAATAAAAGCATGGATAAAATCTTTGTTTCCGATCTGACCCAGAACCAGGAGCTGGTCACCTCTTTCCTGGTCTCCCGAAAAGAAATCAAAACCAAGAAGAACGGAGGGGATTACCTTCTGCTCAAGCTGGGAGACAAGACGGGAACCATCAGCGCCTTCCTGTGGGAAAACGTCGAGGAATTCAAGGATGCCTTTTCCGAAGGGGATTACATCAAAGTCAAGGCCCAGGTACGCGAGTTCGGAGGCAACCTTCAGCTGACCCTGTTCCGCATCCGACGCCTGGAGGATTCCGAAGTCAACGCCGCGGACTACCTGCCGGTAAGCCCGCATGACCCGGAGGAGCAATTTACCGCCCTGATGGAGTTCGTGGAACAGATGAAAAACTCCGACCTTCGCGGGCTGCTCGAGCGCCTTTTTTCCAATCCGGCGCTGGTGGAACGTTTCAAGCGGGCCCCGGCAGCCAAAAAGCTTCATCACGCCTGGCTGGGCGGCCTTCTGGACCATACCCTTTCGCTGGTGCGTCTTTGCATCCTCATGGCCCAGCACTACCCGCAGCTGAATGCCGATCTGCTGGTGGCCGGAGCGGTCCTGCACGATATCGGCAAAGTGGAAGAATACCTGTATTCCCGATCGATCGATTCCAGCGATGAAGGCCGGCTCCTGGGCCATATTATTATGGAAACCACGTTTGTCAATCAGATGATCAACCAGATGGAGTCCTTTCCCCAGGAGTTGAGGATTCAGCTGCTGCACCTGCTGATTTCGCACCATGGCAAGATGGAGTTCGGATCTCCGAAAGAGCCGATGACCCCGGAGGCGCTGGCTTTGCACTACCTGGACGATTTCGACAGCAAGCTGCAGATGATGCTCACCGCCATGCAAGAGGACCAGACCGGCAATTCCGCCTGGACACCTTATCTTCCCGCCATGGAGCGCTATGTCTACCGGAGGAGAATCGAATAAAAGCCGAGGCCGACCTCGGGGCACCGGACCCGCCGTGTTAAGTCCCGGCGAGTTCGAGGTGATGGAGCTGTTCTGGCGTCACGGCCCTCAGAACTCCCGCGAAATTTATGAAAAGCAGGCTGCTTCCCGCGGCCTGGCCTACACCACGGTCATGACGTTCCTGGAAAAGCTGCAGCGCAAGGGCTTCCTCCTGCAGCAGGACAGGGGAAAAGGCAACCCTTTCCTGCCGCAGGTGGATCGGCAGGAGGCGCTGCGGCGCTGTCTTGACCATTTTATCCGCAGCTATTTCGGGAACAACCGGTCATATCTGCTCGATTTTCTGGGGGCGCCCGCGGCGCAGCCTCACGTCACCGTCGTGGCGAAGGAGCGGAAAAAACCCATTCAGGAAAAAGGGAAAGAAGCCCCTTCCGCCCCGACCCTCGATCCCGAACTGCTCTGAATCCGTGCTCCGGCATACGCAGGGCCTGACAAGGCAAGGCTGGGGTACAACGGTACGATTTCCGCTATTTCGTCCCGTACGGTACACACGCAAGTCCCGTTAGGGACGGCAGAACAAAAAATGAATTTCGATTTTTTGCGAGATTATCAAAAAAAAGCCCGGCAAAAAGTCCCACACCTGTGGATTTCCGTTGGGGAAAGCCCGTACAGGGCTGATTTTCAAACAAATCCGCATACCCGGGGTAGCGCCTATACGGCGCAACCCCGGACTGTGTACCGGAACCCCTTTGGGGTTCCTGCTACTTTTTACACCTCATCATTTGTAGCTTCGCAAAAAATCGGACGGGGGCCTTCCGGAAAAGGCCTTTCCCTCTCCGGGTGAGGACGTGTGGGCCGTCAAGGATTTGTATTGAGCCGTACGGGCGGAAGGCCCTTGGCTTTTTCCGGAAT
>CAINFC010000183.1 GCA_903847975.1 uncultured Acidobacteriota bacterium | reverse complement strand
TAGTAGATACCCTGTTCGGCAAGCAGCTGGCGAAAACGGGCCGGCTGTAGTGGTTTGTTTTTGTTTTGATCCCGGGGGTCGAAAGCGGTGCCTTCCAGCGGTCCCCCCAGCTTGCCGGCAAACGGCTGCCAGGCCGGTTTGGCGGTGGCTGTTACCGTGGGCAAAGGCGCCCAGGCGGTATCGAGCAAGACTGTCTTGCCGGTGGAAAACAGTCTCTCTTCCAGGACCTTGGCCAGGTCCATACGCAGTCCGTCGGCAAAAAGAAACACTTTCCCTGTCTCCGCCGTGAGCGGGCGGCCGTGTTGCGGCCCCGCGGTGGGGTATTGGGCCGACTGGGCCTGAACCAGAAGGGACATCTTTTCCAGCCAGGGCAGATAAATGGCCCGGATGGCAACGGAAACGACCTCGGTGGCATGCGGCAAGGTTCGTGTCGCATGCAGCGCCTGCCAGACGGCACAATCCGCTTTCCAGCCCTGTCGTACATAATAGTCGGCCAGGTCTGGAAAGCCGGTCGGGCTTCCAGCTGTTTCTACCGCTTCCGCCAGGGCCAGCATGGGAACCATGGCCCGGGCCAGAGGGGATTCCTCCAGTTCGGCCCACACCCACTCGGCGCGAGGAAGGTGATCGGCGGCGAGGGCCTTGATCTTAGCCAGGGCTTTCTTGGGCGTAACGGACGCCAGGGCTAACAATGCCTCGCCCAGCTTCTTTTCCTGCTCCTGGTTTCCTTTGGGCGAAAACTCACTGACCATCGTCAGGAGGTTAGCCGGTTTGACCGAGGCAAGCAGTTCCTTGACGCCCGGAAAGTTGCGCGGAGCTTCCTTGTAGCGAGCCCAGACCTGCGGCCAGGGGTTTTTGCTTCCGCTCAGCTTTTCGGCGGCGGTCAAGGCCCCATCTTTTTCCGGATCGAACCCGTAGGTATCCTGGCAGACGGTTCGAAAGGCGGACCATTCCGATCCGCTCGATTGCATCTCTTTTCGGGTTTTTTCCGGACTGCCCATCCATTTCAGCAGCGTTCGAATCGGATCTATGGTGATGAGGGCCAGAAAATCAGCCGCTTCCAGTTTGTGTCCCTGCAGCTCACTGCGCTCGAGAGCCAGCAGCTTGGGGAGACTCTCCTGCAACGCCTGTTTGGCGGCCAGATCGCCGGCCACATCCAGGCCGAGTCCGCCATCGACGGCTGACAGATAGGCAAACGGTGTCCAGTCGCGGCCATTGCGCTGGGCCCAGAATTGTCCTTGAAACTGCAGCGCAAAAAGGTGTCTGGCCGCCGGCGGGCACCCATCGGCGCTGCGGAAGGCCGCCCGGCCGACGCCGGGCAGATAAAATACGGGCAGGTCCTTTCCCTGGTAGGTTTCCAGTCGGTAGCGCAGCCAGACCGCCGGTCCGATCGAGCGGTCCGGATCGTAATCGCCCAAGACCCAGAGGGCCGGGTAACTGGATTGCAGCAGGCCGATAACCTGGCTCCATAAACGGTTTTCATCCGGCCAAAGAATCAGGCGCGGCGCGGCCAGTTCGTGCTGGTTGAAAGCCGATGCCTGGCGAAGGGAATGGAGAATCGACTGCAGGATGGTTTTGGCAGTTTCGTTTTTTTCAGACATAGTCGGGCAGGAAGATCGGCGGCTGCGCTTAGGATTGTGAACGGTTCTGGATATCCCAGACGATGGTATCGGAACTGAAATCCTGCTCGTGCGGCCAGCGGATGCCATGGTGGGCGGGCCGCACCAGACGGAAATAAGATGGGTCGGCCAGCTCCTCGAAGGCACCGCCTCGCAGGTAGGGTTTTACGTCGAAAATTCCCGATAGGCCGCTGCTGGTAAGGATTTCGATGCGATAATCCTCCAGGGGAACGGCTCTGAGAATGCGGTCCATTTTCAATCCCTCCCTTAGCGCAGCGGATCGATCTTAAATACAGGTTCCCCGGCGATGGCCAGTTTCCAGTTCGCCAGAAGGTCCTCGCGGTGTATTTCCGCCCAGGCCTGTACCAGCTTCATTTTGGATGGAGGCAGACTGCCGCTGAGTACTTCGCCATCCTCGATGGCGATGGAGGCTACCTGGTCCCCGTATTCGGCGTGAAAATGAGGACAGGCGTGTTTCTTGTTATCGTAGAAGTACATCAGAATAAGTATGCCATAAAACATGGATATGGTCGGCATGATCCAAACCTCCCGGCAGAGTATTATTTCATGTATTTAACATGGATGGGCAGGATTTACAGGATAAGAATTTGGTTTATCCATTTTTTGCGTAATGGTTTTTATCCTGCTCATCCTGTTTATCCATGTTCCTATTCCCCATCATTCGTTGGAGTCTTTTTTCCTGGCCAGGGTCAAATGGACGTTGTTCCAGCGGCTGCCGATGAATTCCTTGCCGCCGGCCGGATCGGTGCCCGGCGGGTTCTCGCACCAGAACCAGGGAAAGTCTGCTTTGGGGCGCTGGGGCTCCGTGCCGCGGTCTTTATCTGCCAGTTTCAGCGGAACGGCGCGGAAGAGTCCGGCGCCTTTCTTGCCTATGTCGCCGGCAAACAGGAACGGCCGGATGTTTTGACGGATGCCGTCATTAAGGTCCGGATGCCACCCGCAGGCCTGCTCGCCGAGCGGCTTCCAGCGGACGAAGATGTCGAGCGGGGCCTCGCCTTCCAGAATTTTGGCCAGACGGGCTTGCATGGTGCGGGCCGCCCCGAGGCGCTCGGCCGCCCCTGGCTTATCGGCTTTGGCATCTTCCGTTTGCTGCTGGATCCAG
This sequence comes from uncultured Acidobacteriota bacterium, assembly GCA_903847975.1. GTDB lineage: Bacteria > Acidobacteriota > UBA6911 > CAINFC01 > CAINFC01 > CAINFC01. The sequence goes on along the minus strand of CAINFC010000183.1, from coordinate 7,586 downwards.
TTGCCCAGATAGCTGTAGGTCAGTTTCTGCAGTGCGGCATGATCGAGGCGGTGGTAATTCACCAGGACATGGAAACCGTCCGCGCGTCCGTCCCAGAGGTGCCAGACAAAGGGGCGGTCATGGAAAAGCTTGGCGTGCTGCTCGAAAAATTCGTCGCGCAGCCACTCCTCCAGCGTTTTGGATTTGCCCCCTTTGGGTCCGGCTGCGGCCAGAAGCGCTCGCTCGTCGAAGGATCCCAGCGCCGCAGTGAGCAGCCGGCGCAACCGGGCCGCGGCAGGCTGCTCACGATTGAGCGGCGGCAAACAGACGATCCCGTCCTCGTCGGAATATTCCTCGAGCCCGTCGGGCCCCAGCGCCGGGCAATCCGGGAAACTCGACCCCGTCTGCCGAGGCCACCGGTACCCCAGCAGTCGCGCTACAGCTACATGCAACGGCTGCTCAGACCCTTTGGGGTGTCCATTGAAAAGCCACTGCATCGGGTCATCGCTGTGCGGCTTGGGGAGCCCGTTGGGGTATTTTTCGGCAGCAACTTTCTGCCAGTGGGCCAGGTCAAAGGGAACCCCACTGAAAGTTCCAGGTGTAATCATGAGCTTTTGATCAAGCTTTCGAACCTCAACTTCAAATTCACCGGCTGCAAAAAATGCCCACAACGCAGGCTCGTCTTCCAGCTTTCTCGGAATCACAGCGGCCAATGCTTTGTTATAAAACTCACCGAAAAATCTTCCGCAACAAACATTTCGCGAACCTGCCACCGCAAAGCCAATTCTTCCCATCGCTTCCAATCCTTGAATCCTTGCTCCTGCAAAAGTAGACAGCTCGCACGATTCGTTTGGCCAATCCAGCACCGTATCTCTCCCTGAAAACTCTCCCTCGTAAGCAGCCCCAAGAAACCATTTCCAGCGTTTAAAATCTATAACTTCCCAAAATGCTCTCTCGAATTTTTCGCCATCGCCGGTGGAAGAGCCTTGCAAGACTGTCACAAACTCTCCAAGCCTCCGTTGCGTAGCATCGTAAGCCGGGTCTAAAACAATTCGTGCGTCTGTATTTTGTAATTGCTTAGTCTGTGAAATGAATGTCAGAGTCTTACACAAAATAGCGGCAGCTTTTTCTTCTGGCGAGGACTCTCTGCTTGCCTCAAATCCTAAGAATTCGGATTTGGCTGTTGGCTGCATTTTGCTTACGCATGATAATGCTACGAACGCACCCGCTGCTTGGGGGCTATCAAAACCGTGCTCGCCAAGTCTTATCAGTGCATTCCACAATGTTGACACAAGAAGTTTCTCACGAAACTTCTTGTAGCTTGCAAGAAACATCCAATTTTGTGGCATAACAAGCCCGGTGCTCCCACTGTTAGTACAAAATGCTATGCATCGTTCATAGAAACAAGTTGCCAGGTCGGCTTTTGCTTCTGGGTGAGCTTGTTCGCAGTAGTTCATAAGTACATCGTCCTGTTTGCCGCGGCCAAGGTATGGCACATTAGTGATAACCAGAGTATATTGCGAGGCTAGTATCTCGGCGGCCTTGGCGATGCCGGCGGCTGCTACCGCCGATTCTACGGTGGCGCCAGCGGAGTCGGCTTTCAGGATGGTCTGGAGACGGTCGGCGATTTCATGGTAGTCGGCGTCGAGGAGCTGGAACTGCTTCTGCCGGGGGTTGATGAGGCTTCCCAAAATCGGTGCGTTACGGAAGAGTTCGTGGAGACGGGTCAGACCATTGCGTAGCCTCTCGTTTTGTCCGGCGATTTTCAGCCATTCATTAAGATCGGCGCTGGGGGCAATTCCCGAGCAGGCCAAATTCAGGCTGGGTAGCGACTGATAGCCGCCGAGCTTCCAGGCGGTGAGCGCCACGTTGAAAGCGGCGATCTGCGTGCAGCGCTCGTCGATTTCCAGACCGTGCAAATTGTCCCGGAGCACAGCCGCGACGGCGGCTTGGGCGCTTAACCCTTCCTCTTCCATGCGCAGCCGCACGAGCAGCGGCAAGGCAAAGACCAGGAAATGCCCGCTGCCCATGCAGGGATCCAGCAGACGAATCCCCCGCGCCTCGCGAGGCCAGCCCTCGAAGGTACCGGCCGCCGGACGCCAGCTGCCGGTTGGTTCGTCCTGCAGAAAGCGCAGGTAGGTCCAGACGATAGCCAGTCCGCTGTCGCGATCGGGAAGGCCGGCATGAGCTCGGGCTTCCGCTTCGCTCTCCGCCCGGATGGGCCCGAGCTTGCCGGCCCACCAGGCGCCCAGGGTGTTGTGCAGCAGGAACTCCACCATGTAGTCTTCAGTGAAGAGCTGAGTGACCGGGGCGATTTCGTCGGCGCCGATCTTTTTACCGGAATCATTGACCTCTTTCTTGCGGCGGCTCTGCCAGAACTGGTAGGTCCAGCCCAGGGCATCGTCGGCCCGGAAACAATCTTCCGGTAGCGAGGCCAGCAGCTTGCGCATTTCCACCTGGTCATTGATGGCCAAAGGCAGGTCGAGCACCGGGTCGTCCCGCCGGAAGACCCCGGGCAGAATGGTCCCGGCAAAACGGCAGGCCAGGTCGAAGCCGTCACGTGCGCCCAGCTCCGGAGCCAGTTCTTCGCACTCCTCCAGGGTGACCGGCACCGAGCCGTTGGCCTCATCGGTGATCAGCAGGTGGTTTTCGGTAAGGAAGCGGGTGAAGAGCAGCCGGTGCCAGTGCTCATAGGCAGCCAGGTCGGCGAGATGCCGGATCTCCTGCGCCCCGGAGCGTGGATCGAGGGGATCGCCCAGGGCACGACCACGGGCGCGGAGGCGGTTACGGAGCAGCCGCTGCTCGACGGTCATGTGGGTACGGTATTCCCTCTCATGAACCGCCAGGTTTTCCAGTGCCGCCCGGCAGGCCTTCTCGGTTAGCACCCGCGCGGCAACGGTGGTATTTTCCAGCAGCTTGCGATTCTCTTTGGATAATACGGGCAAAAGACACTCCTATTCAACATGGATGGACAGGATTTACAGGATAATAGGGTCTTTCATTTTTATGGTAAAAATGAAAGACCCTCTCTTGTTCATCCTGAATATCCTGCCTATCCATGTTCATTCTTTCTTGCTTCGTGTGAAGCGGCGGTATTCCAGTTTCGGATTGCCGAAGTTGATCAGCAACCCTACTTCGATCCCGGTGGCGTTCAGATAGTTTATTACCTGGGCGTCGTGCTCGGGCACCAGGGCTTTGACTGCCTTTAATTCCACCATAACCCGGTCCTCGACCAGTATATCGGCAATAAAGTCGCCCACGCATCTCCCCCGGAACATTACCCGAATCGGATGCTGCTCCCGCCCGGCGAGGCCCTTCTCTTCCATTGCCACCATCATGGCTTTTTCGTAAACACTCTCCAGAAAACCGGCGCCCAGCTCTTTGGCAATTTCGAAGGCGCACCCCAGAATTTTCCCGGTCGTTTCCTCATAAAGCATACCTGCCTCCTTTTTACGTGCATACACAGGAGTAACAGGACTTCTTTCTGGTTTGCGATTTATTTGTTTGCTCTTCTGTCCTTGGTTAAATGATAACCGGGCCCTCCTGCAGCGCTTTTTCGATCGCCTCTCTGGATTGCTTCAGCCAGTCGTCGAGTTCCTCTCGGTTGTGGATGGTGGCGGTAGTCAAGGCGATTCGCTTCGCTTTGGGCTCGGCTTCGATGATCGCCGCAGCCAGGGCTTTGTCGAATTGAGCCGGCAGGACATCGGTCTGGGCTTTCCAGTTGGCCAGGGGACAGGACACGAGGGCGGCAAGCAGCTGCGAGTCGTCGCCGATCACCGGTGGTTTTTTCAACTGTGCTCCGGTTTGGAGAAGCCTGGCCTGTCTTTGCTCCGCACTCAGATTCTGCCAGGCCGCATGGGTACCGATGCGAGCGGTCTGGGAAGCATACATGTCCGCCTGAGCCTGGCACGATTTGGACAGTTCCGCCCGCAAGGCATTGGCTGCTTCCTTGCAGACCGGTGCGACCGGGTCCGGGTGATCCAGCAGCGAACGGTTGGCGCGGATGGCGGCAAGAGCGGCCAACCACTCCGTTTGCCCGGGCAGGCTGGATGCATGGGCGACAAGTTTTTCCGCAAGCACATACACCGGGAGGCGTTTCCCGATCTCCTGGCCGACCGACCTCCAGGCTTTGATCTTGGCCAGGAGGGCATCCCGCCGGGTATACAGCTCCAGGAGCAGATCGTTGCCCGAAAAAGACTCCAGCTCGAGGATCTCCAGGGCGGCCGGAGCCTGGGGAGAGGGTGGGGGGCCTCCCGCCTGGCCGGCGATGGATTTGGCGTGCAGGATAAAGCGAAGCGCATCGGCTAGTTCATTGCCTGGGGTGCAATTCGGCAGTTGGGACTCCTGAAAGAGCTTGCGGATGGCCAGCTTTTGTGGTGCGGTGAGCACCGGGCTTTCGATATGGAAGGTAGCTTGTTCGAGTTTTTTCTGGTCTGCCTCAGTACAGGTCAGCGGCTTTCCGGCCAGCTGGGCGCTGAGATGGCTGCTGGCCAGCAGGGTGGCCAGGACTGCCTGGACGGCATCTTTGCACCAGCCGTAAGGCGGATCGCCAAATTGACTGCGGATTTCCTGACCGGTCTTGCCGGCCCCAACGAAAGCCAGAACCGCCTTGGACACCGGATGTGTCTGGGGATCCCCCTTAAAGGTCACCTGGTCGAGAGCAGCGGCGGAGCCATCCCTGGCTTTCTTGAGCACTTGGGGCCAACCGGCGGAATCGCCTTCGTGGAACCTCGGGTAGAGGCGGTTCAGGACCTGCAGAGCGGCCTCTCGGACTCCTTCCTGCAGCCCGCTGATGGGCAGCTCATGGCCGCCGGAAAGGAAAAGGCGGGCGCTTTTGAGGATTTGTTCCATGAGATCCTCGACGCGCTGTTCTTCGGCCTTCTGCCTGGTTCCCATGGCTTGCCGGCATTCTTTGCCTTCCTGCGAAGTGGGGTTCCCCTGGTAATTCAGCGTTTCCTCCGCGGCTTGCGCAGAGGCGATGGCATTTTTGATTTCGTCGGCATTGAGCTTCGGGAGAAAAAGGTGGAGCGTCGGATCATCGGTGCTCAGTTTGCAAATATCCGCCAGGATGGAGTTCTCGGTGGTGGTGAAACCATTGCGAACCCAAAGAGCGATGGCTTTCTCTACTTTCGGTTTGCTATCGCTATGGTGTGGGTGGATCTTGCGGAGTTCTTTGCAATCCCCATGGATTACGGAAGGAGTACCGAGGGTCTTAATCAGGGCTTTATCGAGAAACTGGCTTAACCGGGCGGCGATCAAGGGCTGGTCATTCAGAATCGCTGCGCGCCGCTTGCGGAATTCCGCTTCCCAGGCTGCCCCTTCCGTGGTTTGCAGCCGGTATTCGCTCTCCACCTTCATGAGCACCCCTTCCGACTCCATCTGGGCCAGCAATTCGGGAAGTTGCTGCCGCAGTTGGGTGCTGCCGGTGACCAGGTCTTCGCTGAGCAGGTCGGCCAGATGTTCCGGTTCGGCGCGTACCCCGCTGTCGGTGCCGTGTTCCCGCGGAAGCTTGTTGATCAGAAAGACCAAAGCCCCGATTCGGCTGCGCAGGACCCCGTCGGGTTTTGTTTTCTGCAGCTCGATGATTTCCTGGAAGCGCTTCTGCATCTCGCCGGTGGTAACCAGGTCGTTGGCGATCTGATCGTAAAGAAAATCGCCCGGCACGACCGCGCCGAGTTCCTCGTCGGCATAGGCCCGGCAGGCTTCGTGGACCACCCGGAGCTGGGTGCGCATCTGGGCGGCCGTTCCGGTGGGATCGACGGAATGCAGCACTTTCTCCCAGAAACGGCGGCGTACCGGAAGCAGCGGGTAATCGGGGATGTACATCTGGTGGTCTTCGGTCTGGGTCGCCAGCCGGGTGGCTTTCAACTGGCGGGTAATCTCGCCTTCATTGCGGTCCACGAGCTGCTTGACGAGCGGCTTCCGATCCTCGCGCTTTTGGAGGACGACGGTACGCACCACCTTTTCGACATCGTTATCTTTCAGGTGAATCTTGATGGTGAAACGGCCCATCAGCCGCTGCAGATTGGGCATATCGTTCAGGGCGCTCTGGCCGGTGCCGACAATCATCAGCCGGCCGTCCATCCCTTTGCTGAGAGCTTCGGTGACCTCCTGGACATCGAGGGCCGCCTGGGCGTCGTGGCCGATAAACTGCTGGACTTCATCGAGCACCAGCAGGGTGCAAGGCAGTTTGCCATTTGTGGAGATGGCCTCGCGTATGGTGCGGCACATTTCATCGATGCTGACATCGGATGCGTTCGGATAGTCAGCTCGCAGCAGGGGACCCACCTGGGAAGGATCCTTGACGTGATCGTAGCACCGGCCGAAGGCCTTGGCGACTGCCTGGGAGGTATAGAGGCGGTTCAGTTCCTGGTGAAAATCCTTCCCTTCTTCCTGGACGGCTTTTCGGAAAGCGTCGTACTTTCCGTCCCGCTTTAAATGGATCAGGAACCGGGCATAAGGGTACCCTTCGGGCAAACCGACCGACTTGAAAAACAGGCTCATGATCCGCAAACGTACGCTGCCGGCACCGGCTTTCATCGTGCCTCCCGCCATATGCAAACCATCGTGGCGCTTTCCGAGCGTGGAGATTTCGGCGAGCAGGTCGGTGATTTCCTTGGGAAGATGGGCCAGGGAGCGGGCGGTGGTTCCGTCGGAGAAGGAGTAGTTGGTCCAGAGATAGCGCAACACCTTGGCCAGATGGGACTTCCCGCTTCCGTAAAAACCGCTGATCCAGGCCGCCTTCTGCTCCGGGCCCTTGAAGTTATCGCAATAAGCTTGAAGAATGCGGTTCAGACCGTTGAGGTATTCTCCCTCGCAGACAAAGGACTCCAGTTCGAACTTGAGCGTGTCCTGGTCCTCGGTGTTATTGCTGGACACACCTTCGTTGACCAGGCGGAAGGCCAGGGGGTCTTTAAGGAACAGTTCTTTCGTTTTCATAGTCAGGAAATTCCCTTTACTGCTTTCTTCGGCATTCTGTTCGGATTCATTTTTCGGCAAGGATCGGTGCGGCCAGATAATTCCAGCCGGTGCGGGCATCGAGGAAGCGATAGTTGTTCCCTTCTTTTTCTCCCGGGAAAAAGACCAGCAGGTAGCCGCGGAAGATCTCTTCCAGGCTGTCGATCAGCTCGGAGACATGTAAAAAGTCGAAGAGATCCATGAGGCCGGTTAACGCAAAAACAGTACTCTCTGGGGCTTCCGCCCGGAGCGCCTGGCTTTTAAAGTAGCGGGTAAGAAGTTCTTTCCATTCGGTTTTAGCATAGAGCTCGATATCGTCGGGATTTTTGAACCACTCCGCTCTTTCTTCCTCCTCGACGGAATCGATCCAACGGGCCAGACTGCCCTGCAGGTCGACACGCACCCAGGGGTGTCCGGCCGCCTGGGTCAGCAAGGCAAAATCGTCGATCCGATTCATAAGCCTTCGCTCCTCGGAAGCGGGATAGACGGCAAACCAAACCCGTTGTGACGGCGGCAAACCGGGGCGCAGCGGCATGCGGATGTGGCTGCGGTAATTTTCCAGTAACTGGTCAATGCGATTCATGGATGAGTGCCTGTTCTTTGGGAGTCAGGAAAAAGGGAAAGTCGAATTCCACGATGCCGGCCGCCTT
>CAINFC010000182.1 GCA_903847975.1 uncultured Acidobacteriota bacterium | reverse complement strand
TCAAAAGCTCCAGGGAGCCATTGCCGAGATTAAAGCACTGCTCAAGGAGGGATTCCTGCCCGTGGTCTTCTGCCGCTTTGTGGAAACCGCCGAATACGTGGCCCGGGGGATGCGCGAGGCACTCCCGGAAAAGGTGCGTATCGAGTCGGTGACCGGGCAGCTCCCGCCCGCGGAGCGTGAAACCCGCATCGAGCAGCTGGTCGCCGAGAAAGGATCGCATGTACTGGTGGCCACCGATTGCCTCTCGGAGGGGATCAATCTGCAGCAGCATTTTAATGCCGTGCTGCACTACGATTTGGCCTGGAATCCCACTCGCCATGAACAGCGCGAAGGTCGCGTGGACCGCTTCGGTCAGCAAAAGAAAGAGATCCGGGTGCTGACCTATTACGGCCGCGACAACCCGATGGACGGGCTCATCCTTGAAGTGCTCATTAAAAAGCACAAGAAGATCAAGAACGACCTGGGAGTGGCGGTCTCCGTACCCGGGTCCTCCGAGCTGATCGCCCAGGCGCTTTTCAGCCGGGAAATGCTGCAAAAGAAGTCCTCCTTCGGACGTCAGAAATCCCTCGACTATGGGGATACCGCCCTGGAGATTTCCGTCAGCGGAGAGGTTGGCCTGAAAAAAATCTCTACCGTCTCTTCGCTCCATGCGGAATGGGAAAATGCCGCCCAGCGCGAAAAGGCCAACCGCTCGCGCTTCGCCCAGCATGCCCTGAAGCCCGATGCGGTGGCCGAAGAACTGGCCGGCATCCGGCAGGCGATCGGACGCAGCGAAGATGTGGCCCGTTTCGTGCCGGCCGCGCTGAAGCTGGCCCAGGTGCCGGTGGAGGCCAGGGATGGGGCGGTCCGCGCCGGGCTGAGCAAGGAGACCCCGCGCGGGTTGCGCCAGGCTATCGGGCTCGACGAGCCCTTTTGCGGACGATTCGATCTGCCCCTCGGAGAAGAAGAGATTTATCTTGGTCGCACCAGCCCGGTGGTGGAAGGCCTGGCCGGCTGGGTGCTGGATCAGGCTTTGGATCCGGCCGCCCGTGATACCCGCGCCGTGGCCGCCCGCTGCGGAATCTTATCAAGTGCCGCGGTCCGAACCAGGACTACGCTGCTTCTGGCCCGCTTCCGTTATCATCTGCAGGCCGCCGGCGCCGGGGCCCACACCATCCTGTGCGAGGAGATCGTCCCCCTGGCCTGCACCGGACCCTCCGATGATCCCCAGTGGCTGCCGGCGGGAGAAGGGGAGCGGCTGCTTGCGGCCACACCCGACCGCAACCTTCTGCCCACCGCCATGGAGCAGCAGCTCGGACTGCTTATGCCCTCTCTGCCCAAGTTCCAAAAAGCCCTGGAGAAGGTGGCCGCAGAAAGGGCCGAAGCCCAGCTTGCCGCCCACCGGCGCGTCCGCCAGGCCACACGGATCAAGGGCCGGATGGGCATCCAGCCGGTACTTCCCGTCGATCTGCTGGGGGCCTATCTGCTGCTCCCCATGCCGGCATAACCAACTTTTTCCCAGGAAACGAACATGGCCCGAAGAAATCAGGATTTTCAGACCATCCGCTCGGAAGGCGGTTTGCTGCCCCACGATCTGCTCCGCAGATTGCTCGATCCCAAGGAAAAACTTCCCGGTACCCGACCGGAAGAATACCAGCTGTCGCACGGGGAGCGGCTGAACGAAGTCATCTCCCAGTCCTGGAACCGCCTGGTGAAACAGTGGGCGGAGTTCCGCACCGCTGCCGAGAAACTCCCCGCCGGAGAACCGGCTACCGGATTGACCAACGATAAATGGACCCTGCCCCTCCTTCGTGAGCTGGGTTTCGGCTTGCTGCCCACGACGCCGAGCCCGGAAATCGGCGGACGAGCGTATGCCATTAACCGCTTCTTCGGTGCCGTCCCCGTTCATCTTGTCGGCTGCGGAGTCAGTCTGGACCGCCGCATGGCCGGCGTACGGGGCGCCGCAGCGGCCAATCCCCACGGATTGGTCCAGGAATTCCTGAACCGTAGCAACAGCCATCTCTGGGCGGTGATTTCCAACGGATTGCGCTTGCGCATCCTGCGCGACAGCCAGGCTCTTTCCCGGCAGTCCTTTCTGGAATTTGATCTGGAGGCCATGTTTTCCGGGGAAGTTTATCCTGACTTTGCGCTGCTCTGGATGCTGCTGCACGCCACTCGCTTTGCCCCCCGTGAAGAGAACCGGCCGGAATCCTGCTGGCTGGAGCACTGGACCACGCTGGCCGAGGAACAGGGTACCCGGGCTTTGGGAGATCTTCGCGGCGGAGTGGAGCGAGCCCTGCAGATCCTGGGGGAAGGATTTTCGAGCCACCCCCGGAACACGCAGCTGCGGGAGAACCTGCGCACCGGAAAGCTCTCCCTGACCGGTTTCCATAGCCAGCTCCTGCGGGTGGTGTATCGACTGATCTTCCTGTTCGTAGCCGAAGACCGGACCATCGACGGACACCCGGTGCTTTTCCCCGGAAACGGCAGCGGAAACATGGATAAGGATGCCGAAAAACATTACGCTCTTTTCCAGCAGCATTACAGCACCGCCCGGCTCCGCGACCTGGCATCCCGCATCAAGGGGAGCCGACACGGGGATCTCTGGCAGCAGTTCAATCTCGTGGTCGGGGCTCTCTCCGGAGAAGAACCGTTTGCTTCCATCCGGCAAAAGCTTGGCCTCCCCGCATTAGGAAGTTTTCTCTGGGCTCCTGCTTCCACTTCCTCCCTGAACGCTGCAACCCTGAATGGTCCTGGTAATACCGGGCTCACGGATGTCGAGTTAACCAACTTCGACTTCCTGGAGGCGTTGCGCAACCTCGCTTTTACGCGCCAGGGCAAGGTTTTGCGTCCCGCGGACTATAAAAATCTCGGAGCGGAAGAGCTGGGGGGCATTTACGAGAGCCTCCTGGGGCTGACCCCGCAGATCAGCACCGACGGAGCCCGGTTCTATTTCGCTGAGTTTGCCGGCAACGAACGCAAAACCTCCGGCAGCTACTACACCCCCGACTCCCTGGTGCAGTGTCTGCTCGACACAACCGTCACTCCGGTGGTGGAAAGCCGCCTGGAAGAGGCCATGGAAATGGCCGGCAGACAGTGGAAGGAAGTGCAAGGCCGCGCTCGAAAAACATTCATCGATTATGCCCAACGGCAGCCGCCAACCCAAGCGGGAACCGCCAGCCAGGATGCCCAGCCCAAATTTAACTCGGGAGCGATCGAATCGCTATGGAAAGTCACTTCCCAGGCCGACCGCTATTCCCTTTTGGCGGTGCATGCCGTTCTGGACTTGCGCGTCTGCGACCCCGCCTGCGGGTCCGGCCACTTTCTGGTGGGAGCTGCCCATCGCCTGGCCCGCCACCTTTCGCGTGTACGGGCCATGACCCAGGGAGAAAGCGAACCCTCACCGCTTCTTTACCAGCAGGCTTTACGCGACGTGATCGGCCGCTGCCTTTACGGCGTGGACATCAGCCCCATGGCCGCTGAGCTATGCCGGGTAAGCCTCTGGCTGGAAGCAATGGAACCGGGCAAGCCCCTTACCTTTCTGGAACACCATATCCGGGTCGGCAACAGTTTGCTGGGAGCCACCCCGGAGCTTCTTTCCGAAGGCATCCCGGATAAGGCCTTTCAGCCGCTGGAAGGGGATGAGAAAAGCCATGCTACCGCACTGGGCAAAAAAAACCAGGCGGAAAAAAAAGGGTATACCGGGCTATTCGGAGCATCCTACACGACAGCCATGGAAGCCAGGGCGATCTACGGGAGTGAGCTGTCGGAATGCCGCGCCCTGGATGGCCTGGGCGACGGGACCTGGGCCGAAGTTCGACAAAAAGAAAGCCACTATCGCAGCCGCCTGGACTCCGAGGACTTCCGACTCGCCCGGCAGCTGGCCGACGCCTGGTGCGCCGCCTTTGTCTGGCATAAGTCCAAGACTGGCATGGACGGCAAACCCGTACCGCTGGCTCCCACACAGGACGTATTCCGTCTCCTCCGCGAGGATCCCGAACGGGTCCCCCACTCTACCCGGGAGGAAATCGCCCGGCTGGCCCGCCAGTACCGCTACTTTCACTGGCACCTTGAATTTCCCCAGGTTTTCCTTGCCGAAGAAACACTGGAACCATCCACCGATTCGTCATCCTCTCACGGTTTTGACGTCATCCTTGGCAACCCGCCCTGGGAAAGGGTCAAGTTGCAGGAGAAAGAGTTTTTCGCCGAACACAGCCGGGAG
>CAINFC010000181.1 GCA_903847975.1 uncultured Acidobacteriota bacterium | reverse complement strand
TTGTCGTCTCCGTGCATCTCTACCCGGGGTAGGCGCGAAGCGCGCCAACCCCGGGCTGTGTTCCGAAGCCCTTCCAGGGCTTTCTCCAACGGAAATCCACAGGTGCGGGACTTTTTACGAGATGATCTTCTCTGATGGCCCGGCAAAAAGTATCATATAGCCCTGAAGGGGCGAAATAATTCCAGCCCGGGGTGAGGCCCCGGGAAGCGATGTTGTATTGAGTGTCGAGCCCTGTAAGGGCGGCCTAACACGAGCGGGCAATTGGATTTAGGTCGCCCCTACAGGGCTCTGATTTCCGAATGCCATCATTCCCGGGGGCTTCGCCCCGGGCCGAGGATATTTGAGGCTTTCAGCCCTTCGTACGTAAGGCAAACCGACCTGGGGCTCCGCTTCGCTCCACCCCTGGCTAATATGTCAACGGGCCTTCCGCCCGCCTTGCTAAATACAAATCGCTAACGACCCACACGTCCTCATCCGGAGACGGAAAAACCTCTTCCGGATGGATCCAGCTCGAATTTTTGCGAAGCGATCTTCTGTGATAATCCCGCGGAAATTGTTTTTTGGCCCGACGCCAGAACCGGACCCATGCTTGCGGCGCGCATCCGGAAGGAAGTGGAGCGGACTGCGGACCCGACTCCGGCCGAAGCTCTGCGGAATCTTCAGCTGTAAAAAAAGGTGGCCGTTGTCCGGCAATCGGTTTCCGGAACCAGGCGGACCCAGTGGGCGCTGAAGCCGGCGGGGAAAATATGCCGGGCGTAGCCCTCCGCGCCGGTGGACAGGCGCTCGTAAGGCTTCCACTCCTCCTCCCCGGTAAAATCAATTTCGATGCGGAAGCCGGCCTGCCGGTCCGTACTGATGTGCAGCATCTTCCGGTCGAAGCCGGTCATGAGAAAGGGATCGGAGGGCATATCGCGGCGGACTTCCGCCTTCCACCAGGGTCCGCCCCAGCCGGCCGGCTTTCCCCAGCTCCACAGGTCGTCGGTTTTTCCGAACCATATGCCGGACTGCGGCTGGCCGGCTACGGCGTTGTTATCCCGGTTGGGTGTGGTCTGGTTGCCGGCCACGGCAAACAGCCCGCGGAAGGCGCAGTAGTCGGGGATGATCCGCAGGTGCTGGCAGATCGGCTTGATGCCCCAGATGTGATCGAGGAAGGCGATCGGCTGCAGCTCGTAGAACATGCCCTGGATATCCACCAGGTAGTGCTCCGTTTCCACCTCGCGGATGCGCATCCATTCCGTCTGCCAGGCGTGGCTCATGGCATGGGTCGCCTTGGGAAAGCGGTAGCGGCGCCAGCGCCCTTTGACCAGCGCCCAGAAAAGAACGGAGGCCTCATCCCAGCCGGTGGCAAATAAAACGCTTCCCATGTCCTGCCGGGCGGCCACATCCATGTGCGGCTTTCCGGAAAGCCGGTTCCAGCTTTTGCCGTCGTATTCGAAGAGCCCGGCGCTGTCGTCCCCGAACTCGTAAAATCCGTTATTGGCCACCACCACGCGCCCCTGCGCGGTGTAGCCTCCTTTGAAGTGCGGCCGGCTGGCCAGGTTCATCTGCTTGACCAGGTCGAAAAGCACCCGTGGCTTGAGCTCGCGGACGTCCATTTCCAGGAACAGGCCTTCCATGGTCTGGCAGTAAACCTTGTTGGCCGGATCGGTCAGGTGCCGCATGGTGGAAGTCAGGCGGTGGGAGTCGAATTCCGGGATGTGCTTCCAGTTCCCTTTGCCGTCGATCACGTACGGGCCGAGGAAGCACTGGTCGGACTCACGGTGGATGAGGCGGTTGGCGTGCGTGCCGTTGTGCACGTGCACGCGCTCTCCTTTCAGCGTCTCGTCGATCCGGTAGAGGCCGAGCCCGTAGCCGGTGCCCTGCATGTGGCTGTTGTAGGTAACCGCCCAAAGCGCGTCCGCCCAGGGCATCAGGGCTCCGACGCCGTTTTCCGAGCGCTGCGGCAGGGTGTCGGCCTTGAGCCCCAGGTTGAATTGGGCCGGGGTGAGCGACTGGGACCAGGCCGCCCCGGAGCAGCCCAGCAGAGACGACAGCACGGTTCTTCGCGAAACAGTCATGGTACCGACCTCCTGTATAGACGAAGCAAATCCAGACCACCAGCGGCCTGCAGGGCAGAGAAGTTCCCGGAAGGAGAATTTCTTCCTGCTCTTTTTTCCACCTCTGAATACTAAGCCATCTCGCCGGAAGAAGGAAGACCGGACCGGAAAGCGGCAACCGGCTCCGTCCGGATCAGCGCAGGACCGTCGGCAGGTAAGTGCGCAGGATGCCGGTGTCGCGCTCGAGGAGGATGCCGTCCAGCGGTTGCAGGGTCACCTGGCTGGCCTGGGAGCCGTCGTTGTAGCGGGAGGCGGAGCGGAGGTAAACGGCATCCGCTGCGCAGGGCGGACCCTGGCAGGAAAGCCGGACAAACGGCTGATCCGAGGGAGTCAACGATACCGTGCCGATCGTGTGCCACTCGTCGCCGCCTTCGGCCTGGCTGAGCGTGGCGGAGGCTACGGCCTTGCCGCCGGCCACCACTTCGAAGAGCGCGCCGGTGTTCCAGGCGGCGGCCTGGGGGGCCGCCGGCCACCAGGCCTGGATGGTATAGGTGTCCGCCGCGGTCACCGGCAATGTCCAGCGCGCCTCTCCCTGGCTTCCGCTCAGGGTGTGTAGAGTGCCTCCCCAGCTGTGGTAGAAGGGCCCGGTGGCCTTCCACTCCCCGCTATCCGCGGTGGCCACGGACCAGGTTCCGGACGGCGTGGTGAAGCCCGCTCCGGAGTCGTCCAGCAGCTTTTCGAACCGTGGAGCCTGCTGGCCCCGCAGCCGCCGGAAACCGCTTCCCAGGTTCACGGTCTGCTCCTGGCGGGTTCCGTTGAGCAGAACCAGTCCGTGGGTGAAATCGCGGACATAGACGTCCGGGGGGTGCAGGGCCAGCCGCACATCGTCCAGCCAGATGCTTCCCGTTGCCGCCCCGGCGAAAAACTGGATGCGGGCGTCGCCGGCCGTAGCCGAGGCTTCGAACGTGACGGTGTAGGACTGCCACGAGGTTCCCAGCATGACCTGGCCCCACAATCCGTAGCCGGTCCAGGGGCTCTGGTTCTGCTGGGCGCTGAGAGTCAGCGGCCGCGGGGCGCTGCTTTTGGCCTGAAAGGTCAGGTCGTAGACGTTGCCTTTAACCAGCGAGCGGGAGTCCTGGTAAAAATCGATGCGCCAGTCCACGCCGGCGGTCTGGGTGACCGTAATGCGCAGCGAGGCGCTCCCTTCCGCGGCGGTTGTGGTGTCGCGCTCCACGGCGGCGGAATAGCCGCCGGCGATATCCACCCAGGATTTCCACGGGGAAGCCAGCGGGATTTCGAAGCCGCCCGCTTCGATCCGGTTGGGGCCGATGTCAAAGCCCAGATCGGCCCGCCGGGCCGCGCCCAGCGGGTAGCCCAGCTCGAAGTCCAGCTCGTCGTACCACCAGTCGTTGCCGTGCCAGGTGTCGCCGAACTCGTAGGCGAAATAGCCGTCATGCATCAGGGTGAGGGCCAGGCCGAACCGCATGAAAGGATAGAGGGTCCGCGCAAACTCCAGCGTCGAAGCCGGTATCTTCTGGAGCGGCGAGTAATCGTACCCGTAGGCGATCTGGTCAGGCGGAGAGGCTTCGAACATGGTGATGGGAGGTGCCTTGGCCTGCGACATCCAGGCCTGGTAGCGGTCCCACAGGGTGGCGAAAGACATCTCGCCTTCCAGCACGTCGGCGGCGACGAATCCCAGACTGTTGCCGTTGAACAGATCCGCCACGCCGGGTTCCGAGATGTCGGTGGAGTGCGAAGAGACCAGGGCATCGGGCATGAGCTCCCGGAAGGTTTGAATTTCGTGGAATACGCCCTGCTTCCAGGCGGCATCCAGGGCCGCGGCTTCGTCGGCCAGCCCGTCCCCGTTGGCATCGATATAAACCCGGTTGCCGTAAATATCGTATTTCAGCCAGGATTGGGTGGTCATCACATTGTCGAAGAACATGCCGTCGTAGAGCATTCCGGCGTCGAGCATCCGCTGGTAGGCATAGTGCGCCTGGTATTCGGCCACCGCGCTTTGGGTCAGATTGAGCCGGAAGGACCCGGGCCACACTTCAATCTTCCGTCCGCTGGTATCCTTGAGATAGTAGGAGTCGGGCAGGCCGTCGTTCTCCACGGCGTTGATGGAGGAAAGGATAAGGATGTTCGGGTTCAGCCGGCGGAGCTCGCGGGTCTGTTCCGGGGAAGGATCCGCTCCCAGCCAGAGGTCCAGGCGGGACATGTAGGGAAGGCCCTTGGCCGCCAACTGCCACCACCCCCACAGATTGCCGGTGCGCGGAAAGGAGGGATTAACGGCGGCGCGGACGCGGTATTGCAGCGGCAGCAAAAAGTCCGCATGGGAGGCGCAGCGAACATACACCCGGTTCACCTGATTCGGATCGGTGCCGAGCCCCTCAATGGTTGTATGATGGAGCGTCGTTCCGGATCCCTGGGAAAAGGGAGTCATCCGGGCGAACGGGAGCACGCTGCCCAGGCTGAAGGCGCAGGAGGTCGGGGCAACAGAAGTTACCGAAAGCGCCAGGCTGCCGGATCCGGGAGCCAGGATGGTACTGGGAGGCTTGGGGTTGGTTACCGGGATGCCGGGGTACAGCCATTGCGCCAGGCAGGCGGAGCCGGCTTCCGAGGCGGTGGCCGGCGTGAATTCAAAGGTCAGCAGGTCGCCGGGGCTTAAGCCGGCAGTGAGCAACCAGACCTCCCCGCTCCGGGGTGCTTCCAGCCGTCGGGCGCGCGCGGCGATCTCTTCGCCGGAGGCGGCCGATGCGGTGATGCGCACTTCGTCCACGAAGTAGGCGGCCGGCTGGCCGGTTAAGGGCCCCCCGACGGCAATCGAATCGGCCGTGGCCGGGGGAGACCAGTAGTGATGTTCGTTGGTGCTGGCGGCCAGCACCCCGTCGACGTAAAAGCGCATAAAATTTCCGGCGACCGAATAGGTGAACGCCAGGTGATGCCACTCTCCTGCCTTCCAGCCGCGCATATCCCCGCGGCTGCCGTAGGCGCTTTCCCACTGCCCGTTTACCGTACCGCCGGCATATAGAATCCCGCCGGGGGAAGACTGGCTGATGCTCATCCAGTTGCCGCTGTCCACGCGGTATTGAAAAAGAGTGTGCCCGCGGCTGCTGTAAACAGGATCGCTGCCGTCGGCCTGCAATGCGATCCACATTTCGATCGTTCCTTCGGCGGGATCATAGTTATACAATCGCGGATACTGCAGGCTGCCCGTGCTTTCCAGGGCCAGCGCCTGTCCCCAGCGCCCGGAGCCGTACGCCAGGCCCTGAGCCCGGCTGGGAGTTTCGCCCTGAGCTCCGGCCGAGGAGCCGTCGAAGTGCAGCCGCAGCAGCTCTCCGACGGGCTGGGCAGCGGCCAGGGGGGAGCCGTTTTTCCACCAGCGGAAAAGGCTGCCGGCTTCGGCGTCTCCGTCCGCATCGCTGAAGTCGGCACCGCCGACGGCATACGAATAGTCGGAAGTGGGCTGCACCACGGCGTTGACGCAAATCGGGGGGCTGCCGGCAGCAGGGCCGGCGGCGGGAACCGGGAGCGCAAGAACGGCCAGCATCGGGACGACGGTGGTGCGAAGTCGGAAGGGGAGACTTTGTTTCATACATTTCGGCCCGGTCTGTTGGGAATCCTCCTTTTTAGTTTATGGCTGGCGGGCGATTAAGGCAAGATTTCTTTTCGACGCATGTTTCTGTGTAATTTTTGCAGATTATGGCCGCAGAAAGTGCATACTTTGCGCAGAAAAGAGGTGGGTCCTGCTACGGTTTCCGGGGGTCCCCAAACGGGTTATTCTTCTAAATACAACACGATAGGGGTATTCACACGCTGTGGTTGCCTCCTTTGGCACACCTTCTGCAGAATAACAGGCGTCTTTGAATTTTTGAAATGAAACGAATAACAAAAAAGGAGATTAAAATGAACACCAAGCGTATGGTAATGATCGCAGTCCTGATGATCGGCATTTTTGCCACCGGTTCCCTGATGTTTGCCGGTAAGGGCCCCGTGGGGAAAATGCAGCCTGCCAAGCCGGCGGCCTGCACCAATTTTGTGGACGCCAACGGCGACGGGATCTGCGACAACTGCAAGCAGGGCCTGTGCGACAACTTTGTCGATGCCAACAAAGACGGTATTTGCGACAACTGCCCGCACATTCAGAATCAGCACAACGGTGCCGGACAGGGCAACGGGGCCAGCTGCGGCAACTTTACGGATGCCGACGGCGATGGCGTTTGCGACAACTGCAATCCCTCCGACTGCCCGAATGGCGGCATTTGCGACGGAACCGGACCCCACGGTTCCTGCCCCCACAACTGATCCGGCCGGCTCCTGCTTCCCGCTCTTCCTGTCTTTCCGCAAGGAGAAAACAAAAGGAAGAGGGGAAGGGCAGGAGGACCCGAAAGTAAAAAAAGCGGCGCAAGGCCGCTTTTTTTTGGTGTGCCGAGCATGTTCGACCGCTTGGGCTTGCCTATTGGTCAGCCCCGGCAATCCCTGCCTTCCGGCTAAACGCTCGTCAGGCAGGGCAATGAATCATGGAATTCCCCGGTGCAGATCGGCGTTTCTTCAGGCTTCCAATCCGTTTCGCTTCAGACTGTCACGAAGCCATTCCAGGTCCTTTTTCATCATGGCATAGATTTTCTCCGGATCCATGGTGGTCACCTTCCTGCCGGTTTCCGCACCGCCCAGATCGTACTCGAAATGAACGCTGATGGGAGCTTCCACTTTCAGAGCTGCGTATTCTTTCAGGAATTCGTCAAAAGGGACCATTCCTTCCCCCAGCGGCACATTCCGGTGGCGCCATACTCCTTGCGGATCCTTTCCCCAGACAAAATCCTTGATACAAATGGTTCGGATCCAGGGTTCCACCCTTTTCATTCCGAGCATCCAGCTGTAGCCCCCCTCCGTTACCGCATGGCGAATATCATACTGTACTCCCAGGTACTTCGGATCCACCTCTTTCAGCAAATCGTACAGATCCCAAACCGGCGCCCCGACATGCAATCCGGAATGATTTTGATAGCCTCCGTGAATGCCCAGCTTTTCGTTTAATTTTGCCAGGCCTTCACAGCTCTTTCGGAAGCCGTCCAGGTTCTGCTGAATGGATTTCTTGAAATCGTAAGCCAGCCATCCCATCCGGTAGGCGCGGATTCCGGAGTCGGCCGCCGTTTTCAATGTTTCCGCGGATACGGGGTCTTCGGCATCCGTGACCGCGGAAACCATCATCGGCAAAGCAAGGCCCGCTTTTTGAAGCGTTTTAACGGCTTTCGGCAATTCCGTCTTTACGTTTTTCGGCTCAATCTGACCGTCCGGCCGGACGGTTATATCCGCTCCGTCGAACCCCAGGCGGGCCAGTACGGCAGCGATCTGGTCGAAGTCCAGGAACTGGAGGCATTTGGTAAAGGCACAAACCGGCCTGGGGAGCGACTTTCCAGCCGGTGCCCCATCGGCTGATCCTTTTTCGGCCCCGCCGAAGCCGGCAAGGGTCAGGGCTGTGGTCTGAATGAAATGGCGTCGTTGCATGGCTTATAACTTCCAGGGCTTGCGGTATTCGTAATGCAGGTATCGATTGGCTTCATTCGAATTGGTAAACAGCTCTTTTTCGGGATCCCACTGCAACCGCTGGCCCGTTGCCAGCGCAATATTGGCCAGATGGGCAAAACAGGTCGACCGGTGTCCCTCTTCCAGAGGACAGAGGGGGGTCTTTCTGGTTTTTATGCAATCCAGGAAATTCCGGATCACATTCCCCGTGGCAAAAGCGTTGCTGCCGTCCTTCAGATCCTGGGAAGGAATATTGAATTCCTCGGCCTTAATCATTTCCTTCCAGTTCTGGAACTGTCCTTTCCTGGAGGGAACAATCTTATACCCGTCCTGGCTGGCATAGAGATTCCCCTTGGTGCCCCGAAGCTCCAATTCCCCGTAAGGGAAAATATCTCCTCCGCTGGACTCAAAGATACTGAAGGAAATCATCTTTTTGGAAGCGAATTCATAGGTGACCTGCATGGTGTCGGGGATATCGCCGTCATGGTCCAGTACGTACTTGCCGCCATGGGCGGTGATCGCTACCGGGGCGACTTCTCCCATCAACCACCGCATGGCATCCATGTAGTGCACACCCCAGTTTCCCATCTGACTGGAATAATCGCCCCACCACCGGAACATGTAAGGAGCGAGGTTATATTGATAAGGCCGGAAAGCTCTCGGTCCGAGCCACATATCCCAATTGAAATCTTTGGGCGGCGGTTCCGCCTTCCGCTTTCCGATGCCATCCGGGTATAGATTGCTCACCCTGGCGGACCGCGCCATGGTCACCTGCCCGATTTTACCCTGCGGAATCTCGCTGGCCAGTCTCTGGTATACTTCGTTGCCCCGGCGGTTGAGACCAACCGCCACTACACGGTCGCTGGCTTTGGCAACGTTCACCATGGTTCTGCCTTCTTGGATCGTCTGGGTCAGCGGCTTTTCGACATAGACGTCTTTACCCGCCTTCACCGCCTCGATCATTTGAATCGCATGCCAGTGATCGGGGGTGGCGATGCACACCGCATCGATGTTTTTATCCTCCAGCAGTTTCCGGAAATCGTGATACAGGGCGGGTTTGGCGGCAAACTTCTCCCCCATTTGCGGGATCTGCCCTGCCATGGTCGCTAAATAGCGCGGGTCCACCTTGCTGCGGTCGCGCATCAAATAGGGCTCGTACACGTCGCACAGGGCGGCAATCTCCACATCCTTATTTTGCATGAAGAGTTCCAGAAGCTGGGAACCCCTGTTTCCGACGCCGATAAAGCCCATCCGGATTTTGTCGCTGGCCCCGACCGGCCCGTTCGCCCTGGTAAAACTAAACGCGGTCAGCCCGGCGGAAATTCCCGAGACGGTCCTCGTGGATTGGACCATAAAATCCCTGCGGCTTTGTTGTTCTTTCTTTTCCATATTGTCCACACTTTTCTCCTGTTCCTTTTTCATTTTCCATTTCTTAAAAGATCAGCTTCAGTCCGAAAGAGAGAATACGGCCCGGCCCGGAGCTGGTCACGGCGCCATAGTTTTGCGTCGGCTTGCCCGCGGCATCGAAGCGGACTGTGGTGTTAATGCCGGTAAAAGAGGCATGGTTCCAGAGGTTGAAGGATTCGGCCCGGAACTGCAGGCTCGTTTTCTCCCGGAGGCGGATATTTTTCAGTAAAGAGACGTCCCACTGGCTGAACGCGGGACCGATCAGGATATTGCGCCCGCTGTCGCCGAACCGGCCCTGGACCATCTTTTCCGGCGCCAGGGCCGCCTCGGTGTTGAACCACCGCGCCAGCGTGCGCTGGTCGGGAGACAGCCGGGGATCGCCGGTCAGCGTGGCCCGCGATGAGCTGACGCCTATCCGGGCCACATCCGTCGGAACCGTGATGTTCACCGGCGCCCCGCTCTGGAAGGTGGTGATGCCGGAAAGTTCCCAGCCGCTCAGGATCTGCCGGACCGCGGCAACGCCATGCTGGCGGAAGAAGGGCAGCTCGTAAACATAATTGACGTTGAACACATGCTGGCGATGGATGGAGGCCAAGCCGTAGTCGGCCCGGGCATCATAGGCGTTCTGCGGCGTACCGGAGGTGGTGTCCAGCGCCCGGGAGAAGGTATAGTTCACGCCGAAAAGGAGGCCTTTCTCCATACGTCGTCGGAGGGCCACCTGCAGGCTGTTGTAATTGGAGCTGTCCCCGTTTTCGTTCATGTTAATGTCGCCGTAGCCCAGATAGGGCCGAAGGGCGTTGACGTTCTGGCTGCTTTGCGGGGCGTTCAGCCGGGTGCCTTGCGGAAGCTGGTTGAGGTTGATGGTGCGCCAGTTGAGGTTGCGACCGAGGGTACCGACATAATTTACGTCGGCAATGATCGCACCGGGCAGCTCCTGCTGGATGCCCAGATTGTAGGACATCACCCTTGGATTGGGGTGCTGGGTGCTGATGACCGACAGGGACGGTGGGAAGGTCTGCGAGGTGGCGGCGCCGGGATTGTCGATGTTGCCGTCGTAAACGCTGGCACTGGATACGAAGGGCGGATTGCCCTGGGAGTTCATGATGTAGTTGGTCTGCATCAGGTCGTAGAAAATTCCGAAGCCGCCGCGGATCGAGGTTTTGCCGGTGCCGCAGGGATCGTAGGCAAAACCCAGGCGGGGTCCGAAGTCGCGATAGTTCATCGGCTTGCCTCCCCGCGGGACAACGCCGAACAGGCGGGAAAGAGAAGTATCGGCGGCAGCCGGGATGCGTCCCTTGGCCGCATCGGGAAAACCGGAGCCCAGGATCACAATGCCGTTGTAAGGGTCGCCGGTATTCGGTACCAGCGCACCGTTGCTGGGGAGTACCTGCGGAGCCTTGGTCCGATCATAGCGGGAGGGTAAAAAGGTAGTGAAATTTCCCAGCGCGCTGTAGATCGGTCCGATCAGGTTGTAGCGCAGCCCCAGCTCCATGCTCAGTCGGCGGTTGACACGCCAGCTGTCCTGGGCATAAAACTCGACCTGGGTGAAGCGGGCCCACATCCAGGTATCGACCTGCCCCTCGGTATAGGTCTGGAAGTTGCCGAGCAGCACATCGGCGAGCGCGTTCTTGCTGGTTCGGGCCGCGGAGGTGTTGAAAGTCACCGCGCCGCTCTCGTTGGCCCCGGAGTTGTTCTGGTTTTTTCGGCTGCGGGTAATCTGCGTTCCGAATTTCAGTGTGTGCGATCCGATCACCTTGCTGAAGTCGTCCCGCCACTGGAAGGTGGTCATGGCGTTCTTGATCCGGTCCCCCGCGGTGTAGCCCGTGAATCCGGAAATGGTCAGGTTCGGACCGACACCATACTCGTTGTTGGGGAAAATCTCGGTGTAAGTCAACCCGAGGGCGGAACGCTTCATGATCTGATTCTGGGGATTTCCGGCAATCTCGTTGCCCGTGGCACTGAAGCTGAAGGAGTTCACCGTGGTGGGAGACAGAGTCTGGCGCCAGTTGGCGATGGTGGTCCACCCGGGACGGGGCCGCCCGCCGGGGACGACACCCAGGTTTCCGCCCTGCACGGCATTCCAGATATCCCAGTTGTCGTGCGTCCAGCGGTAGGAGATCTGCGTGCTGGTCGACATGTTGTAGTCGACCTTTATTAAATCCTCGCGCGTGTCGGTGCGGTTCACGCCGTTCATGGAGTAGTTGCCGCCCGGGCCGGCGAAATTGGGCAGAGGATAGGGCTTCAGGAGCAAGGGTCCGTTTTTGGAGAAGCGCGAAGAAGGAACGGTGCGATTGGGGAAGGCCTGGCCGGTCAGGGGATCGACAGGGGCTGTGAGCGAAGAGCTGCGGAAGTCGCCG
Source organism: uncultured Acidobacteriota bacterium (assembly GCA_903847975.1). GTDB lineage: Bacteria > Acidobacteriota > UBA6911 > CAINFC01 > CAINFC01 > CAINFC01. The sequence goes on along the minus strand of CAINFC010000181.1, from coordinate 8,286 downwards.
TCGCGCTCCGCCTGGGTCGGCACCGTGCTGATATAGGCGGTGCCCTGGTGGTTGTACTTCCATTCCTGACCGGCAAAGAAGAACCACTTGCTCTTGTCGGCATTCCATTTGCCCGGAATGTAGATGGGGCCTCCCAGGGTCCAGCCGAAGTTGTTGAAGCGCAAAGGGGGTTTCGAAATCGAAAAAAAGCTCCGGGCGTCGAAGCTGTCGTTGCGTACGAACTCGAACAGGGAACCGTGGAAATCCCTGGTACCGCTCTTCATGACCACGTTCATCATCGCCCCGGCCCGCCCGCCGAACTCGGCGCTGTAGCTGGAGGTCAGGATCTTGATCTCCTCGATGGCGTCAATGTTGGGATTGGTTATGGCGTTGCTGTTGGCGCCGTTGTCCATGTTGTCCGTTCCGTCCACCATGAAGTAAACCGAGTTGGTGCGGATCCCGTTGACCCGCTGGGCGGTCGTGTTCAGCCCCAAGCTGAAAGGATCGGTACTGGTGGCCACCACGCCGGGTACCAGCTGAAGCATCTGGACATAATTCCTTCCGTTGAGAGCGATCTGGCTCAACTGCCGCTCGCCGATCTGCTGGGAGACCTCGCCCGAGGCGGTTTGCACCTGGTCGACGGATGCGGTCACCGAAACCGCTTCGGTCAGGGTGCCGACCTGCAGCGTAAAGTCCACAACACGCCTGGAAGCAGCCTCCAGGAGCACGCCGGACTGCTCGCTGGGTCGGAAACCCTGCACCTCGGCGTGCACCGTGTAGGTGCCGCGGGCCAGAGAGGGAAACGAATAAGAACCGCTATCGTCCGTCGCGGCGGTCTGTTTCAGGCCGGTATCCTGATTCGTCGCCGAGATGGAACATTTGGGAATGACCGCCCCGGACGAATCGAACACTTTGCCCGAGATCTGACCGACGTTGCTTTGCGAAAAACCCTGCAGCGAAAACAGCAGGATGACCAGGAAAACGGAAGCGAAAAACTTGTCCTTTGACATAAATATCGGATCCTTTCTAACGGTTTTCACTTTGCCGAGCATGTATGACATCTTACATGGAGGACTGTGGCAATTCTAGGTGCAAGGAAGATTTTTTGTCAAGACCGCCTGCACTTTCATCCGCCGCAACCGTTCGTTGGGAATTATAAGACAAAAATGCCAAGCAGGGAACGGCTGAATCCGGCGAGGAGGTCGGGTTACAATTGCTGTGGTACCGGGGTTTGAGGAGAAGGCAACGGAGCGGACGGACAGCAGCCGTACAGAGTATGGGGGAAGGAAGTATTTTAAGCAGTTGTTTGTCGCAGCAGTACGACGATCTGCGCCGGCAGCTTGCGGACTACCGCAGGACCGGCGCCGCGGAAGCCCTGCACCGCGCCCGTATCGCCATCCGCCGCTTTCGAGCTCTGCTGCGGCTCTTTCGAAAGCCCCTCCGGGGGACAGGCGCAGGCATGGTTTCCGGGGAGCTCCGCACCCTGCTGCGGATTTTAGGAAAAGCCCGCGACCAGGATGTCCATCGGGAATCCCTGCAGCAGATTGGAAAAAAGCTGGGGATTGCCTGCGGAGAACCCTGGCGCTCGTTTTGGGATGACTGGTGCCGCGCCGGGCAAGGCGCGCACCTTCAGGCCCGTTCCTGGCTCCGTGACGCGCCCGTTCGCCATCTGCTCCGCCGCGCCGGGTCCCTGTGCGTCGCGGATCGCAGGAAGGAATTCCGGGAAGCCGCAGAGTTCCGAGGCTTTGTGGCCCGCCGGCTGTCCAAATCCGTCCGCGGCCTGCTTCGGAAAAAGGTTCGCATCGGCCGGCTGACCCCGGAGGAACAGCACCGATTCCGGCGAAAATGCCGCCTGTTGCGCTACTGGATGGAGTTTGCCCAGCCGCACCTGGGCCGCGGGGGAAGTCCCTTTTTGAAGTCGGCCCGGAAAGTTACTGCGGCTCTGGGTGAGGCCCGGGACGCACAGGTTCTGGCAGCGAGCCTTCCGAAACGCGGCCTTCCCTGGGTCCCGGAAATTCAGAAATGCCTGGAGCAGCGGCAGGCCCGTGCCCTCCGGAAGTTTTCAGAGGCATGGAAAGCCTGGCGCCGGCAGCGATTCATGGCGCAGCGCTTTTACCGGCAGGTCCGTGCATCCGGACCGTAAGCAAAGATTACGAGCGAGATGCGGAGCCGGGGAGGGATCTGAGGACCCCCGGCATCAGGCCGGTCGGAATCAGCCGCCCTCTCGTTTTTCTGTTGCTTCCGGGATTTACTCCGATTTTACATTCGAATGCCTGCCGTTCCTTTCTAATCCTGTGAAAGAAGAAAAGGAGCGGCAACCATGAACCAGAAAGCAAGACAAAAACGATTCACCCGATCCCAATCCTGTGCGATAGCCGGAAGAATCCTGGCCTGCGGGAGCCTTTTTGCCTGGTTGCTCTCCTTTTCTTTCGCCGGAATCACGCCGTCGGCCGGCAGAGGGCTTCCGGTACCCCCGGCCAGCCTGGATGGCTGGAGCCGATCCTTTGAGGGGGTCGTCGACCGCGTCCGGCCGACGGTGGTTCAGGTTTTCACCTCTCGCTACAGCCTCGGCAATGCCTCCGGGCTGATGCTGACCAAGTCGCAGGGTATGGGTTCGGGAGTGATCCTCGATCCGGGCGGCTACATCATCACCAACGCGCACGTCATTTCCGGCGCCCGCCGGATCCAGGTTCTGCTGGTGAAGGGGTTGCCCCGGGAAAGCAGCCATTCCAGCCTTAATATGGTTCCGCAGGAAAAAAAGCGGGAGGCCAAGGTGGTCGGCGTCGACCTGCTGACGGATCTGGCGGTGCTGAAAATCGAGGCGGACGGGCTGCCGGCTCTGGCGCTGGCCGATTCCGACCAGCTGCGCCAGGGGCAGCTGGTCCTGGCTTTCGGATCCCCGCTGGGACTGGGAAACACGGTGACCATGGGGATGGTAAGCGCTATCGAGCGCCAGATCAAATCGGATGACGTCCATGTCTATGTGCAGACGGATGCGCCGATCAATCCCGGGAACAGCGGCGGGCCTCTGGTGGACAGCGCCGGGAACCTGGTGGGCATCAACACCATGATCCTGAGCCAGTCGGGAGGCAGCGAAGGCGTGGGCCTGGCGATCCCCAGCAAAACCGTATCCCGTGTCTATGAGCAGATCCGGAAAAACGGAAGGGTGCGGCGCGGAGGCATAGGCATTCAGCTGCAGAATATCACTCCTGCCATGGCGGAAGGATTGGGCCTGCCTCAAAGCTGGGGCGTGATCGTATCCGACATCGGTCCGGACTCTCCGGCAGCCAAAGCGGGGCTGGCGGTGGGAGACGTGATTCTGAACATGGATGGCCGGAATATCGAAAACGTCCGGCAGTTCGGGATGAACATTTATCGCCAGGAGCAGGATACCAAAGTGCTTCTGCAGATACAGCGGGGCTTGAAGAAATTCATGATCCAGGTCTCCGTGGTGGAGAAGCCGGATGACCCGGGACGATTCCTGGAACTGGTTTCCGCCGAAAAGAACCTGATCCCGAAGCTGGGGATCCTGGCCCTGGAGGTGGATGACACCGTGGAAAAGCTGCTGGCGGCACCGCTGCGCAAGCCGGGGGGCGTTCTGGTGGCTTCGATCAACCCGGAGATCGCCCCTTCCGAGTGCCGCCTGGGATCGGGCGATGTCATCCACTCCTTCAACCGCCGGGACATAGACCGCCTGGAGGACCTGCGCCAGGCGGCAGGTGAACTGAAAAGCGGAGATCCCGCCGTCATTCAGGTGGAAAGGGATGGAGCGCTCCGCTACCTGGTTTTCGAAGTGGACTGATGCGGCACCCGAACCCGGAGCCCCCTGTTTCCGCTTAATAAAGAAAATCGGTCCTCCGGCCGGCCTTGACCGGCTTTTTTCCATGACCGCTGGTCACCGGCCGGCAACGGTTGGTCCTCGATGCCGGCGCATTCGGCACACCGGCCTTGCGCGCGGATCCTTTCCGAATGATATTCATATCTTTGCGTAAGTGGGATGGCAAAGCGGGAGCATAATGAATAGAAAAAAGTGCCGGTGGATCGCCTGGATGGTTCTCTGCGGATGCGCCCTGGCGGTTCGGGAAGGCCGGGCGGAAAGAAGGGATTCCCGGGATCCGGCCGCCCGCCTGGCCTTTGTGACTTACGTCAGTAAGCCGTATCAGGAGCTCGCTGCTGCTCTTTGGATCGAAAGTATCCGCAAATGGGCGGGCGAATACGGCCGCAGCCCGATTTATGTTGTTCTTACGGATTCCCGTGTCACCGGCATTCCCATTCCGGACGGAGAGGCAACAAAGCTGCGCATTGCCCTGCCGGAGGAGGCGCGCCTTTACCCGTTTGCCGTCAAAGCCTTCGCCGCCGCGCGCGCGGAGGAGGAGACGGCCGGGAGAGTTTCGAGCCTGGCCTGGTTCGATCCGGAAACCCTGGTGTTTCGGCCACCTCTGGAGATGGATCTGCCGGTCGCGACAGCCGCGGCGGTGAATCCGGTGCACCTGACCAACATCGGCCAGGCGGTCGAAGAACCGGTCGATCCCTTCTGGTCTGCCATTTACCGCAGCTTCGGATTGGACCCTTCCCGCCTTTTTACCGTGGAAACCATGGTGGACCGTCGAAAGGTGCGCGCCTGGCTCAACTGCGGCATTTTTGCGGTCCGCCCGGACCGCGGACTACTCCGCGAGTGGGCCCGGCGAATGCAGGCCGGTCTCGAGGACACTTCGTTCCAGAGCACCCTGGTGGCGGATGCCCCGCACCAGACATTTTACCACCAGGCGATCTTTTCCACCCTGCTGGTTTCCCGCCTGGCGCGCCGGGAAATCCACTTCTTTTCCTCCGGCAACGGATACCCGCTTTTCTGCCACAACACCGATTTCAAGACGGCCCGAGGGGTCTTCCAGGTTCCTGCGGAAAAGAAAGCCCGGCGACTGGACGACCTGACCTCGGCGTTTCACGAATCGATGTGGTACCAGCACGAAGACTGGCGGGAGCGCATCCCGATTGCGTCGGAGTCCCTGAGCCGTTGGCTGTCGGATGCCTTTGACCGCACGGTGGGCTCCGGGCGATCCTCCCCGGGACCCGGCCGCGAGTAGCCTTCCGGCGACTTTTACGGCGGACGGTTTTTGATTTCGCGGCAAGGGGGGGCCAAGGCGGAATACGTTGTATAATGACGCGGGGCAAATGGATACGCAATTCAGCCATAATGCAGGAGAGACGGCGCTTCAGGCCATGCGGGTCAGGATGATTCTGCTGCTGGCTCTGGCCGCGCTTCTCGGGTCGGTCTGGCATGAGCATTGGGATCTGGACCACCATGACTGTGCCCTCTGCCTCCTGGGAGCCATGCCTTTCCTGGCGTACAGTCTTTCCTTACCCCTGATTTTCTGGATTCTTCTGGGCCGGGTATTTCTCCCGTTTTTCATCCGGGGGAGCCAGGCGGCCGCACCCCTTACCTCCTCCCGCGCGCCGCCTCCGCCGGTTCAATAGATGCCTGCAGCCCGGCGGAAGGCACAAGCCGGGCACCTGTTGATCCAGAAACCGAAAGCCCTTTCCGGACAAGGCCCGCTTGCCGCCTTGGGCGGCAGCTGCGCCGGCTCGCCGGAAACCGCTTTCTTTATGGGAGGGGAAATGAATGCAAAAGAATAAACGGCTTACGAAATGGATACGGATCCTTGTCCTCCTGGGAGGGTGCGGATCGGCCGCTTTCGCTGCCAACGGAAGACTCAGCGGAACAGTGACCATTGCCGGTACGGGATTCGGGGCCCACCATGCGACGGTCTTAATCAGCCCCCTGGGAATCACGACTCTGACCGATGAGGCCGGGCACTATTCCGTGGACGGTCTGCCTCCCGGTCGTTACGAAATCATTGCTCACCTGCATGCTCTGACGGACGAGAGGAAAACGATCGCCCTGGCTGAGGGCCAGATGGCCACAGTCGATTTCGATCTCCGGCTTTCGCCGCTCCGTCAGGAGCTTACGGTTACCGCCAGCGGCACGGAGTCGACTGTGTATGATGCCTTTCAATCCGTAGCAACCATGGATTCGATTCAGCTGAAGGAGAAGACGGCCTTTGGCCTGGGCGAAGTCCTGGACCGGCAGCTGGGTGTGGCCAAGAGGAGCTTCGGTCCGGGCAGCTCCCGCCCCATCCTCCGGGGGTTCGACGGAGACCGGGTACTGATCCTGCAGGACGGGCTGCCCACGGGAACTCTTTCCTCCCAGTCCGGAGAGCACGGAGAGCCCGTGGATGCCGCCGACCTGGAAAGAATCGAGGTGGTGAAAGGGCCGGCTTCCCTTCTTTACGGCAGCGGGGCGATCGGCGGGGTGGTCAATTCGGTCACCGAGCACCATATGTTCCACGAGCATGCCCACGAGGGGCTCCGCGGCCATTTCTCCACCGGAGGGGGGAGCAATAACCGCCAGGCCGGGGCCAGCGGCAGTTTCGAATACGGTTATCGGAACTGGATGGCCTGGGGCACGGCCGGGCGGCAGGTGGCCGGGGATTACTACAGTCCCGAAGGAAGGGTGGAAAATTCCAAAACCCGCCTGACTTCCGGGTCCTTCGGCTGGGGCTGGTTCGGGGCCAAACCGTTCGTGAACCTGACCTATTCCACCAATCGGGGCCGCTTCGGGGTTCCGTATGCCGGACATTTTCACGGGTCCCACGGCGAAGAAAGGAACGAGACCGGAAAAATCGGCACCCATGGCCTGTTTCGGGCCGCTGAAGCAGAAGCCCGGGAAGAGGAGATCGAAACAGAGGCGCAGGTCGATGAGGTCTTCCGCTGGCAGAACCTTCGCTGGAACGGCGGATTCCGCGATCTTTCCGGACTTTTTCCGCGGGTCCATTTTTCCGCGGCCTATACGCTTTGGAACCACCGGGAGGTGGAAAACGGGGATTATGCCGCCACCGACTTTCGCAACAGGCTGCTGCAGTTGCGGGGAATTTTTGATCAGCGCCCGGCTGGCCCCTGGAAGGGTTCCTGGGGCTTTCAAGTGGTGAGCCGCAAGTACCGGGCCACAGGGGAGGAAGCCCTCAGTCCTCCGGTGGACCAGGGGGGATTGGCTTTATTCGGGCTGCAGGAGTTCGATTTCCAGAAAGCGAAATTCCAGGTGGCCGGGCGGGTCGATCATACTGGCTACGATCCCCATGGCGGTTCCCGAAAATCGTTTACCGGTTTTTCCGGAGCCGCCGGGGTGCGCCTTCCGCTTGGCAGGCAGGGCTCCCTGGTTGCCAGCTACAACCATGCTTTCCGGGCGCCGGCCCTGGAGGAGCTTTTCAACTACGGCCCCCACGTCGGAAATATGGCCTTTGAAATCGGCAATTCCAATTTGCAAAAGGAAGCGGGAAACGGTGTGGAGCTGTCCCTTCGCCGCGATTCATCCCGGGTTCGAGGGGAGTGGAACCTGTTCTTGTACCGGATCGGCGATTTTGTCTACATGTCCCCCACCGGGGAATTCCGGAACGGATTGCAGGTCGTGAATTTCCTGCAGAAAGACAGCCGGTTTCTGGGCTCGGAGGCCCGGCTGGATCTGGGCGTTCATCCGCTTTTCTGGCTGAACCTGGGATTTGATGCCGTGCGCGCCCGCCTGGAGGAGGGAGCCAGCCTGCCCCGGATTCCACCCTTTCGGTCCCGGATCGGCTTCGACTTCCGGACAGGAGGCTTCAGCCTCCGCCCCGAACTGGTCCTGGCCGGGGCCCAGAAGCGGGTGTTCGAAAACGAAACGCCCACGGCCGGATATGGAGTCGTCCACCTGACGGCCTCCTATACCCTTCCGGCGCGGCATTATCTGCAGGTAATCTCTGTGTCGACCTACAATCTGAACGACCGGCTTTACCGGAATCACTGCTCCTTTCTGAAAGAGCTGGCTCCGGAAGCGGGGCGGGGCATCCGGCTGAATTATTCCCTGCACTTTTTCTAGGGGAGGGGGGAAATGCGAGCGACCGTCTATCCGGAATCCCTCTTGTGTTCCTGTTTTCCCTCTGTTAAACTCCTCCCGATGTTCAAAGGAAAAAAGAGTTTAGCGGCTATCGCTTTTTTCCGGGAACGTGCACCCGGTGAACGGGCTTTCTCGTGATGGATCCTGCCCCTTTTATCCAGAGACTGCTGGCGAGAATCTCCGCCCCGCGGGACTTTCGCCTGGGGTGTGAAAAGCAGTGGGTCTTGAGCCCAGGCGAAGTTGCGGATTCTCCCGGCGCGGTTTTTGCCGAGGAGGAGCTGGACCGGGTCACCGGCGTTGAGCCGCACACCAGCCGGGATCTGGAGACGCTCCGAATCCGGGGAGGCCGCCGCGAGCACGCGGCCACTGTCGCATACCGATTC
>CAINFC010000180.1 GCA_903847975.1 uncultured Acidobacteriota bacterium | reverse complement strand
GGAAATACCCAGGATCAGCATTCCGGCAGCGTCCAGGCGGACCCAGCCGCCGAAGGCTGCATCCGGCCTGTGGATAAGGCAGGCCAGCACCAGCAGGCTGTGCCCCAGGGCTGCCGCCGGCAGGAGAAATCGCAGCGCTGCTGAATTCCGCAGGAACAGGGCGGCGGAGCCCGCCAGGGCCGGAAGCAGAATCAGAGCCAGAAGCAAGTTTTTCGCGGGCCGCGGTATTGCTGGGCGAAACCGGCAGGCCTTGGAAAGCAGAGAAGCCGGTGTGCGGGAAACGATCGAGAATTTCGATGGTCGCCGGATAAATCTTTCCCAAGCGCAAAAGCTCCTGCAGCAGCTTATGGCGAAAGAGCAGCATGAGCTGTTGCGAGTCGAGGGGAGGCAAAGGTTGGAAGGAGCCGTCGGGCCGGAAAACGCCATCGGTCACGATGCTGTGGCAATGGGGGTGCCAATTGGCGGTCTGATCTCCATAGGTTTGTAAGGAAACGACCATTCCGGTCACGGCCCGAGGATCGTCGGCCACGGCTGGCATCATTCCTCGAACGGCATCATAAGCGCAGGAACTCAATAAACCCAGGAGTTTGCGGTCGAAGCGGAAGTGCTGACGGATTAACTTTGGCACCGTAAAAACAACCTGACGGTGGGGGACGTCGGCCAGGACTTCGGCGGCCAGCCAGTCGGCGAAAGCGGCAACTTGTTTGGCATGGCACGAGGGACAAAAGTATTGACCATGGCACGAAAACGCCAGGATCATCTCATGGCGGCACTCCTGGTTTTGACAGCGGATGCGGGCGAACCCGTGGTGCAGGTCGCCACAATCCAAGAACCGGTTGGCTACCTTGCGAATGATCGGCCGCCAGAAGCCGTGCTTTTGGGGCAAAGCGATCATCGTAAACTCGCTCAACTCATCGAAATGGTCTTCGACCAGTTTATAAAGCGGTGAGGCCTTTGGATTCCGGGGGAGATAGACACCTGCCATAGGTTCCGCCATAACCTATCCAACCGGCAGACGACCCGGCCTCCGACAGATCCATGGATATCGCGGCGCTCGGGAGGTAATCCAGGAATAGTTCCCCAGGAACAATTACCTCCGCCATTGCCATGTATTCTTTTGCTACTTCAACAGCAACATCGTTCATTTGGTTACCTTCGGCGTCGACGAAGATGATTCCCTGGATGGCTCGGTGGACTACTTCGGGCGGATCTTCCTTACCTCCAAACTGGGTAAGTAAAAGAAAAACAAGAGCCTAGTCTTTTTTTACCCGAATAAATGTACCCATGTATTTATAAATATTTATAACGATATGTAATATTATTTAATGTGTAATAGGGGCATGTATATCGCCACCATCCCCAATCGTAACTCCCCACCCGCTATCCTGCTTCGCGAATCCGTCCGCCAAGGAAAGAAAATCAACAAAAAGATCATTGCCAACCTTTCCCACTGGACTCCGGAACGGATCCTGGCCCTCAAGCGAGCTCTCCGCGGTGATTTTGACCAGCTGCCGGAAGGAATCCCAGTCAATGGGCCCATCTTCGGGTTGTTAAGTCAGGAAGGTCCCAGTTTGTTCCCCAATCCAGGCCGTCTCCGCTTTTTCTTTAATTACCGTTGCATCCGGACGAACACGGGAAAGAAGGGCCGACAGCCGATTTCCGTTGGTCCGCGTGGCGGGAGGCAGGGGGAGGGCGGCAACCCCGGAGAGAAAGCAGCCATATAGAGCGCACACAAACTCCGGTCCGGTCGGAAGCGGCAGCGCGACCACGCCCCCGGGCGGCACGGTTTCCCGCAGCTTTCCGGCGAAGGAAACGGCGGCCTGCAGGAGTTCCCCCCGGGTCATACCGAAAACACTTCCGTCCGCACGCAGAAACTTTACCGCCGGGGCATCCGCTTCTTCGCGGACCAGCGCCAGAAAGGCGGCCGCAAGAGTGGATTGTTTCTTTCCGGCATCCGGTCGTTGTTTCATGATTTCAGAAAGAATCTACAGCGGCTTTTCCTGCCTGGAGCCCGGAGTTTCCAGTATCCGATTTGAATAGCCGGTGTTTAGAACACAAGGGCCGTGTTACTTGACGATCTGGGGAAGAAAAACCGACTGGATCAGGGCGTGCCGTACCATATAAAGGTCCGTGGCCACCAGACTCGGAACATCCTCCGGCCGGGCACGGCTGATCCGCCCCGTCGCAGCCGTTCCGAGAAGACCGCGGTTGAAAACAGCCATCCAGTCATTTCGACCAATGAAAACCGAAGTCAGGTACCGCTCGGTTTCCGGATCCGTGGTCAGCCTTTGGGGGTTTCCCCATGCTTGCGATTGAGGTTGGTAAAACATGGTCACCAAGTCTGAACCGTTCACCCCGGGAGCGGACCAGGTGAGCGACATTTGCCCTTCACCGTAAGCCGACAGCACACTGTTTCCCAGGTTGGCCGAATAGGATTCCGCCAGAATCTTTTGCCTGGCGCCCATATTGAAATTCGTCGACGTAAAAACTCCATCCGCACGGATCCATACCAATAGATTGGCGCCGCCCGCCGTCCGGACAAGTTGCGGATGATCATCGATGACCGCGTCGTCGGTAAGACGGTTCAAAGTTCCCCAGGATCCGCCGGCATAGCCTAAAAAGTAAAGCTCGCGGTCGTTCTGGGTGGCGGGATCGTTGTCCGTATCGCAACCCAGAACGACGTACCCGCTCCCCTGGCTATAAACAAAGTCGTAGTTGAAAACAGCCATTGGGATTACAGCTGCCATCGCCGGCGTCGACCAGGATGTACCGTTGTAGCGGGAGAACCAGAGCTGGTTCGGCATACTGGCTTTCCCGCGGAGGTCGTTGGCCGGATTGGCAATCCAGACCAGCATGGCATCGCTCTTGCTTTGGCCTGAAATCCGCGGGGTGGCATCCAGCCAGGTATTAGACGTCATTCGGATCCGGGGGCTCCATTGCCCCAAAGCGGGCTGATAGACCGTCGCGGAGATCTCCATGCCGGCTGCCAGCTCCGCCAAAGTCGCCGAATCCGCGAATACTTTACCTGCGTCCTCCCACACGGCAATGGCCGCGCCATCCGCAAATCCCTGTAAGCGCGGGTGGAAATCGGCGCTCCCGTCATCGCCCAGCGAAATCGGCGAGTTCCAGGCCGACCCATTATAGGCGGAAAACACAGTCATGGTGCGATTTATGGCCTTGCGCCCGGGTTGGTCGGCCACCCAAACCAGTCCCTGCTTGTTTCCCATCGTAGAAAGGTGAGGATAAGAATGGGGATAAACCGAGGCCTGCAGCAAGGAAGAAGAAGCCAACCTGGCAGTACTGCTTCCCGAACTTTTTTCCTCGCCGATCCCGGAATGGGATGGGAAAGGGCCTTGGGCGGCCAGATAGTCCCGGGAAATCAACCTGGGCTCTTCACCAGGAAAGGATTCGGTCCGTTCCGTCAAAACGGCGGCAGAAGGGTAGAGCCAGGAATAGTGATACAACTCCTTGGCCCATTCGAAACTGAAAGCAACCACCCCAATGCCAACATCCAGGTTGATCCAGAGCCGCTTCAGCGTCGGCGTGGCCGGGTATTGGAGAGTCAGGTCGCTGCCGCCCACCACCCAGGCCTCTCCGCTCAGAATCCGGTCCACACCCACACCGGCCGTTGCAGAGACCGCCGGACGGATGTAAATCTCACCGCTTTTATATTGAATCGGATTCAGGTCCTTCACGATCAACCGTCCGCCGGCATCGACCAGAAAGCCAACCTTCATGTAAACCGGAATTCCCTGGAAAGGAAAGGGCCAGGTGGTGTTTTTTTCGATAAGACCGCCGATTTCCACCTTTCCGTCCCAGGAACCGTAGCCGCAGGGCGGCTGCACGTCCCGGAACACCTGAACCGTTGGATTCGATATTTCGAAGTTGATTCCCGCAAATCCGACCTGGACGGCGGATCCGGCACTGCCGACAACCGGATGAACTTCCGCCCGGCCGCTGCCGGAAAACGTGGCCACCAGTTCCGGATTAAATCCGAGGTTGAAGGAGGAACCGCCGAAAAGAGGGATATTCGCGGGAATCGCGGTGCTCCCGACTCCCCCACCGAAGAGATTCTCCCGATAACTGCCGGTGGAAGTATACCGAAAGCCGCTGCCCTGATCCGTCGGGGAAAAAGTGAACCCTGCCAGCGGCAGGGGTACCACGGATCCCGACGCCGTTTTTTCCTGGGAGCGGCTCTCGTCAAAGCTGATGGCTTGGGCTTTCACCCCGGCGCAGGTCTCCATTTCCAACCCCGGATCGATCCGTTGGGAAACGACGTTACCTGAAGTCAAAATCGTATAATCCCCCTTCGAGGTGGTAAAGCGAACCATGCCTGGAGGATGACCCATCCAGTCCACGGTCGCGGTAAAGAGCACGGAGAAGGGAGTTCCTTTCAGGAAGTAGGCGGGGTCCGCATACTTGGTAGTCAGCGAGGTGATGACCGGTGAGATGGTCCGCACCAGGCGAAAGGTAAAACCGTGAATGTTGGCCCAATGCTCCAGGTTATCTTCCACGACACAGCTTCCGCAGGAACCGCCGTACTTCATCAGGCCGATCGGGCTCTCGGAAGGTTCCACCGGAGCGCAGGTCAGCGTCAGCGAACTCCCCTCCCAGACATGCTCATCCAGAGAGGTCGAAATCGGATGACCGCCGTTCGCGTAGGGAACGCTCTCGGAAAGGTTTTTGACCCCGAGCCCCGCGGCATTTCTGCAAAGATAATCCCATTCGCCGTTGCGGGCCAGGCGATATCCGCCGGCATCGAAATCGCAGTAGACGAAATCCAAATCGCACCAGGTTACGCCGTTTCTGTACCAGCAGCTGTTATTGTTGAAATGAGCAGCATCGATGGGGATGTTTTTGCCGGCATCGGCATAATAGCTGGGAGCCAGTCCGTTGATCCTGGACAACAGATTGGCAAACACGATGGCGTAATGCCAGGAAATGCAATCCAAGGGGTAGGAGGCTCCCCGGGTCACATTGCCGTCCCAGATGGGATCCTGGGCAAAGTCCGGTGCCGCCGCCGCAAACCGGGACCACATCTCCTGGGTTACTTTCGTTTCCATGACGGCAAGTGCGCGGTTCCCGCCGGCAGCGGTTACCTGCACATAGCGCATATTACCGACGATGTTGTCGACGGCGAACAGGTCTCCAGGATTGGTATCTGGAGAGCGTAGAGCCGGAATATTCCTGCCCTGACCCAAGGACAAACCTCCTGCTGCGGGAATCCACAGAACCAGTAACATTGCCGCCGCATGCCTGTAAAACGCTATCCTGGACATATCCGTTCTATCTCCGCCGTCACCGGCAAACCATCGGAAGGAACAGGCAATGCGATGCCCCGGTTGCATAAATAGCCACTACGGTATGGTCACGGTCCATAGTAAGCGTCAGTAATGGAGCAAGGATTTCCACTCCGTCGACAATCCACCGGGAAAAAGCATTGGTACCTACCTGGCATGCCGCCGCCAGGGTGACCGAGTCACCCTGCCTGTAGGTCCTCACAAAACCGGCCGTACCGGAGCCCTGCCCGACAGAATCGTTGGGAGCCACATAAATGGAGGCGCCGGAATCCGGCAAAGATCTTACCGCCAGGGTTTTGGTTGGGACGCTGGATTGAAAAAAGGCCACCGCGGAGTGGTCGGAGTCCATTACTACTTTCAGTTCCCGGTCGAAAATGGTTGTGCCATCCAGAACCCAATTCAGGAATTTGGAGTAGCTGGGATCCCAAGTCGGTGTTTTCAGGCTGATGGCGGTGCCTTCATAACACGAATCGGTAAAATCCGTTTTCCCGCTGTAGGAAATATCGCAGAGTTTATAGCCATCGGTTTTTATGTAGATTTCGACGCCTTTGAGGGGCATGGAACGTACTTCCAGATTAAATCTTTTATCTGTCTGAACCCGTGAATAGAGGTCCCGGCCACTAGTCGCAAAGACCTGTTCCGGATCGGCAAGATTGTATAATATGCAACTCTTCGAGTCCCATGAATTCAGCCTGGTCCAGGTGGCTCCCCCATCGGTAGATCGGAAATCGCCATTACCGGAATCGTTCGTACAGTTCGTACAATAAGGAAGTCCCGCGATCAGCTGGTTGCTATCCACGGGATGTATGGCAATCGAACTAACCGACAGCTCCCCGCTGCCCAGACCGTTGTTCGTCTGCACCCAGCTGCTTCCGCCATCCGTGCTTTTGCAAATCCCTTGCGTCGTGGTCCCAGCGAACAGGACCGCGGAGCGCTTCGGATCGATCGCTATAGCCGAGATCCATTGATTTCCCAGCGAACCTTGCCGCTCCCAATGACCTCCTCCGTCGATCGTTTTATAAAGACCGTTACTGGTGCTGGCATAAACCACTGAGGGAGCAAGAGGGTCGACCACCATTTCTCGAATCTCATAGGGCAAGGAAGTTGTGGAAGCCAGGCTCCAGCTGTTCCCGCTGTTTGTGGATTTCCATACGAGTAGGCCGCCGGCTGCATAGAGAGTGCTGGGGCTGGAAGGAGCCAATGCCATATTTGAAATCTGCGCTATCGCTTCCTTGCAGTAGGCATAGCCGCATGTCAGCCCACTTACAGTCGGCTGCCAGGTATTCCCTGCATTCGTGGTTTTATAGACTCCCGACTCTCCCGCGGCATAGATCAGGTTCGGATCCTGGGGATGGGCAATGAGGGAGCGGATGGTCGGAATCCAAAGTCCCTGGCCGGCCAGCTCCCAGATTTTCCCGCCATCCTTGCTTCGATACAGGTTGCTTTCCCAATAGCCCTGATCCGCCGTGGCATAAAGAATGGCGGAACTTATCGGAGAGAAAACCAGATCGGCAATCGTCCTTCTCAATCCGGAGTTGACCGGATTCCAGGAATCTCCGCCATTGGTACTTTTCCAGACGCCATGGGTGGTTGTTAGAGCGGTTAAATAGTTGGAAATCGAAGGATCCACCAGAATTTTCCGAATATCGGCCCGAGGAAAACCGCTGTTGATGGTTCTCCAGCTGCTCCCGCCATCGGTCGTTTTATAGGGTCCACCGGTTCCAGCATCCCCACCCGCGTAGAATGTGGCGGAGTTTTTCGGATCGCCGGCGAAAGCCGTATAGTCCAGCTTATCCCCGGCGCTGGTGACCAGCTTCAGGCCGGCGCTGATCGCCGACCAGCTCGCTCCTCCGTCGAGACTCCGCAAAACACCGCGAGCATTCCCTGCCGGCGCATACAAGGTGGTCAATACCCGACCATCGATCGAGACGGAATTGCCGTCAAAAAAATTACTGTTCACCAAGACCCAGCTGCCTCCCCCGTTGGTGCTTTTGTAAAGCCGGTACCAAGCCTTGGCGTATAAAAGGCTTGGAGTGGAAGCAGCCATGACCAGACCGTCCAGATTACGGTAAGTATAACCGGTCGGGATACCGGTATTATTCTCCTGCCAGGTGACACCAGAGTCCGTGCTCTTGATCACTCCGTTTAAAGAGGTGGAAGCGTAGAGGATCAGGTTGTTTTGGGGATGGATCAGGAGGGAGGTTACCATGGAAGGAGTCTCAGAAATAGGGACCCATTGGGCACCCCCATTGGTGCTTTTCATGATTCCTCTGCCGCTGGAGGTTACTCCATAGATCCGGCCTGGCGACTGCGGATCGGGCAGCAGCAGATCCAATTTGGAGTCCAATCCGCCGCCCATGGACCTCCAGTGGCCTCCACCGTCCATGGATAGAAACAGGTAGTGTTCGTCTTCAAGGGAAGAGGTTCCGGCAAAAAGGACCGGGGAACTCTGGGAAGCAACGGCTAAAGCGGTGGATGAGACCTCCAAACCCGATTTCTGTTCCACCCAGTTGCTGCCCCCGTCGGTACTTTTCCATACGGTATTCCGATTGCCGGAGAGGTAGATCGTGGCCGGATCCTGAGGATGAAAGGCACTCGCCAGGTATTGGCCGGAGCAGCCGTTGGCGACAGTGCCTTTCCAGGTCGCTCCGCCATTCGTACTGCTCATAATACTGCTGTACATACTGCAACCGCTGCTGCTAAACACCAACTCGTTTTTCACCATGTATAACATAGAAGTGGCTGGGTCCAGGACAAACGCCGCATACCCGCCGAAGGAGCTGTACTTGGAAACCGTACTCCAGCTGGCCCCTCCGTCGGTACTTTTCATCAATTCATCCAATGTTCCCAGGTAAACCGTCGACAACCGGGAATCCACCAGAATACTATGCGGCAAACGGTATGTATCAGGGATGAGAAGGTCCGTCCAGGAACTGCCGCCGTTGGTGGATTTACAGATCCTAGCAGCATTGTCGCCGTATCCGGCATAGAGCGTTTGCGGCGCCGCCGGGTCAATCGCCAGAGCGGTAATACCGCCCTCCGTTGCGAGCCGCAGCAGGTTCCAGCCGATTCCTCCATCCGCGCTTCGGTAGATCTCCCCCTTGGAGGAGCCGACGTAAACCGTCCGTGGAGTTCGCGGATCGAAGACCGCTTCAGTCAAGCTATCCTGGCTAAATTCGCTGCCCGTCCAGCTGGTACCGGCATCGGCGCTTTTGAAAACACCGTTGGTGGTAGCGGCGTAAAGGAGGTTGCTGCTGCCGGGATCGAAAGCCAAGGCCAAAACGGACCGGCAATTCAAACCGAGCCCGTTCGGTCTCCAGGTCGAGCCGCCATCGGTGCTTTTATAAACTCCACCCTCCCCGCCGGCATAAACCGTAGAGCGGTTGCCGGGATCGACCGCCAGAGCTCGGATCACGCCAGGACCGGGACTGATCTTCGACCAGGAATTGACACCCCCGAAAACGGGAGCGCTCCGCAGGAAAAGCACGAAAGGAATAAGCCAAAGAGAACGAAGCGTCACCTTGCCTCCAAAAAATAATTCCTTGGTATCCCGGCCGGGAAAAGCTGTTTTTCTATAATTGATAGATACTACAACAGATGGCGCACATGGATCATTGGCTCGGAGGCCCTCATTGGGTAGCAAAGTTTCTTTGCGAAAAGCATTTTTGATGGACAATCCGTCCACAAGAAGAGACCCTATAATGGATAGGCAAACGCTTTTTCCCTTTTCCTACTATTTCGCAATTAAAGGGCATGGTTGAGTCAAAGTCAAGCGGAATGTATGATTCGAGAGGCGGAAAGGGAGTCGTAAGATAACAGCGGAAGGGTAAACGAGCTACCGGAAGCCGGCTTTATAAGTCCAGACGCCTTCCTTTATCCGATAAACGATCTCGTTGGTTGAGCCCTCCGAAATCAACAATCCCTTCTCCATTCCCCCTGATTTGGTCGAAGAATATGGGAAATCGATTCCCTGATGGTATCATATATGTTACTATTAACCATGCCTTTTCAAGTACTCGAATTATTGCTTGAGGATGGATCATCTCCTTATGCTACCTGGTTTAATAGCCTCGATGCCATGGCTGCCGCCAAGGTGACCACTGCGAAATTGCGCTTGCAACAGGGCAACCTTTCCAATGTGAAATGGTTTAGCGGTATTGGTGAATATAGGATAGATTGGGGTCCCGGCTACCGGATTTACCTCGGTAGGGACGGGAAGGAGATCCTAATATTGCTTGGAGGAGGCATAAAAAAGGGACAGCAACTGGATATTAAGCGCGCCATAAAGCTATGGGATTCTTACCGGATTCGAAAAGGCGCAACCCATTAATAAATGGAAGGAATAAAGAAATGGCTTTGACACGTGATTTTAAAACATCCGTTTTGGCTCGTGTAGAGAGAGACCCGGAGTTTGCCAGGGCCTTACTGAGCGAAGCCGTTGGTCTATTTCTCGATAACGACCCACAAACGGCTAAGCTCATCTTGCGGGATTTGATCAATGCCACTGTGGGATTTGACCGGATCGCCGCAGACATCCAAAAACCGGCAAAGAGCATCCACCGAATGCTTTCTTCGTCAGGCAATCCAACGATAGAGAACCTTTCCTTAATTCTCCATTCGATCAAGAAGGCCCTTAATGTGCGTATCAAAGCGGCTGTAATCCCAATTTAGATTATCAAGTGGAAAGAACAACCTTGGGGCGAATGTTTTCACACTTTTTCCTGCATTTCCTGAGTTTATGACCCACTTGCCGTAGAAATCAAGTAAAAAAGGGTGATCGGGGGGTAGTTTCCCGTGGTTCTGGAAGTGGAAGTGGAAGGGGGTAATGGCGAGCTCACTTATGGTTTTCTATAGAGTAAGGAGAGGCCCATTGATTGATGGGAATTGAGCCGGAAAGCACTATTCGATGAGAAATACCGATTGTTTCAGTCGGCGTTACTGGAACGGCCAGAAGCCGGAAAAATTATTCCCGGCAGCGGGGGACTGAGCAAATTACGTTGGTCCATGGCAGGCGGCGGCAAACGGGGAGGCGTGCGGGCAATCTATGCCTCGTCAACAAAATCTGTGGGTGAACTCAGGCTCGGGCAGACGCCCAAGTTCATGATAAAGGGCGGTTTCCGCGACCACATAACTCTTAAAACCCCGAGCTTTTCTGATGGCCAGTTTTACATTGGCGTTCAGTCCTTCCACACAGCCACAAGAAATCTCTTTTTTAGCCCGGAACCAGTTTAACAAAAGCTCCCGATGGTTTCTCAATGTCCCGACGAATTGTTGGATGGGTTCCAAGCGTGACTTCATCGCTCGGGTACACCACTTGTCGAGATACCATCCCGCCCAATACGGCGAGGTGTAATCCCAAAAGGCTTCAAAAGCGCCCTTCAGCAGATAGGCCCGGACGGTCTTTAGGTCATACTTGAGCACATCCGACAACTTCCGGATTTGATTCTCCGGGCGTTTTAAAAAGCACCACCGAGTCCTTTTCAGAATCGGCTCGTACCCGTCGGCTTTCATCTGTCGAGCCTCCTTGGCGCGAACCTCGTCGATGGCCTTGTTTAGCTTCGCCACGATGTGGAATCGGTCCAGCACGTGCAGCGCTTGGCTGGCTTTCTCTTGGATTACATCCAGATATGGCTTCCACATGTCACTGGCCACGAATCGGATTCCTTGGGTTCGCTCTTCCACCAGAAAGGTGAAGAAACCTCGCAACGTCGCCTCCGTTCTTTCTCGCCCTACCCAGAGCAATCGCCGCAGGCCTTCGTCGATCTGGTAGACCACCGTCCGATACTTGTGCCCGCGCCAAATACATACCTCATCCACCCAAATCGACGCGATATGGTCCATCGGCCGCTTTGTTAAGCCGTAGTCCACTACCCAGCGAATCGATCGGCACACCACGTTCCAACTCGTCCCGAAGATCTGGGCCACTTCGCTCCAGGAAAGCCGCCGGGCCCACCGCGCCAGAAACAACCGGTACACGTTACAGCATTGATTCTTCCCGTCGGCCCAAGGCACCTGCTCCGTTTTGATCCCGCACCTCGGACACTCGATCCGCCGCATGCAATACACCAGATACACCGCATAACCCCACAAGGGGATAAACGACAGTGGTAGAACAACTGGACCGTACCAAAAAGCAATTTGAGGCACAGGATGTGGTTTTCGTTGGAGATCGGGGGATGGTCAAGTGGCAGGGGAAAGAGGAGTTAGAAAAACGGCTCTTTCATTACATTACCGCGTTACCTGACCCACAGATTCGCAAGCTGATGCAGCGCAATGGGATTCACTATGGGCTATTTGAAGACAAGGTCTGCGAGGTCGAAGCAGAGGGGAAGCGCTATATCTTACGGCGGAATGAAGACGAAGCCCGGAAACAACAACGTCGGGAAGCAGATAAGTTACGAAAGCTCCGCCAACGAGTAGAACAGCGTAATGCCCTGGTTCGCGAATCTTCTCGGTGCCAACCGAAAGCGGGGTTGCGCGGGTTCCAGGCTTGGGTAAGACACCACAAACTGTCGACCTGTGTCCATCTGCAATTACAAGATCGGCAAGTAGAAATCGACATCGACGAAGAAGCCCGGCAAGAAGCCCATCGCTTGGATGGTTGTTATGTGATCGAGACGAATGTGTCTCAATCCAGGATGGATGGCCAAGCCGTACATGATCGCTACCAGGATTTACAACAGGTGGAGCAGGATTTTCGGACGATCAAGACGGGATTGCTGGCAGTTCGACCGATTTTTGTGCGCAAAGCTTCCCGTACTCGAGGACACGTCCTGGTATGCTTTCTGGCTCTCAAGCTGGCCCGAGAATTAAGAAGACGATTAACAACTGTTTATGGCACGACGGATACGGATCGCCACACGGTCACCTTGGAAGAAGCCCTTGCGGCGTTGAGTCGTCTCTGTCTGCAGATCAGCCCGTTGAATGACAAACACCCCCTGACCACCCTACCGGCTCCGGATGAGAGACAGCAGCAGATTTTACGAGCACTGCAAATCCCGTGGCCGCAGTTTGGAAAGTGTAGACAGGTGAAAAAATCACCTCATCACACCTAATTCTTTGTGGCTATGTGCCTTATGGGTCTTCCTTCGCTCTTATCAAGAAGGGAGATCCGTCTGGCGGGGCGTCTGGCGGGCGCCCTCCTAAATTTATTGTTCCACTGCAGGAGTCAGGGTCGCGGGGCCGGCAGGCGACCGAGCAGGCGCAGCAGGCCGTCGAGGATGGTCAGAGGATGCGGCGGGCAGCCGGGCACGAACAGGTCGACCGGCAG
>CAINFC010000179.1 GCA_903847975.1 uncultured Acidobacteriota bacterium | reverse complement strand
CTGCCGGTCGACCTGTTCGTGCCCGGCTGCCCGCCGCATCCTCTGACCATCCTCGACGGCCTGCTGCGCCTGCTCGGTCGCCTGCCGGCCCCGCGACCCTGACTCCTGCAGTGGAACAATAAATTTAGGAGGGCGCCCGCCTGGCGTCCCTACAGAAATCGTTTGAAGGCAGGAGACCTGGGACACCCGCTTGTCCGACCAACCGGTAAACAGGTGTCTTTTTCTCTGGTTTCTCTCCTGCCCGATTTTTTACCGCTTTCGTACCGGGATCGGGACGTTCCCGATTTCGATGCGGCCGGACGGCGAGACGAACCAGTCCTCACGCCGGTTCCGGCGCGACTCGATCAAAAACCGAAAGGTCCGGGTATCGGTCCGCAGAATTTCCAGTCCGGTACGTTCGGCGGGCGACAGGTCGGCAGCGACCCGGATGGTTCGGATCGGCACGCGCTGCTCCGGCCTGTCGTAAAAACCCATGGCCCCCTGCCCGCGCGGCAGGGCCGACAGGAATTCCATGCCCTGAACCACCCGGCCCAGCAGGGTGACGTTGCGATCCAGGTGTCGGGGCGCATGGCCGATGACGACATACAATTCCGTTCCGCCGCCGCTGTCAGGGCCCGTGTCGCGCCCCGCGCCCACCATACCGTAGCCATGCACCAGCCACATCCGTCCGCTGCGGGGGTCGCGGGCCACGGGAAAGCCGTCGCAAAAACCGACCTGCGGCGCATACACGTCTCCATCGGGAAGCCGCAGAAAGGGAAGCCTGGAATCCAGCGGGCGGTCGAACTCGGCAGGAAGCGTTTTCTGTGCCCCCCGGAGCCTCCGAGCCAGTTCCGGTTTCTCTGCATCCGGGTCCGCCCACTGCACGACGTAATTGTCCTGCACCCGTACGATGGCCAGCCCGTCAAAATAGCGCTCTCGCGCCAGAGCTTTCACGTTGGCGACATGCCGTGGAGCGAACGCCGGCGCCAGCTCGATCACCACCCGGCCGGCGGCAAAATCCACGTACAGGGTGTTCTCGGAATCCAGGGGCCGCCAATCGTCCGGCCGGGAAGAAGACAGCACCTCCGCCATGGTCGGAGCCTTGGGTTTTTGATTTTCTGCAGCCGGGGCCAATCGAGTCAGCGCGACGATGGCCAGCACCGGGACCGCAAACCCGCATATCCTGCAGGCCAGGTTCCTGTAAACTCCTGTGCTCCGTCCGATGGCCTGCGCATGCGGAGGGGTGAGGGCGGGAAGGGCCGATGCGCGCAACGGCCAGCCTTTCGGAACAGCCGCACAAAGCGAGCCATTCCTGTTTCTATCGGTGAAGAGGGTGTCCATGGGCATTGGATGATGTTTAGGATGGGATGATGTTTAGGATGAAAAGTATTTCGGCAACCGCTTTGCGTCGGGATAACGGATGGAGATTCCGTCTGTTTCTCCCGCTCCATTATACAGCGGGCATGGGCATGTGCAATAATTCTTATCGTTCCGGATCCAATTTTTCATTCATTAAAGAGGAAAGAGCATGCGATACTTACGCGGATTTGTCTCGCTGCTGGCCCTATTGACAGGGTGCACCACCGGCCAGGGCGTCAAAGTGGGCGACAAAGCTCCGGACTTCCGACTGCCCGGGTCCGATGGGAAGACCTACCAGCTCTCGGCGTACCGCGGCAATCAGGCGGTGGTCCTGTCCTGGTTTCCCAAGGCGTTCACTTCAGGCTGAACCAGGCAGTGCCGGTCATTCCGTGAGAATGGCTCGCTCCTGAAGCAGACCAAAGTCGCCTATTTTACCGCAAGCACGGATTCCCCGGAGACTCTTCAAAAATTTGCCCAGTCGCTGGAGCTGGATTATCCTATCCTGAGCGATGCGACGAAAAGCGTGGCCAAAGCCTATGGAGTCGTACATGGCATCCGGTTTCTTCCGGAAAGATGGACTTTTTATATCGGGAAGGACGGAACGGTGGTCTTTATCGACCAGCAGGTGTCATCGGAAACAGCTGCCCGGGATGTCCTGCAAAAAATAAAAGAACTCAAGCTGGAGTAAGTTTCAGCGCCGGCCGGGTCGAAACGTTTTTTCAGAAGTCGTTCGTCAGGAAAGGCCCGTTTGAAATTACTTATTCATCGGAAATGGCCGGAGAATAGTGCTAATGGGCCTCGTTTTCGGAGTCAGACCGGAAAAGTGTGGGATCAGAACCAGCCGGACGGTAGAATAAATCCCAGATAATTTTCCCGGCTGACCGATTGCCAGGTTGCCTCCGGATAGGCATTGGCCCACTCTTTCGGCGGACGGGGCTTAGTTTTCCCCCATTTGATTTCGTACCCATGGAGTCGACCGCTCCGTTCTTCAACCAGGTCGATCTCCTTTTTCGCATAGGTTCGCCAGAAATAGTGACCGGCCGGTTCCTGCAAGTATTCCTGACGCTTCCGTCGTTCCATGATCAGATAGTTTTCCCAAAGTTCCCCCACGTCATTCCGCAGATCGATAGGGTTGAAGTTGTTGATCAAAGCATTTCGTATACCGTTGTCGATGAAATAATACCTGCTGTTCTTGGTAACCTCGTTGCGCAGGTTGCGGCTGAATCCGCCGAGCCTCTGGAGGACAAAGGCTTTTTCAAGAAGGTCCAGGTAGCGATCGACCGTATTCTTGCTTATCCCCAGACCGGTGCCCAATTCGGCGCAGGAAACTTCCTTGCCGATCTGGAAGGCCAGCAATTGCAGGAGTCTGCCGATTTTCGACGCCTGTCGGATCCCTTCCAGCTCCAGAATATCCTTGTACAGGTAAGACGACACAATCTCCTTGAGGTATTGTTCCCGATCCCGTTGGTCCGCAAACAGTACCACCTCGGGATAGGAGCCGAAGATCAGGCGGCTTTCCATGTGAGCATCGGTCTCGTGCCGCTGCTCGATCGCACTCAGTTCCATCTGGGCTAAGGGGTACTGGATCAAGGTGCTTTTTCTACCGGTGAGCGGTTCCCCGACATGGCGCGCAAGTTCGAATGAGGAAGACCCGGTGGCAATGACTCTGATGCCGGGAATGTGATCAACGATTATCTTCAGGTTGAGGCCGATGTTTGGCACTTTCTGCGCCTCGTCAATGGCCAGCAATCGATTTTGACCGACGAAAGAGGATAGTTTTTCAATCGACTGTGAGGCAAGGTAGGTCTGTACGGTTATGTCCTCGCCATTGACCAAAAGATACGGTTCCGTCTCAACCTTCAAAAATTCCCTGAGCAAGGTGGTCTTGCCGGTTCGCCGGGCACCCTGGATTACCACTACTTTTCCTGGTTTCAGGTAACGATGGATGTTTTCAAGCTGGCTTTGCCGTATATACATAATAATTCCGTCACTTAACTGACTGAATTATACATAATTCAGAAAACAAGGAAACAGAGAGATCAGGGAAGAGAGATCCGGGACACCCACATTTTCTTTTCGGAGAATGAGTGTCCTTTTCTTCCCTTTTCTTCCGGTGATTATGCCGCCCCAATCACGATTTGAACTGCTTTCAGGATTTGCTCGATCTGGTTGCTGTTGAGAGCGCCAATCCTTTGAACAAAGCGCTCCTGGGCAACGGACCGGATTTGAAACGCGTCAGCAGCGGATGGTTTTGACAGCCCATTGAGCACATCGGGAAGAATGGTAATCATCCAGGGAGCCACCGCATAACGCTCCTTCCAATCGGTCATCGGAACGACTACGCGCAAAGGCAAAATCCCTATGGCATCATCGCTAATAATAACTGCCGGGCGGGTCTTACGAATCTCGGCACCGATGGTCGGATCGAGATTGATCAGCCAAATTTCGCCTTTACGCATGGAAGGCATCTCCATCCAATGCCTGGAAAGCGGTCAGCTCCGGGTCTGTCCGGTAGTCTTCCAGCAAAGCGCGAGCTGCCGCGGCAAGCGCAATCCGTCTGCGTTCGGAGATTTGTTTATCCACCATTTCGCGCAACACATCAGACAGGCTGCGTTTTTCCTGGCGGGCGATTTCGGTCAGGATTTTATGTTGTTCCGGCTCGAGCAGGATTTGTGTGCGGTACATAGTTGTGCCATTGATATGTGTTTATCTATTGCGTAATGATTATACATCTCTTTGGCGCACTATCGACATGGAATCTCAGGGGGAATTTTGGGACACCCACTTTTTGCTTCGGCGGCTCAGAAAATGGATGTCCTTTTTCTTCTTTTTCTTCGGGAAAATCAGGGACGAACGGACGGACGAACGGGGAAGGTAAAAATCATCGCGTCGCCGGCATCCACTTCCAGGGCGCTGGCGTATTCCCGGGCAGGAACCAGGCTGCCGTCCTTCAGCACTCTTTTCACGGTATCATCGGTCTTCAGGATCAGCTTCATCGGCTTCTGAAAATCGCGGTTTACCACCACCAGGAAACTGCTTCCCCTGTTTTCCAGGAGAGATACAACCGCCCCGGTGCCCAGGGTTTCCAATAGCGATATCGGCGCGGGCCACGGACCCGGGCGGCTGGTTTTGTCCGGAATATCCAGGCCGGTGTGGACCACCGAAACAGGCCGGGCGCCGAGGAATACGCCGGACAGGTTCTGCATCTCCCGGCTGACCGTCTGCACCCGGTCGTAAACTGCGGTCCGCCGGCCCTGGAAGTCGAGCGGCGCGCCGAATCCGCGGAAGCTCCAGTATTCGATCCCCTGGGCCCCGTAGGCCAGGTTCACATAGACCTGCAGCCTCAGCTCCGCCAGGGTGGGAATGTCGTGAACGAAAACCTTCTCCGGCCGGTAGGCGGAATAAAGCTGCAGAAAATCGTTCAACCCCGGGCGCGGGGAATCGTCCGAGTAAGCCAGATAGCTGGTGGTCAGCGCAAAAGCCCAAAAAGGCCGCCCTTCGGTCCGGTACTTGGCGGCAAAAAACTCCATGTTTTCATACCAGCGCGGATGGATGCCGCCGTCCACCACCGGGTAGAAATCGAAGGAGAGATAGGGGGCGGGAAACAGCTGGTCGAAGCGGTCGACATACTCCTTGTAATCCCTGGTGCCGAATTTCGACTGGTTGGAGTTGATATTCGGGTAAAGATTGACGAAGCTGTAATGATCCGGATCCGCCGCCTTGAGCTTCCGGGCCCGCTCGCCCAACTCCTGGAACTGAGGCTCCGATGGCTCATCGGCGAGATAATATCCTTCCAGCGCCGGATGGCTTCGGAACAGGGAGGCCGTCTTTTCCGGCTCGCTCTTCAGCTCGGGGCAGGAAACCAGCAGCTTCAGCCCGGCTTTTCCGGCCGCATCCAGCGCCCGGGCGAGCGACGGAAGATCCCGGGAAAAAGCGATGTCGACGGTCACGCCGACGTCCTTCAGTTTGCGGTAGTTTTCCACCGAAGCGTCCGCGGGCGCGACACCGCCCCAGGACATCACCGGTATGATCCCCGCCGAGGGCAGCCTTTCCTGCGCGCGGCAGGGAATGAGTAAACATAGGGTAGCCAGAAAAAAGATCCGCAGGTGTTTCATGGTCGTGTGCTCTTCGTCGGAAACCGGTAAAGGGCCATGTCGCCGGGCTCCAGGTCCGTCCTGTTTTCGTAGGCCGAGGCTTTGCCCACCGACCCGTCCTTCTGAATTTTCTGCAGCGATTCGTCCCCCAGGAGAATCAGCGCAAGGCTCCGTTGCAGGTCGCGGTTGATTACCGCCAGAAAGGAGCTCTCTCCTTTTTCCAGAACCGACACCAGAGCCCCGGCACCGTCCGTTTCCAGCACGTCGACGGCCCAGGGAAGTTTTTCCAGCCGGGAAGTCCCCCGGGGAATCACCGTGCCGGTATGACCCACGCGCACCACCCGGGCTCCGGAGAGAAAACCGCCCATCGCCTGGATTTCTCCGTTCACCTGGCGGATCCGATCATAAACCACGGTCCGCCTCCCGGAGAGGCTGATCGGCGCAGAGCGCAGCCCCTGGCTCATCCAGTAGGTCCAGTACTGCAGCCCCTGGGCGCCGTAGGCCAGGTTGCTGAACATTTGCAGCCGGAGGGCCGCAACGGTCGGAACGGGATGTAATTCATTATAGGAGCTGGCCAGGGCGAAGGCCCAGAAAGGCTTTGCCGCTTTCCGGGCCTCGGCGGAAAAAATCTCCAGGCTCTCATACCACCGCTCGTGGACCTCCGCTTGCAGAACCGGATAAAAATCGAAGGAGAGCAACTGGACCGGCACCTCCCCGATGAAGGTGCGCACAAACTCCGCGTAGCTGGCCGCTCCCAGAGCCTCGGTGCGGGTAGGGTGAATCCCGGCCATCAGGTTGACCAGGCAGAAATGCCGGGAATCGACCGCAGCGATACGCCTGACCCAGGCGCCCAGCTCCGCAAACTCCGCACGCACCGGCTCATCCTTGAGGAAATAGCCCGCCAGAGCCGCGTGGCCCATGACCTTTTTCACGGTGCGCTCCGGATCCGTCTTGAGCTCCGGGCAGGAGATCACCATCTGCAGCCCGGCCTCCCGGGCCAGATCCAGGACCTGCTCCGCACGAGCCAGGTCCGGACAGGAGCTCAACCCGATAGTGATCCCCATTTCGCGCAGTTCCCGGAAGCGCTCCGCGCGGATTTCCGGCGCCGGGATCGCGGCCCAGGCCAGAACGGGAATAGGGGGGTGAGAAGCTGTGCTTTCCTGGGGGAAAGCCAGGCCCGCCGACAGGATCAGGACCGTCAATGGATACCAATATCTTTTCATGCCGCGCCGGTTCTCCGCCATTCGAGTTCTCTTTTGCCAGCCGGCGGGCGGCCTGTCCCGGGAATAACCCCCCGGGCGGTGCGCTTTCCCCCGGCTGTGGTGCTGGCCAATTGTAGCGGGTTTCGCCGGGACCGTCAATCCGGTTTTGATGCTATCATTGAAACCGGACCGATCAGGGAGGTAGAGAGATGAGAAATTGTATCCGTACGGCGTTCGGTGCGCTGGCAGCCATGTTAATCCTTTGCCCGGTACTTTCCGGACAGGACGGGAAGGACAGCCGCATTCTGCTTCGGGAGAACTGGAGCCTGCAGTCCGCGGCCAAAGTGGCGGAATCCGGGGAGGCGATTTCCGCCGCCTCTTATCGACCGCAGGACTGGTATCCGACGCACATGCCCACCACGGTGGTGGCCGCGCTGGTCGCCAACCGGGTGCTCCCCGATCCTCATTTCGGGATGAATCTGCGCTCCTATCCCGGCATGGGGTACCAGATCGGACAGAATTTTTCCAACCGGCCGATGCCCCCCGACAGCCCCTTTGCGGTCCCCTGGTGGTTTCGCACGGTCTTTACCGCCCCTGCCTTCCAGGCCGGCCAGCACGTCTGGCTGCAGTTCGATGGAATCAATTTTCGCGCCAGCGTCTGGCTCAACGGCCATAAAATCGCGGGAAGCGACGGGATGGCCGGCGCGGCCCGCATCTTTCGCTACGACGTAACCTCCGCCCTGCGACCCGGCGAAACCGCCGCCCTGGCGGTCGAAGTGGCGGCGCCAAACCCGAAGGACCTGGCTATTACCTTCGTCGACTGGAATCCGGCTCCGCCCGATAAAATGATGGGCATTTTCCGCGACGTATCGCTGCGGGTGACCGGACCGGTCGCCATCCGCCATCCTTTTGTCCGGACCGAGCCGGAAATCCCCTCCTTGAATAAAGCGCGGCTGACGGTTCTGGCGGAGCTGACCAATGCCTCGGATGACGAAGTTCACGGCGTTCTGCGCGGTACGATCGGCCGGGTGCATTTCGAGCAGCCCGTTACCCTCCGGGCCCGTCAGACAGAGACCGTGCGGTTCCTGCCGGCGGAGTATCCGCAGCTGGTCTTCTCCCGACCGCGCCTCTGGTGGCCGGTCCCCATGGGCCCCCAGGACCGCTATGAACTGGCGCTGGAATTTCAGACCGGACGAACGGTCTCCGACCGCCAGGCTATCCGCTTCGGCATCCGACAGATTACCGCCCGGTTCAATTCCGGCGGCCATCTGGGCTTTCAGGTCAACGGGAAGAATCTCCTGATCCGCGGCGCCGGCTATACTCCGGAGATGCTGCTGCGCTCCGACGCGCAGCGCAAGGCCACCGAGATCCGCTACGTGAAGGCTCTGAACCTCAACACCATCCGGCTGGAAGGAAAAATCGAAGACGACCGTTTTCTGGAGGTCTGCGACGAGCAGGGCATCCTGGTTCTGGCCGGCTGGTGCTGCTGCGACCACTGGGAAAAGTGGCAGGACTGGGACGAGGAGGACTTGCGAATTTCCGCCGAGTCGCAGCGCGACCAGATACGCCGGCTCCGGCACCACCCGTCGCTGCTGGCCTGGATGAACGGCAGCGACGGGCCGCCCCCCGCGCGGGTCGAAAAAGTCTACCTGGACATCCTCAAGGAGCTGGACTGGCCCAACCCGGCGGTTTCTTCGGCTACCGGCAAAAAGGCGGAATTCAGCGGTCCGAGCGGCGTTAAGATGAACGGGCCGTACGACTATGTTCCGCCCGTCTACTGGTACGTCGACAAGACCAAAGGGGGCGCTTTCGGCTTCAACACCGAAACCGGTCCGGGACCGGCAGTGCCCCCACTGGAAAGCCTGAAGCGCATGTTTCCCGCGGACAAACTGTGGCCCATTAACGAATATTGGACCATGCATGCCGGCGGCGGCCCGTTTAAAAGCCTGGGAATTTTCAACCAGGCGATGGACCGGCGCTACGGGCCGGCGGCGAGCGTGGAAGACTACGCCCGCAAGGCCCAGGCCGTGGCTTACGAATCGCACCGGGCCATGTTCGAAGCCTTCGGGCGCAACAAACCCAATGCCACCGGGGTCATTCAGTGGATGCTCAACAATGCCTGGCCCTCGCTGATCTGGCACCTTTACGACTACTACCTGCGTCCCGGGGGCTCCTTCTTCGGCGCCCGAAAAGCCTGCGAACCGCTGCACGTGCAGTATTCCTACGACGATCGCTCCGTGGTGGTGGTCAATTCCACGCTGGAATCCATTCCCGGCATGCGGGTCAGAGCGGCCGTCTACAACCTGGATCTGACCGAGAAATTTTCCCGGACCGAAACGGTATCCGTGGCCCCGGACGGCGTCCACCGCGCCTTTTCGCTTCCGGCCCTCGAAGGACTCAGCCGGACTTATTTTCTCAATCTCACCCTGGAAAACCGGTCGGGCCAGGCCGTCAGCCATAATTTCTACTGGCTGTCCACCGAGCCCGATGCGCTGGATGACCCCAAGTCCACCTATTACTACACGCCGCAAAAAGCGTTTGCCGATTTCACCGCGCTCCAGAATCTGCCCGCCGCCGAGGTGGAGCTTTCCCAGCGGGACAAGGCGGAAGGTGAGGACCACACCTCCGTCGTAACCCTCCGGAACCGCTCCGGCCGCCTGGCCTTTTTCCTGCGTCTCCGGCTGGCCAAGGGCGCGGGAGGAGAAGAGGCGCTCCCGGTGTTCTGGGAAGACAACTACCTTACGCTGATGCCCGGCGAACGGAGGGAAGTCCGAGTGAGCTGCCGCCGCCGGGACCTGGAAGGGCAAAAGCCGGTCGTAACCATCGAAGCCTGGAAGTGATCCCGGCGGCAGACGATCCTTATCTTTATCTTTGACAAGTTCGAAAAAATCTTCTTCGTTCAGAGTACAAGCTTTAGCTTGCCGGGTACAAGCGACACCCTCTCGCAACAGGCCACCTAAGGGCAGGACTCCATACGGATTTCATTGGCGAGTCGAATCCGGGCCGATATGCCGACGGAGCGAGTTGAAACACGTGGCCAGAAAATTTGACCGAAGACGCGCCGATCCATCTGCGGATGGAGTGACGGCGGCTGCTCTTCCATGGTTCCGCGCGCCTTCTGCATGAATATCCGTCCGGTTCAGCGCTCGTCCGCCGACTGGCTCCCGGCCTTCGATCCGGACGGATAGGGAACCGCAAAGCCTTTCACCGAGTGCCAGATCGCCCGGTTCAGGGTCTGCTCCGGTGCGGCGTCCGGTTCGCGGAAATCCATCTGCAGCGACTCCTCGGCCAATCGCCGCGGCAGCCCCCGCAGGGCGTTCAGCGGCGGATTCATCTCATCCAGAGGGATGCGGTTGGGCCGTGCCCGGTAGGCCGTAAAATCCGGATCAGCGGTAAAAACCGAGAACATCGGCTCCGCGGCCAGATCGAACTGGTTGGAGGGCGGCAATCCTAGGATCTGCTCGATCGTCCGGTACATGTGAATGGCGGTATAGAAGCTGCTGTCCACCTGTCGGCGCCGCACCCAGGGGCTGATGACCAGGCCCACGGTGCGATGTCCGTCGACGTGGTCCAGCCCGTTCTGGGCATCGTCTTCGGTGACAAAAATCGCCGATTCCCGCCAGTACCGGCTCCGCGAAACGGCCTCCACCAGGCGGCCCAGAGCCAGGTCGTTGTCGGCCACGCAGGCCCTGGGGGTCGGGAAGCCCGGAGCCGTACCGTTGGTGTGGTCCTGGGGAAGCAGCAGGATCACCAGCCGCGGCAGCGTATCGCTTTTCTCCATCTCCCGGAACTCCGCCAGGAATTCCTCCAGGCGAACCTGGTCCGGAATGCTCATGTGGAAGCCGGCATAGCGCGGGTGATAGATATCGCGAAGGCCGAGCACGGTCGGGCGGGCGGAAATCCGGACCCGATGCGCGCCGCTTTTCCAGTCGGCGTAAATCTCCGCCCACCCGGCCGAAGCGGGCACAATTTCCGGGATGCCCCGCTCGCCGTAAGAGCGCACGCTGATCCGGTGAGCGCGGGCGTGGTCCCAGAGAAAATCGGTCGGCGCATACAGCATCGGATTGGCGTCGTTGCGGGCGTTGCCGTACTTGTGAATCCAGTCGCCGGCATATCCCTGGGTGCACCAGCGGTGGCCCAGGGCCGACTGATCTCCGGGAGCGAAGTAGTTGTCGAGCAGCACGAACTCTTCTGCCAGGGCATGATGGTTCGGTGTAACCTCGCGGCCGAAATGAACCAGGGCCGGTTCTCCGTTGCCTTGCGGCAGGTCCCCCAGCACCTGATCGTAGGTGCGGTTTTCCTTGATCACATAAAAAATATGCCGGATCGGGGAGGGGTGCCGGGAATCGATCGGAATGGGATGATTTTCCGCGGCTGGCGCACCGGTCGATGCGACCAGGGCATGGTTGTTGTCCAGGACCTGTCGGGTGAGGCTTGGCAGGGGCAGCATCCCCGGCCCGTCAAGGACCGATACGATGCCCACACGGTCGCGATAGCTTCGTCCCGGGGCGGAGGCCGCCGGGGCCAGAGACCCGAAGCCGTATCCGCTGGCGATGTACAGCTGCCGCTCGCCGGCACCGAGGGCCAGGGCCGTCGGAAACCAGCCGGTGGGAATAAAGCCGCGCACCGCCCCGGAGCGGCGGTCCACATCGACCACGGCCACGGCGTTGTTCGCGCCGTTGGCCACGTAAAGCGTTTTTTCATCCCGGCTGAGAGCCAGGGCGTTGGGGGCGCTTCCGAGGGGCGCCTGCTGGAACAGCCGCACATCCAGGGTCCCGACCACCCGGTCGGAGCGGGTGTCGAGAATAGAGATGGAATCGCTGTTGGCATTGGCGACATACAGCCGGTGGCGGCGGGGACTGAGCGCCATGGCGCTGGGATGCAGTCCTACTTCGATGTGGCGCACCACCCGCAGGGAGCGCGGATCGAGGACCGAAACGGTGCCGCTGGACGGAATGCCCCGTTCGTCCAGGACCACCGGAAAGTCTTCCTGAGTGCGGTCCCCCGGACCCGGGCGGCGCCCGCCCCAGTTGCTGACGTAGATCCTGTCGGCGGCCACCACCGTATAGGGGTAGCTGCCCACCGGAATCTCGGTGACCCGGCGGTCGGCGAGACCGATGGCGGCGACGGCATGCCGGAGGTTCAGGGCGACATAGAGGCGGGTGCCGTCCGGGCTGAGAGCCAGGCCGCTGGGGGCGGAACCCGGGATCCGAATGGAATCGGATGGCCGGAAGAGACCGTCGGCCTGGCGCTCGAGGATTTTCACCTCCTGGTCGCGCCCCCCGCCGATGTAGATTTTCTGTCCCTGCCGGTCAAAGGCCACCCCGACAAAACTGTCGCCGATCGGCAGGGACTGCAGAACCTTCCGGGCGGAGGTATCGATCAGGTGCAGGTGCCGCGGGCTGAAATTGCTGCCGGTGGTGACGGCCAGCAGCCGCCCGTCGGGGCTGAGGACCAGGCCGAGCGGGCGGTCGCTGACCTCGATGTGCGTGCCGGCCGGGGTGATTTTCTGGCCGGTGGGAATCAGGATGCTGCCGTCGGGCTGGAGTCCCACGGTCGGCCTGGCGAGCCGCAGGACAGCCGCCGAAGCGACAGTCAGCAAAAGCAGAGCGGCGGATGTTTGGACAACATTTCGAAAAGAGATCTTCATCTTTTTCCCCCGGCTGGTCAGACTGCCATGTTTCGGATCCATGACCATACAATCGCGAACCACCATTTTAATCGCTAAGGCGGCAGGACGCCAGGGGTAAACCTACGTTCCGGGCGCAAGCTTCCGCTCGCGTGGCCCACGATTTTCGATGTTTCGCCCCGGGCCACCCCGGACCGGGCCGTTACGGGGCGGCGAGCACCGGGAGACTCACATAGGACGGCTGCGCCGCGGTAGAGTAAACCCTCTGCGTGGATTTCTGGAAGTCCTCTTCGCGCGCGTTGCGGATACTCACGAATTTCTGCGGATTGCGGTCCACCAGGGGAAACCAGCTGCTCTGCACCTGCACGATAATCCGGTGGCCGGGCTGGAAGGTGTGAAAAATGTCCTGCAGGACAAACTCGATGCGGGTCGGCTCGCCGGGAACCATGGCTTCGGGGTGTTCGAAACTTTTTCGGAATCGCCCCCGAAAGACATCGCCTCGAATCAGCGCCTGGCAGCCCTTGAGCGGAGAACCCTCGGCTTCCAGGTCGGCTCCGCCGTCGGGAAACTTGTCGATCAGCTTGAGGATCCAGTCGGAATCGGTGCCGGTGGTGGAAACCAGCAGGGAAACTGGCATGGGCCCGGCCACGGTCAGGCTCTCCGACAGCTCGGGGCTTTCGTAGCTGAGCACATCGGGTCGGGTGGCGGCGAATCGCTGGTCGGAGGCCATGTACTCGTACGACATGCCGATGGCAATCTGGTTCAAAAACGGGACCGGCCGCCGCGGATCGCTGACATATTCGTCGAAGGGCGGGGCCGCAGAGGGTGCGGGGAGGTCGAAGGAAATCTTTTCCCCGGGTTGCAGGTAAAGCCGCCGGGGCTCCGCGCCCGCGGGCGGCCAGCGGCTGAACCGGCGCCATTGGTTCAGGCCGGTCTCGAACACCCAGGCTTCGGGCAGATCCGGGGCCGTGCCCCGCTTGAGCCAGGCTTCAAAAAAGGGAAGCTCGATGTTTTCCTGGTAGAAGCGGGATGTCGCCGATCCGAACTGCAGATCGCCCAGGGCGGATCCATCACCCTGCGACCAGCCGCCGTGCGACCAGGGCCCCATCACCAGGCTGTTCTGCATGCCGGGTCCGCGGCGCTCCAGAGCCTGGTAGATTTGCAGCGGCCCGAAGAGATTCTCGGCGTCAAACCACCCGCCGACAGTCATCACCGCCGAATGCGTTTCCCTCAGGTGCGGAAGCAGGGAGCGCTGCTTCCAGAAGGAATCGTAGTTTTCATGAGCCATGATTTCATCCCAGAAAGGGATCTCGCGCCTCAGGTGCTTTTCGTTGGCATTCGACAGCGGGCCCATCTGCAGGAAGAACCGGTACCCGTCGGGAGTGCCGTGCTGGAAAGCGGGCGGCGCTTCCGAGGTCAGCCCGCGGCGCGGGCGCCCGAAAGAAGACAGGAAATTAAAGGCATGGGGGAGAAAAAAGGCCCCGTTATGATGAAAGTCGTCCCCCAGGAACCAGTCGGCGATCGGAGCCTGCGGCGATACCGCCACGAGCGCCGGATGGGCCCGGACCAGGGCCGCGGCGGCATAGAAGCCGGGATAGCTGATTCCCCACAGGCCGGCGCGGCCGTTGTTGTTCTTCACATGGTGCAGCAGCCACTCGATGGTATCCCAGGTATCGGTGCTCTCGTCGATTTCCGAGGGGGAAGCCTGGGCGGCCCGCATGGGGCGCATGTTGACGAAGGTTCCTTCCGAGCGGTAGCAGCCCCGCACATCCTGGTATACGAAAATGTAGGAACGGTCGGAAAAGGAGTCCGACGGGCCGAGATGGTTCCGGTAGTTCTCCTCCCCATACGGAATGCAGCTGTAGGGGGTGCGGGTAATGAGCAAGGGATATTTCTGCGACCCGTCCCGGGGCGTATACACCGCGGTGAACAGGCGAACTCCGTCGCGCATGGGAATGCGGTATTCCTGCTTGGAATACAGGTCGCGCGGCGTCGTTCCGCTTCGGCTGCGGGCAGCCGAACCCGCATAAGAGGCGCCGGAAAACGCAAGCAGGAGAACGGCAAGAAAGAACGGCCGGCCCGACCTCCCGGCAGGCCGCAGGGCGCCGGAAGACAAACCCATCTTATTCCGGCCGCAGGATTCCGCCTCGATATCGTTTGCCATAAGGTCCGTCGCTCGAAATTTCGCTTAAGTAAAGATGCTCTGAAAAAGCTAGAATTATAGACGAGCCAATGGGAATAATCTACGAGGAGCCTGAAAGGAGGAGAATCGCCTTGGAAACACTGCAATCCCGGCTGCAGTATGAGCCGAAGATCCTGGAGTACGGAACCAGCGGACGCCGCGGGCTGGTAACCGACCTGACCCAGCTGGAAATTTACATCAATGCCCTGGCGGAGCTGGAGTACCTGCAGACGCTCCCTCCCGGGGAGGGCGGCATTGTTCCGGGGGATAACTTCTATTACGCCTACGACCTGCGGCCCAGCTCCACACGGTTTGTGGCCGGGGACGGGGGACGCGGCGAAATCGTCCAGGCCCTCGAGGAGGCGATACGCACTTCCGGGATGATCCCCGTCAACTGCGGACCCGTCCCGACGCCCGCCCTGGCTTATTATGCCATCGGACACCGCAAGGGAAGCATGATGGTTACCGGAAGCCATATTCCCTTCGACCGCAACGGCTACAAGACCAACACTTCCTGCGGCGAGCTCCGCAAGGAGGACGAAGAGCCGATCAACGAGCGGGTTCGGACGTTACGGCAGAGGTATTACGGACAGCCGTTCGCCGAATCGCCCTTCGACGAAAAAGGGATGCTTAAGGCCGGGCATCGGGAGGTGTCGCCGCCCGCCGGGGAAGCCCGGCAGGCGTATATCCGCCGCTACGTCGACTTTTTTGCGGGCGAGCCTCTGCGGGGGATGCGGCTGCTGGTCTACCAGCATTCCGCCGTCGGCCGCGACATCCTGGTGGAAATCCTGCAGGCCCTGGGAGCGGAAGCCATTCCTGCCGGACGCAGCGAGGTCTTCGTTCCCGTGGACACCGAAAACGTCGACGACCGGCAGCTGGCCGTAATCCAGGCCCTGGCGGACGGCCTGGATCAGCCGGCCGATGCCGTGGTCTCCACCGACGGGGACAGCGACCGCCCCCTGGTTCTGGGGATCGACCGCCGGTCGGGCCGCGTCCGCTTTTTCGGCGGCGACCTGCTGGGGCTGCTGGTAGCCGAACAGCTGGGATCGGACGGGGTCGTGGTTCCGGTCAACTGCAACGACGCCATCGACCGCAGCCGGCTGCGGGATCACCTGGAGCCCCGGACCAGGATCGGCTCCCCCTATGTCATTGCCGGAATCCGCCAAGCCGTGGCCCGGGGAAAAACGGCGGTCTGCGGATGGGAGGCCAACGGCGGCTTCCTGCTGGGATCCGACCTCCGCCGGGAGGGTCGAACCCTGCAGGCGCTGGCCACGCGCGATGCCGTTCTGCCCATTCTTGCGGTGCTGCTGGCCTCGGCGGAAAAAGGGATGCCGCTGATCGACCTGTTCGGAACCCTGCCCCGGCGGTACGGAAAATCCGCTCTTCTGAAAAAAATACCGCGGGCCGACAGCCGGAGAATCGTGGAGCGCTACGCCCCGTCTGCCGGGCGCACCCGGCAGGAGGCACAGGAGGAGCTCGCCCGGTTCTTTCCCGCGAGCCTTGGATTCGGGGCGGTCAACGGTCTGGACTTCACGGACGGAATGCGCATCTTCTTTCAGGGCGGCGAAGTGGCCCACGTGAGGCCCTCCGGCAATGCCGACGAGCTGCGGATTTACGCCTATGCCGACACCCAGGAGCGGGCCGAAGAGATCGCCCGCCTGGGAATCGCCGAACCGGACGGCATTCTCCGCCGCCTGCTGGTAGCCGCCCGCCGGCCCTGAGGCCTTGACAGCCTCCCTTGCGGCTTTTTACAATCACTCCCGTCAGCCTGTTCTTTTAATGGTTTTTATATCACGGGAGCAATATCGCTTATGTCGACCTTGACGATCCGACCCCGGTCGGAATGCAAATGGGATTGTGTCAGCCTGGGAGAAATCATGCTGCGCCTGGATCCCGGCGACGGCCGGATCCGCACCACGCGGCAGTTCCGCGTCTGGGAGGGGGGCGGAGAATATAATGTCGCCCGCGGCCTGCGCCGCTGCTTCGGGCTGCGCACCTCGGTGGTGACCGCCCTGGCGGAAAACGAAGTGGGCCGGCTGATCGAGGATTTCATTCTTCAGGGCGGAGTCGCCGTAGACCACATCCGCTGGCTTCCTTTCGACGGCGTGGGAAGGAACGTCCGAAACGGCCTGAACTTTACCGAGCGCGGCTTCGGTGTGCGCGGAGCCCTGGGAGTTTCCGACCGCGGCAATTCCGCCGCCTCGCAGATGAAAAAAGGAGAAGTGGACTGGGATTCTCTTTTCGGCCGGGAAGGGGTCCGCTGGCTGCACACCGGTGGTATCTTCGCGGCGCTGTCCAAAACCACACCCGAGGTCATCGAGGAAGCCCTGGTGGCCGCCAAGAAGCACGGCACGATCGTCTCCTACGACCTGAATTACCGTCCTTCCCTCTGGAAGGCCGTGGGCGGCAAGGCCATGGCCATGGAAGTCAACCGCCGGCTGGCCCATTACGTGGATGTCATGATCGGCAACGAGGAGGACTTCACCGCCGCCCTGGGCTTTGAAGTGGAAGGGCTGGATGACAACCTTTCGGCCCTGGATCCCGGCAATTTCAAAAAAATGATCGACAAGGCAGCCGGGGCCTATCCCAACTTCAAGGTCGTGGCCACCACGCTGCGAACCGTCAAGTCGGCCACCGTCAACTCCTGGGGAGCCATCTGCTGGGCCGACGGACAGTTCTATGAGGCTGCGCTGCGGGAGGACATGGAAATTTACGACCGCGTCGGCGGTGGTGACAGCTTTGCCTCCGGGCTGATTTACGGTCTCATGACTTTCGGCGATCCGCAGAAGGCGGTGGAATACGGCGCGGCCCACGGAGCCCTGGCGATGACCACTCCCGGAGACACTTCCATGGCCACCCAGGCGGAGGTGGAAAGCCTGGTCAAGGGTGCCGGAGCCCGCGTGATCCGCTGATCCGCAAGAGCACCCGGCGGCCGACTTCTTCCCGGCCTTCCCGTCTTCCTTTGAAGAAAGCTCACAGGAAGATGAGGAAGAACGGCGAGAAGATTGGAAAGAACTTTTTTTCTAGTTTTTCGGCTCCAGCACCTTCCCGGCCCAGCGGACCAGGACATCCAGCAGATCCGGTCCGCTGCGGTCCGGATTCGTCAGCCACACGTCCATTTCTCCTTCGCGGGAATTTGGCTCGCCGCAGGCTTTGGCCAGCTCCCTGGCCTTTTCCCTGGCTTTCTTTTCTTCCTCCTTCCGCTCTTCCTCCACCCGCTGCTTTTCCAGGATGGCACCGCCCGATTTAACCCACTCCAGCAGGTGCCGAAGCTCGCCGCTGTCGAGCCAGACTCCGTGCTTCTTGCACTTATCCACGATAACTCCGCTGCGCGCGCCGAAGTTGACGCGGTGCATGACCTGGCGGCACACCGGGCATTTCAGATAAGCCACCGGGTGGCTGGCATGATGGCTCTCCCGGATCAGAACGCTCATCTTCTGCAGGTCCACCTCATAGACATGCGCGGTTTCATCCTGGAGAAGGGCATCCAGCTCTCCGGGATCGAAAAAAAGGCCGTAGCAGTCGCGGCAGCGCTCGATCAGATAGGACTTCGCCGTGGAAAGATTGAGGGTTTCCAGGGCGGTCCCGCAGCGCGGGCAGAACCGCCGGGAGTCGGGGGAATGGGTGGTGTTGTAGTGGATGCCCTTGAGATCCACATCGTTGCGCGTCCGGCAGTAATTGCAGAACGTGGATTGAAGCGGCAGCGGTGCCCCGCAGTTGCTGCAGTTGGCCATGGTCTCCTCTCTCTGAAATACTTGCATGAAACAGATATACCCTAATCTTAACATGCGGCCGGTTGGCCGCAGGCTGAAGAAAGAATATAGTCTCCCTCCCTGTGCTTCCGTCCCTGGCTCTGCCTGTCGGACAAACTTGACAAGTCCATATCGGACCTGTAAACTGAGGGAATAAGGCGGTCTCGTAAAAAATCGAAAAAGGAGATTGCTTCGAGCTGCCAACAACATCTTACACCCCCAAGGAGGAAGAATGCCGCAATCCCTTCGTTTTCTGTCGGTTTTGCTGGTATGGTTTTTCTGCCCGGCCGGTGTCCTTCTGGGCGGCAACCTGGAAGGAGTTTTATTGGATCCCCAGGAAGCTCGCATCGCCGGAGCTCAGGTATCCCTGAAGATCCTGAGCAATTCCGAAATTCGCCGGACGATGAGCGATGCGCAAGGCAATTTTCAATTTCCTGGACTTCCAGCGGGCGAAGTGGAACTGACTCTCTCCAAACCGGGCTTCCAAAACCTAAGCGTCCGGTTATCCATACCGGAGAGCGGCTCCGTTCCGTTCACCGGTCGGATGCAACTGCAGCCTGTTAACACCCAGCTTACCGTATCCGGCAGTGGCAAAGCGACTCCGGATCCGCACTATACCGCTCTCCGACAAATGCGCCTGGGAGAGACGGGTATCGCGACAGCGAACAATTTCGAATGGAAAAAGGACGTCGGCACTTTTACTTTTAAAAGCGGTACCTTTACTCTTTTCCCCAAGGTTTTGGATCGAGTCAGCGGGGCGGTTTTCCTTGGAGAAGGTGTCTTTCGTCTGGAACCGCCTTTTGACGGGGAGCGGAATTATCTGCAGCTGGCCTACGGCAAATCCAGCGTGCAGGAGAACTTCAGCAGTGCCGTGTTTCGCTTCACCGACGACACCCTCCGGGAATGGGAAAAAACTCTGCGCTTCGCTCCCGGAACGGCGACGGCAGCAGCGGAGGAAGCCCTGGGCAAGCATCGAAAATGGATGCGCCTGAAAAACCGTGCTCCCCTGGGATCCTGGAACGTCGAGGCAAGCATCCTGCGGGACATTCTGGACGGCAGCTCCCCGGGCAGCATGATGGCATTCATCCATAGCAGTCGGTTCGAGCGGTTGCTGTTCGCGGTCGATCCCCGGGGTATCGACAGCGATCTCGGTCCGGAAGAGGTCGCCCTGATCCATTATGATTCCAACCGTCCGGGGCTCTGGTATCTCTTCCACACCCAGAAGGAATGCAATGAGGGAACCGCATCCTCCAGCGAAAATAAGGCGTTGATAGACCTGGAACACGTTCAACTGGAGACTCAAATCAGCGGACGGGAGAAGCTCAGCGCCACGGCCACACTGAGCCTCATGCCGCTGATCGACGGTCCCAGGGTAGTGCCCTTCGGCCTTTCCCCCCTGTTGCGGGTAACCGCCGTTCGTGACGAAAACAACCGGAGCATCGATTTTATTCAGGAGGATAAGGAAGAAGACGGCGCCCTGTCCGTCATCTTCCCCTCGCCGCTGCAAAAAGGAAAAGCCCGGCGGCTGACCTTCGAATACTCCGGCATGGATGTGGTCCAGGATGCCGGCAACGGCAATTATTTCGTGGGCGAGCGCGCCGGCTGGTACCCCAGTCTGAATTCCTTCAAGGACTACGCCACCTACGATATGACCTTTCGGGTACCTAAAGATCACGTTCTGGTGGGCACCGGCCAACCGGTGCGAAGCGCTGCGGAAGGCGATTGGGCCGTCACTCAATGGAAAACGGCGGTTCCGGTGGCCGTCGCCGGATTCAATTTCGCCCGTTACAAGACTAAAAGCCTGGAGGATACGGAAACCGGTTACCGGGTGGAAAGCTACTCCACAACGGACGTTCCCGATTGGATGCGCGGCGGCCAGATCGCCTCTCCCGGAACGGTGGAAACGTCCGCCGCCAACGTCACCCCGGCCCGATTGGCGGAGGGGGCCTTGGTGGAAGCCCAGAACTCGGTTCGACTCTTCAGCCGCTACTTCGGTAAACTGCCCTTCGGGCGCATTGCGGTCTCCCAACAGCCCAATCCGAACTTCGGCCAGTCCTGGCCTATGCTGGTCTACCTGCCCCTTACGGCTTTTATGGATAAGACGCAACTGCACTTTCTGTTGGGTGCCTCCCGCGGACTGCAGAATTTCGTGGACGAGGTCGGCTCCCACGAGGTATCCCACCAGTGGTGGGGGCACCTGGTGGGTTGGTGCAGCTACCGGGATCAGTGGCTTTCCGAAGGTCTGGCCTCTCTTTCCGCCGGGCTGTACCTGGAGGCGGCCAAGGATCAAAAGCGGGCGGCCGAATACTGGCTCGACCAGCGCCGGGGACTGCAAACCAAGAATTCTTTCGGGGTAGCACCCTATCAGGCCGGGCCGGTCTGGCTGGGACTGCGCCTGGGCCTGCCGGAGAAATCGGCCGGAAGCACCCGGCTGATATACAGCAAGGGAGCTTTCATTTTTCACATGCTGCGGTTGCTAATGTGGGACGC
Organism: uncultured Acidobacteriota bacterium; assembly: GCA_903847975.1. Classification (GTDB taxonomy): domain Bacteria; phylum Acidobacteriota; class UBA6911; order CAINFC01; family CAINFC01; genus CAINFC01. The sequence goes on along the minus strand of CAINFC010000179.1, from coordinate 757 downwards.
TAAAAAAGGAGATGCCGCCTTCCTGGAAATGCTGCAGGATTACGGCCGCACCTATACGCTGAAAACCGCATCCACCGAGGATTTTAAGGCCATCGCCGAAAAACACATGCCCCCCGCCCTGGATTTGCAGAAAAACGGGCGATTGGACTGGTTTTTCAATCAATGGGTATACGGAACGGAACTGCCTACTTACAAATTCGTTTCCAAAATCGAAGCGGGGTCCCGCGGGCAGTACACCATAGGCGGCGAATTGACCCAGAGTCAAGTGTCGGCTAACTTTGCCATGCCTGTACCTATATACCTGGAGCTGGACAAGGACGATTTCAGGCTGGTCGGACACATGGTGGTGGTAGGTAACAAAACGGTGCCATTCAAAGACACCCTGTCGCTGGAACGCAAACCCCGCCGTGTTCTGATCAATGCCCGTGAGGATATCCTTTGCAGCCTGGACAGCAAGTTCTGATCGGATCGATTACCACTCGGCGGCTCGCACCCCGGGACAATGCCGGCGTTTCGTTCATGATTCGCTCGCAAAAAATCGGGAACCCCCGCCCATCGATCCGGATCCGACTCGCAAAAGAAAATCGTAAGGTGGAACTCCATACGGATTGCATTTGCGAATCGGGCCCGGATCGACTCGTGAGAACAACCGGGAGCGAACGACTTTTTGCGAAGCCATCCTTCATGACGAAGGTACATAAAGTAGCAGGAACCCCGAAGGGGTTCCGGATCACAGCCCGGGGTTGCGCCTCATAGG
>CAINFC010000178.1 GCA_903847975.1 uncultured Acidobacteriota bacterium | reverse complement strand
AGATGATGGCCGCCGTGCAGCCTTTTCTTTCCGGGGCCATTTCCAAAACGGTCAACGTTCCTCAGGATATTACCTCGGAGGAGATCCTGAACATCTACGTGGACGCCTGGCGCCTGGGCATCAAGGCGGTGGCCGTCTACCGCGACGGCAGCAAGTGGGTGCAGCCTCTCAGCACGGTCGGTGCGGCTGCCAAGACCACCGAAACCCACAAGCCGGTGCGGCACAAGCTGCCTAACGAGCGGCAGTCCATCACCCACAAGTTCAAGATCGCCGAGCACGAAGGGTACATCACCGTCGGCATGTACGAGGACGGGTCCCCGGGCGAAATCTTCGTGGTTATGGCCAAGGAGGGAAGCACCATCTCCGGGATCATGGACGCCTTTGCCACCAGCATTTCGCTGGCCCTGCAGTACGGGGTGCCTCTCAAGGTGCTGATCGACAAGTTCTCCCACAGCCGCTTCGAGCCCAGCGGATTTACCGGCAATCCGGAAATTCCCTACGCCAAATCGATCACCGATTACATTTTCCGCTGGCTGGCATCCAAGTTCCTGAACCCGGACGAAAAATCCCGCCTGGGAGTTCAAACCCAGGGAGAAAAGCCTCCCGCCCCGGCCGCCAGACCGGCGCCCTCCCTGCCGGAGGAAAAGGAGCTCTTCAGCCGGAATCACGACGGGGAGTTCTGCCCGAACTGCGGCTCCTACATGATCCCCAACGGATCCTGCTACAGCTGCACCAACTGCGGGGCAACCACCGGCTGCTCCTGATCCCCGGGAGGATACGGCCTGGCCGCGAGTCAGGAATCCTTGGACCGGGAAGAATAGCGAAAAGGCCGGGGCAGGATGCCGTCCGGCCTTTCGCGACGGTATCCTATTTTTTCTTGGCTTCGAAGGGCCGGCTCTGCCCGCCTTCCCGCGTAGAGGTCCCCTTCAGGGTATCCCCTTCCACGGTTCCTTCGTAGGTGCTTTTCATGTCCCCGTTGGGTCCGCTGAAGACGGTGGTGAAGGAAAACTTGCTGCCGTCCATCTTGCCGTCCTTGATCTCCATGGTGCGCGGCTCCATATCCCCGAATGCCATGGTCAGAGTGCCGGTCAGCTTGGCGCCCTCGGCCTTCAGGTTGAACGTCTGTATGATGGTAAAGGATTGTCCGTCCCTTTCCATTTTTCTTTCGGCCACCCATTTCCCGTCTATTTCGGCAGCCAGAGCGGGACCCAGGACAAACAAGACAGCGAGCAGGAAGGAAAAGAAGGCTTTCATGAGAAACTCCTTTAAACGTATTGAATTGTTGATCACGCGGACCACTGGTTCCGCACGGCATCAGTATACTTTATTTTTCCAGGGATCCATCGGCAGCAGCGGCCTGTTGTGACAAAAGCCGCTTGACATCTCTCGGCCTCTCTTTTTACAATCTCTGCTTCGTTTGATCGGCCCGGCCGATCTTTTTCTTTTTCACGGCATGCCTGTAAAAGGAAACACCGGATATTCGGGAAAGGCAGGAAAAAAATGAAGAAAAGAGTGGGCATCATCGGGGCTTCGGGCTACACGGGGATCGAGCTGATCCGGATCCTGAACCGGCACCCGCACGCGGAGCTCGCGGCGGCGGCGGCCCTGGAGGCCGGGCAGTCCCTTTCCGACATCATTCCCTGCCCGTTCGACGTTCCCCTGGTTTCCGCGGAAGAAGCCCTGGAAGCGGGACTGGACGCCGTTTTCTGCGCCCTGCCCTCCGGGCCCTCCCTGAAGTTCGTCCGGCAGTTTCGCTCCCGCGGGGTCAAGGTGATCGACCTGAGCGCCGATTTTCGGATCCGCGATGTGGCCGTCTATGAAAAGTATTACAAAATGAAGCACACCGCCCCGGAACTGCTCGGCGAGGCCGTCTACGGGCTGCCGGAGGTTTATCGGGACCGGGTCCGGACCACCGGCCTGGTGGCCAACCCGGGGTGCTATCCGACCACCGTGCTGCTGGGTCTGCTGCCGCTGATCTCCGGCGGCGAAATCGATCTCGACGATATCATCATCGATGCCAAGTCGGGAGTCAGCGGAGCGGGCCGCAAGCTGGAAAACAACCTTCTTTTCTGCGAAGCCAACGAGAATTTTACGCCTTACAACATCGGGCACGTGCACCGCCACCTGAGCGAGATCGAGGAGCAGCTCTCCGTTTACAGCGGCCGGCCGGTGGCGGTCACCTTCTGCCCTCACCTCCTGCCGATGAGCCAGGGGATGCTTTCCACCATGTACGTGAAGATGAAGCGGCCCTTCGATCCGGCGGAGATCCACCGGGCTTACCGGAATAAGTTTGCGGAGGAGCCGTTCGTGCGCATCCTGGCGCCGGGCAAACTGGCCTCGGTCCGCATGGTGGCCCACACCAATTTCTGTGCCATCTCCCTGACGGCCGTGCCCGAGAAGAACCTGCTGATCGTCTCCTCGGCGATCGACAATCTCATCAAGGGCGCTTCCGGCCAGGCGGTGCAGAATATGAATCTGATGCTGGGCCTGCCGGAAACCATGGGACTGCTGTGAAGGGGGGCGCCATGCAGCCAGCGGAATCGAACCGGCCAAAATGCGGCGCTGCTCCGGACCGGAGCGGCCGGCAGGTCATCAAAATCGGCGGCCATGAAATCGACGATCCCCTCTTCCTGGAACAACTGGTGGATCTGGTGCGCGGCCTGCCGGTGGCCCCGATCCTGGTGCACGGGGGCGGAAAGGAAATCACCGAGTGGCAGGACCGCCTCGGGCTGAAGCCGGTAAAAATCCAGGGCCTGCGGGTGACCGATGCCGATTCGCTGCGCTTGACGGAAATGATTCTCTCGGGCCTGGTCAACAAGCGCCTGGTGCGCATGATGGCGCTGGCCGGGATCCGCGCCATCGGCATCAGCGGGGTTGACGGGCATCTCTGCGAAGCGGAAAAACTGCGCCTGCCGGATGCCGATCTCGGCTTTGTCGGAACCGTATCCCGCGTCAATACCGGTTTTATTGTGCCTCTTCTGGATGCCGGATATCTGCCGGTGATCTCTCCGCTCTCCCTGGGGAGGGACGGGCAGGTCTACAACGTGAACGCGGACACGGTCGCCCAGGCGCTGGCCGAGGCCCTGCAGGTGGCCACGCTGGTCTTTATCACCGATGTGCCCGGGGTGAAGATCGGCGGGGAGGTGGTCGACCTGCTTCCCATCGGCGATGTGGACCGGCACATCACCTCCGGGGAGATTACCGGGGGAATGATTCCCAAGGTGCGCGCGGCGGTCGGAGCGGTGCAAAAGGGTGTGGGATCGGTTATGATCACTCACGCCCGGAATTTTATAGAGGGGAAGGGAACCAGGATTCAATAGGGGAGCCTTATGGAAAAAAGCGAGATTATGAGCCAGGAAAAAAAATACATTCTCAACACCTACGGCCGGGCCGATTTCGTCCTGGACCACGGGGACGGCATCTATCTTTATGATACCGAAGGCCGGCGCTACATCGACTGTCTGGCGGGAATCGCCGTCAATGCCCTGGGCTACGGGAACAAGGCCGTGGTCGAGGCCCTGTCCCGCCAGGCCATGAAGCTGATCCATGTTTCCAACCTGTATCACACCGAACCGCAGGTGCTGCTGGCCCAGCAGCTGGTGGAGAACAGCTTCGGCGACAAGGTGTTCTTCTGCAACAGCGGAACCGAGGCCATCGAAGCCTGCCTGAAATTTTCGCGGGCCCGGGCCAAGAAGAATTTTCCCGACAATCCCAACAAGTTCGACATTCTCGCCTTTCACGGCTCGTTCCACGGGCGCACCATGGGCGCCCTGTCGGTGACCTCCCGGGAAAAGTACCGGCTTCCCTTCCTGCCGCTCCTGCCGGGGGTGCGCTTCGTGGAATTCAACGACCTGGAGGCGGCCCGGGCGGCGGTCAGCAAAAATACCTGCGCCGTGGTGGTGGAGCCCCTCCAGGGAGAGGGCGGGGTCAACGTGGCCACTGCGGAATTCCTGCAGGGCCTGCGCGAGCTCACCCGGGCCCACGGGGCCAGCCTCATATTCGACGAGGTGCAGTGCGGGGTGGGGCGGACGGGGCGCCTTTTCGCCCACGAGCACTTCGGCGCCACGCCGGACCTGATGGCCCTGGCCAAGCCGCTGGGCGGCGGTTTCCCCATGGGAGCCGCGCTGCTCACCGAAGAGGTGGCCGAAGCCATCCACCCCGGAGATCATGCCAGCACCTTCGGCGCCAATCCGGCCATCTGCGCCGCCGGCCTGGTGGTGATCGGGGAAATTCTTTCTCCCGGCTTTCTGGAAAATGTGGCTGCGGTCGGCAGCTTTATTCGGGCGGAAGTGCAAAAGGCCAAGGAGTTCATTCCTGCCATCCGGGAGGTCCGCGGATTGGGGCAGCTGACCGGAATCGAGCTGACCGTCAAGGCCCAGGAAATCGTCGCGGAGGGGTTCCGGCGCGGGCTGATCCTGGGTACGGCCGGGGACTATGTGCTCCGGCTGGCGCCTCCGCTGATCATGCAGATGGAGGAGGCCAGAATAGTCATCGAGCAGCTGATTCCCCTCCTGGCGGAAACCGGTAAAAAGTAGGAGCGCCATGCAAACCCTTCGAAACGCCTCGATTACTTCCGTGCCCGGCTTTCGGGCTTCCGGGATCTATTGCGGAATCAAGCCGGATCCGCAGCGGCTGGATCTGGCCGTGATCGTCTCCGAAAATCCCGCCTCGGCCGCGGCGGTCTTCACCACCAACCGGTTCAAGTCGGCTCATATCCTGTATGACCAGGAGGTCCTGCGCACTTCGGCCTCGGCGATCCGCGCGGTGGTCATCAACAGCGGTTGCGCCAATGCCTGCACCGGGGCCCGGGGAGTGGAAAACGCTCGCGAGACCGCACGGGCGGCCGCCGAAGCCGCCGGGCTGCCGCCGGACTCGGTGCTGGTCATGTCCACCGGAGTGATCGGCGTGCAGCTGCCCATGGAAAAGATTCTGGCGGGGATTCCGCAGGCGGTCGGCGCGCTTTCGGCCGACGGCGGGCATGCCGCCGAGCGGGCCATCATGACCACGGATACGCGGCCCAAGGAGGCGGCGGTGCGGGTGGCGCTGCCCGACGGAAGAGAGGTGACCATTGCCGGCATGGCCAAGGGGGCCGGGATGATTCATCCCAACATGGCCACCTTGCTGGCGGTGATCGCCACCGATGCCCGGATTGCGCCGGAGCTGCTGCAAAAGATGATCACCAAAGCTGCCGATGCCAGCTTCAACCGGATTTCCGTGGACGGGGATACCAGTACCAACGATACCTTGCTTCTGCTGGCCGCCGGCGGGCCGGATGCCCCGGCCATAGTCGCCGATGACGCCGCCGCCGTGCAGGCCTTCATGCGCGGGCTGAAGAAGGTGGCCGCGCGGCTGGCCAAAAAAGTGGTCATGGACGGCGAAGGCGCCTCCAAGTTCATCGCCATCCGCGTGAAAGGGGCCCGCACCGCGGAGGAAGCCCGCCGGGCCGCCAACGCCATCGCCACCTCGTGCCTGGTAAAAACCGCCTTCTTCGGGGAGGATCCCAACTGGGGCCGGATCCTGTCGGCGGTCGGCAACAGCGGGATCGAGGTGGATCCTGCCCGGACCGATCTGTATTTCCTGAACTCCGTGGGCAAGCGCCTGCAGCTGGTATCGGCCGGGACGCCGCTCAATTATGACGAAGGGCAGGCGCACGAGATGCTTACCGGTCGCAAGGTGGGCGTCCTGGTAAACCTGCGCCTGGGGCACGGCCGATCCGTGGTCTGGGCCAGCGATCTCTCCTACGACTACGTAAAAATCAACGCCCACTATCGCACCTGACCCTTCCCCGGCCGGGAACCGGCGAGGAGGAGTAATTCGCGCTAATTGCAAAAGGTGCCGGAGTAAACCGTAATACAACTGTTCTTCCGGGGAGCGGTGTCCCGTCAGGGACGAAAAAATCTGGCAAATCCAGGTATTTGCGCAGCCCTTGCAGGGCTGATTGTTAAACAAATCCGCGTACCCGGGGTAGCGCCTATACGGCGCAACCCCGGGCTGTGATCCGGAACCCCTTTGGGGTTCTCGACTTTGTGTGCCGCCATCCTCACATTGCCGGGTTGGTTCAGGCACAGAGCAAGTCCCATCGGGACGGAAGATAAGGATCGGAAGATCCTAATCCAGGAAGAATAGCCGGATTTCCTGGAGATCGTGTCTTGAACTGCCGTCCCGATGGGACTT
>CAINFC010000177.1 GCA_903847975.1 uncultured Acidobacteriota bacterium | reverse complement strand
CGAATGCGTCTGCCGCAGCGCGGCGTCCACCACCTGCCACTGCCGCCGCTGGCTGGTCAGCTCGTCCCGCCCCCGGTCCGTCAGCCGGTAGTACTTGCGCTGCCTCCCGGTCTCCGACTGACCCCAGACGGCCTCGACGAAGCCGTTGCGCTCCAGGCGGTGAAGAACGGGGTAAAGCATGCCGTCCGTCCACTGGAGCTCGCCGCCCGACAGCTCGGCCACGCGCTTGAGGATCGCATAGCCGTAGCTCTCGCCTTCGCTGAGGATGGCCAGGATCAGCTGGGTAGCCGAAGCGGCGATAAGGTCCTTGCCGACGTTCACCGGGCTGCCCTCTTTGTTGCCGGATAGCGGGTTTGTTTGTACATAGAAGCATTATACATAGCGCTTCTATGTATGTCAAGCAGAAAAAACGGCCCTGAAAAGTGGGTGTCCCTGTTTCCCGGAAAAATAAAGTGCAGTATTCTATTGGAAAGCGAATTTTCCGGAAAAAGCATGGATCCTACACGCTGGCAGCAGATAGAGTCTATCTATCACCAGGCTCTGGAGATTGGAGTCGAAAGGCGAAACTCTTTCCTGAAGGCGGCTTGCGGATCGGATGAGCCCCTGCTCCGGGAAGTGGAATCACTGCTTTCCGATTCTTCCCGGGTGAGGAGTTTCATGGAGTCGGAGCCCATGAAGGGGGCAGCCCGCGGCCTGGCCAGGCATCTTGCTTCACCCGCTGCCCCGGATTGGGCGGGGAAGACGCTGGGGTCCTACCGGATCGAGAAAAAAATCGGAGAGGGCGGGATGGGCCAGGTCTACCTGGCCCGGGATGTTCAGCTTGATCGCACGGTGGCCATCAAGATGCTGCTGCCCGGGCTGACGGCCGATGAAGAACGCCGGCAGCGCTTCCTCCGGGAGGTCAAGGCTGCTTCCCGTCTGCAGCATCCGGGAATCGTATCGATCTTCGATGTGAACCGCAGCCCGACGGACGGGCCGGATTATGTCGTGATGGAATACCTGGCCGGAAAATCGCTGGATCAGCGGATCGGGCCCAGGGGAATGAAACCCGGGGAAGCGATCCGTATCGCCATCCAGGTTGCAGACGCATTGGCCGCTGCCCATGCCGCGGGAATCGTGCACCGCGATCTGAAGCCGTCCAACGTGATGGTGACCGCAAGCGGCCCGGTTAAAATCCTCGACTTCGGCCTGGCCAAGCTGGTCGAAACCGATTCGGAGAAAAAGCCGGAGGAAAACGAGCCCGGCAGGTCGCTGACCGCGGCAGGCCTGATCCTGGGGACTCCATCCTATATGTCGCCCGAGCAGGCTTCCGGCGAAAAAGTCGATTCGCGGACGGACATCTTTTCCTTCGGTGCCATGCTCTACGAAATGCTGACCGGACGGCGGGCCTTTACCGGGGACAGCCACCTTTCCACCCTTTCGGCCGTGCTGCGCGAGGATCCGAAGCCGGTTAGGGCCATCGTCCCGGATCTTCCGGCGGAACTGGAAAAGATCGTCAGGCGCTGCCTGCGCAAAGAGCCCGGTCAGCGCTTTCAGCACGTGTCGGACCTGAAAGTGGAACTGGAAGAGCTTCTCCGGGAGCCGGATCCGCCGGTTTCCCCGGGCAATCAACCGGGATCGGCCCGTCGATGGCACTGGCTGTGGGCCGCACCGGCCCTGCTCGCCTTCGCAGCCGCCATGCTATGGTATTTAGCTCCCGCACGTCCGGCATCCCTGCCCGCTATCAGGGCGACCCGGCTTACTACCTTTTCCGGTGTTGAGGAAACCCCCAGCTTTTCGCCGGACGGCAGGCAGGTGGCTTTTTGCTGGAGCGGAAGCCGGGAAGACAACTGGGACATTTATGTCAAGATGCTTAATTCCGACACCCCGCTGCGTCTGACGACTGACCCGGCTGCCGATACGGGTCCCACCTGGTCCCCGGATGGTCGCCGGATTTTTTTCCGCCGCCGGGGGGGCAACCAGGCCTCTCTCTGGAGCATCGATCCGCTGGGGCGTGAGGAAAGAAAGCTCGCCGATGTCGCCTTCCTTCATTACGGGTTCTCCTGCTCTCCGGACGGAAAATGGCTGGCCGCTTCGATCCGCGAGCCCGGTTCCCCCTCCGGTATTTTTCTCCTCCCGTCGGCCGGCGGGGACATGAAAAGAATCACTTCCAATGAAAAGGATGCGGATGTCTGGCCGGCCTTCTCCCCTGACGGGCGCCGGCTGGCATATGTTTCCTATGCAGCTCCCTGGTCTGCGGATCTATACGGACTGGAACTGGGCCCGGATGGCCTGCCGAAGGGGCAACCTCGAAGAATTACCCGCGAGAATCTCCATTTTATGGGGATTGCCTGGATGCCGGACAGCCGGGAGATCATTTTCTCCGCCTCGCCGGCTATGAGCGGACTTTCTCTCTGGAGGGTCGGGATCTCCGGCGGAAGGCCCCCGGAGAGGATGGAGGTATTCGGAAATGCGATCCAGCCCGCGGTTTCCCTGACCGGAAACCGCCTCGCTTTCCGGCATTATCGAATCGACGCCGACATCTGCAGTCTGCAGCGGGGGGAGCTGAGCAAGGATTTTATTTCCTCCACCATGTATGAGGACAATCCCCAGTTTTCTCCCGACGGAAAAAAGATCGCCTTCGGCTCCAACCGCAGTGGCGACCGAATGGCTGTCTGGGTTTGCAATGCGGACGGCTCCCAGCCGATGGAGCTCACCCGCGGGCCGGGGCGCTACCAGGGCACACCGCGATGGTCTCCGGACTCCCGGTGGATCGCCTTCGAATCCATGTCCGAAAGCGGGCGCCAGGATGTCTTTGCGATCGATGCCGCCGGAGGCGCACCGCATCCGGTTACCGCTCATCTGCCCGGCGGAGGGGCCATCCCCAGCTGGTCCCGCGACGGGCAATGGATTTTTTTCCGTTCGAATCGGACCGGCCGCCATGAAATCTGGAAAGTTCTTTTTTCCGGCGGCGACCCGGTGCAGATAACCGATCAGGGCGGCAATGCCGGCTTCGAATCCTGGGAAGGAGGAGTCCTTTATTACATCAAAGATTCGGGAGGGGGCGGTCCGCTTTTCCGCAAGTCCCTGTCCGGCGGCAGGGAAGAACAGGTTCTGAGTTCCGTCTATGCGCGCGCTTTCTGCGTGACCGGGGAAGGAATTTACCATACGGCCGTCGGGGAAAAAGACCAGTACCTGCTCCGGTTCTTCGATTTTGCTTCCGGCAGGGAGCGGTTGCTTTTCACTCTGGACTCCGCACCGGGACTGGGGCTCTCGGTCTCCTCCGACCGTCAGACGCTGCTTTTCACCGGCCTGAAGAATTCGGGTTCCGACCTGATGATGGTCGAGAATTTTCGCTGAGCCTATGGCAGGTTAAAGTGCCGGATTGCGGGACAACCGGTAACTAAAAAGGCGGTTACGCCGATCAAAGCCGATTATTAAGGAAACGGCGGTTCGGGTCCAATGCAATCATAGGTCGCAAAAAGCGGGTGTCCTTTCCTTTCTCTTTCCTTTTCCTTTATTTAGGGATTTGGTTGCTGCTGATAAAAAATCAGGAGATAATCAGGCGAAACAATGAACCACGGTTCCGTTCGACCGATGGTTTTATTGTCCCATCCATCCAATTGTGACGATGCGATTGGCGTTTACTGTGCTCCGCGATGGTGGGGAGATTGCAATTGATGCGGATTCCATTTCTTTCAATCTGTGATCAACCACAATCCACATGGGAATCGAAACAACCATTCGACAGCTATAGCAGGCAACTCGATTCATTACCTCGGAAGCTTCATCCGTATTAAACCAACCGGCTGAAGTTGCCGAAAATGATGTGCAATCCACTTTGCCGACCGGCGGCAGAGTGCTCATCAAAAAGGATACGATTATGAGTAACTGGCTATGCATGGCGGTGCACCGGATCCTTATTCTTTTTGTTTTATCGCTAACGATTCCTTTCACCCACGCTGCCTTCTGGGCAACCGTCGGGTCCATGGGGACGGCAAGGTACGCTCACAATGCCGTCCTGCTAAAAGACGGCAGGGTGCTTATCATGGGAGGATCCGGCATAAAAGTCTTTTTTTCCTCGGCAGAGTTATACGATCCGAACACTATGACTTTCGCCCCCACCGGTTCCATGGGTACGGTCCGGTGGCTGCCTTCCGCCACTCTTTTGCCCAACCTGAAGGCCCTGATTACCGGAGGTTCCGACGGATCCGGTACCATCCTTTCCTCGATGGAGCAGTATGATCCCTCCGGGGGAACATTTTCAGCCATCACCGGATTTTCCATGAAGACACCGCGAAGGGACCACTCTGTAACCCTTCTGCAAAACGGCTATGTTCTGATAGCCGGCGGATATAACGGGACCACCGCGGTCGCTTCGATGGAGACATTTGTGTATGACTTTTTCGGCGGCAGCTCTTCGGGCTCAATGGCGGAAGGGCGAATGCGGCACACCGCAACCCTTTTACCGAACGGCAAGGTTCTGGTCGCGGGAGGGCAAAAGAATTCCACCGGTTATCTCGCCGCCGACTATCTTTCCTCCGCAGAGCTCTATGATCCCGTTACGCGGAGCTTCACCCCCACCGGATCGATGGCCACGGCACGATCCTCCCATACCGCCACCCTTCTGCCCAGCGGCAAAGTGTTGATCGCCGGAGGCTACAATACGGGGTACCTTTCTTCCGCAGAGCTTTACGATCCGGCTGCGGGGACCTTCAGTTCCGCGAAACCGATGGGAACAGCTCGAAAGAATCACCGGGCAGTCCTTCTGAAAAACAGTACGAAAGTACTGATTGTCGGGGGATATAACGGCAGCCGTCTTTCCTCGACCGAATTGTATGACTTCGTGGCCGGGGTATTCTCCGCCTCTATTCCCATGGGAACCCCGAGGAATCTGCATACGGCGACTCTTTTAGAGGATGGCAGGGTCCTGGTTGCCGGTGGGGAAAACCTGACGGAAGCTTTATCCTCTGCGGAGCTGTTCAACCTGGACCTGCCGGACCTCGGCATTGCAGGCATGTCAAACTTGCCCATCCATGGCACTCAGGGACAGAACGTCCATATCACTATAAACATTAAAAACCAGGGGCTTGGGGCTGCCGGCAGCTTCTCGGTCGGCTTCTATAAACATCTGGCCTCGGCGCCGGCCCCATCCCAGGCGGCGGATTTCTCCTGTCCATTTCAAAACGGGCTGGCAGCCGGAGCGACAGGCAGCTGCACCGGCACGATCAGTTTTGCTGCCGCTGGAACTTATACCATGTGGGCCCAGGTGGATTCGAACCGGACGGTTTCGGAATCGGATGAAACCAATAATACTGTGTCCAGCGCCTTCCATGTCTTTGTCCCGGTTCCGGTCAGCTCCTGTACTCTGATCAGCTCTCCCGGAGTGTATACGCTCACGACCTCCATCAGCAACAGCACCGCAACGAATTGTTTTACGATCACCGCCAGCAATGTTACCCTGGATGGAAATTATAATACTGTTTCCGGAACAGGAACGAGAGGGGTGTATGTAAACAACACGAGCCAGAGCCTGGCTAATGTGGTTGTGATGAATGCGGGCTTTAAGCATTGGACCTACGGCATCCATTTTGAAAATGTAAATAACGGCTTGATTGAAGGGAATACAGTCAGCCAGAACATCCAGTGCGGAATCAGAATGAATGGCGCGAACAATATCATTCGAAGCAACGTTATCGAGCGCAATGGTCGTGTGAACCTGTCGACTCTGGTCTGTTCGTATACGGATAAAACAACGGATGCCGGGATTTGTATGAACTCTGCCGGCAATCTTGCCTATAACAACCGGTTTGACACAAACTGCAATAGCGTAACGACACAGTACAGCAATACGTGGAATACCGGCAGGCAACCTGGGAGGAATATCGAGGGAGGGCCTTATCTGGGCGGCAATTACTGGGGCCTATACTATAGCTATGGCTGGAGGTCCGGTATCAGCGACTCCTGCGCGGATGCCGACCTGGATTATATCTGCGATAAGAGTTACACAGTGGGAACCTTGAACGTCGATGCGTATCCCTTAAGGGCATTCCCGGACCGGGATAAGGACGGCGTAGCGGATCCGGTCGATAATTGCATAGCCGTCTCCAATCCGGACCAGAAAGACACGGATGGAGATGGCGTGGGCGATGCCTGCGATAACTGCCGGTACGTGGCCAACAGCGCGCAGGGAGACACCAATCAAAACTGTCCGACCCCGCCTTTTGTCTCCGATCCTCGCTGTGGGGATGCCTGTGAACTGAGCGATATCGACAAAGACGGGGTTCCCGATGTAAACGATAACTGCAAGGCGACCGCGAACCCCGACCAGAAGGACGCCGACGGAGATGGCGTGGGGGATGTTTGCGACAACTGTCCTGCCGTGAAGAGTTCCAGCCAGACCGATTCGGATGGGGACGGCATCGGCAATCCCTGCGACAATTGCTGGTCGGCTGCAAATCCAGCACAGGGCGATCGGGACGGAGACTGCTCCGCCCTTGCCAGGCCTTATTTGTCCGATCCTCGCTGTGGGGACTCCTGCGACGAATGTCCGGAAGATCCCCTGAAAACGAGTAAGGGATTTTGTGGATGCGGCCAGCCTGAAACCGATTCGGACCAGGACGGGACCCCCGACTGCGTGGACTTGTGCCTGAACGATCCTTTTAAAATTACCCCCGGCAAGTGCGGGTGCGGGAAAGCCGAAACGGATTCCGATGCCGACGGCGTTCCCGATTGTCTGGATAATTGCCTGAGCATCAAGAATGCGGACCAGAAAGACACGGATGGGGACGGCGTCGGGGATGTATGCGACAACTGCATCACCGTCAGGAATCCGGATCGCAAGGATTCGGACGGGGACGGACTGGGGGATGCTTGTGATAACTGCCTCTCCGTAAAAAACAGTGATCAGAAAGATACGGATAATGACGGGACAGGCGATGCCTGCGATTCCGATGCGGATAATGACGGGATTTCCAATTCTCTTGATAACTGTCCCCTCGTTTCCAATCCCGATCAGAAAGACACGGATCATGACGGGATGGGGGACGCCTGTGATTCCGATGCGGATGGGGACGGCATTGCGAACACCCTGGACAACTGTCCGCTGGTTCGTAATCCCAAGGTGTGTCGGTCGGTCAGTCAATATCTGCCTCCTGTCTGCGAGCAGCCGGACCTGGACAAGGACGGGATAGGCGATGCCTGTGATCCGGACAGGGATAACGACGGGGTTCCCAACGAGGTCGACAACAGTCCGGATCACTATAATCCGGGCCAGGAAGACTCCGATAACGATGGAATAGGAGATGCCAGCTCCGCCGATCTGTTCATTGCTGGATGGGAAATAACGCAAGGAATCCAGGACCGCAGGAACAGCGTTCCACTGGTCAGGGGGAAGCCCACCTGGGCAAGGATTTATGTGGGGGTCAAGGGAGCTTCCGCGGTGGCGAATGTTACCGGGAAGCTGGTTGGCTTCCTGCCGGATGGCAGCAAGTCCGAGATTTATCCCGATCCGCCCGCAATTATTGCGGAAAAATACACCGATCGGGGAAAAAAGGAAAGCACCCTCAATTTCAGGTTGCCGGACGAATGGATTCTTCCCTGGGGCAACAGCATGACCTTTTCCATTGAAGTAAATCCGGACAGGACTGTTTATGAGATCAATTACACCAACAACAAAACCAATGCGGGGACGGACCACTTTCACGAGCGACAGCCGCTCAATCTGATGTTTGTGCCCGTCAAAATTATCGGCTCAGGCTGCATCCCCAGCTCGTTCGATTTTAATCGCGCCGTCAGCTATGTCAAAAGTGTTTTCCCCATTTCCAGGGTCAATGCCTGGGAATCGGGGATTTTATATTTCCTTGGAGACCCAAGCCACAATGACGGATGGAGGCTCTTGTCCGAAATATGGCTGAGAAATCTATTTACCAATGATCCCGCCGACAACATGCGCTATGTTGGCCTGGTGTGCGAGTGTTCCGCCTTTGGCTGCCAAGGCAAATTGCGCGGTCAGGGAGGGAACGCCTGCATAAATCGCGAAGAGTCCTGGGCGATGATCGCAGGCAGCACTTTGGGCGGGACCGTCGTGGCCCATGAGCTGGGCCATAATTTTGGAAGAAGCCATGCCCCCTGCGGGGATCCTTTTCCCGACAATGTGGATTCCGCTTATCCGCAGTATGGCACGTACCCCGGTGGCAGTATCGGCGAATACGGCTTCGATGGGACGAATGTGTATTCGCCGGCAACCTACAGCGATTTGATGTCCTACTGCGACACGGAGTGGATATCACCCTATACCTACGCAAACCTCATGGGCAAGTTCGGCCCGCTCTCCCCTGGCAACTTGAAGGCGGAGGCCGCCGGCCACCCGCAGGCGACCGCTGCACTCAGAGAGTACCTGGTGGTTACGGGAGTCATATTTGCCGATAAGACGGTTATACTTAATCCGTTTCGAAAGATATGGCTGCCGACCGGGAGCGATGACACCGCAGGATCCGGACCTTACAGCATCGTGTTGAGGAACAAAAGCGGCGCCGAGCTTTTTGTGCGGCGCTTTGAAATGAAGGATCTAAGCAGCCTCCCGTCTCAAGCCCTTCTGCAGAAACTCCCCTATGACCCGGACACCTCTCAGATTCTTTTAAAATACGAGAATGTGACGCTCAAGACAACGGATGTCAGTGCGAATAAGCCTGTAATAACAGTGCTTTTTCCGAATGGAGGGGAAACCTTAAGCGGGAAGCAGACGATTGCCTGGACAGGTACCGATGCGGATGGAGATCCTCTAACCTTCGATGTGCTTACCAGTGGAAACGGGGGGGCGTCATGGTCTGCGCTGGCTACAGGATTATTGGATACCAGCTATGTGTGGGATACGGAAGGTTCCCCGGGCAGCGCTCAGGCATTGATAAGAGTTATGGGCAGCGACGGGGTCCATGTCGGACAGGATGACTCCGACGCCGTCTTTACGATAATCAAGAAACCTCCCAAGGCAGTCATCAACGCCCCTAAAAACAGCGCGAGCTTTTTCCTGAAGCGAACCATAACCTTTGCGGGAGGGGGATACGATACGGAAGACGGAATGCTTACGGGCAATTCCTTGACCTGGTCTTCGGATCTTGCTGGAGTCATGGGCTCGGGCGAAGAAATATCGGTGAGCAATCTTGCTTCCGGCACTCATACGATCACGCTGACAGCAAAAGACAAAGAATGGAATGAGGGGAAAGAAAGCCTCCAGATAACCATCTTATCCGTGCAGGACACCGATGGGGACGGCATTGGAGATAATGTGGACAACGCGCCCTTTTTGTACAATCCGGACCAGAAAGACTCGGACCATGATGGTATCGGAGACGTGTCGGACGATAGCGACTCGGACGGAGACGGATTTCCCGATAATGTCGACAACTGTAAGGCTATTCCCAATGACCAGAAAGACTGGGATGGAGATGGTGTTGGGGATTCCTGCGACAACTGCCGCTTCCTTTTCAATCCGGATCAGAAAGACACGGACAAAGATGGCAAAGGGGATGCGTGCCTAAATGGACCTAACATTTTGATCTGGCTTCCGCTCCTGCTAAAGTGATGGAAAACGCGGGCATCGGGAATTAAAGCGGGTTCCCCCAGTGGATCGAGTTTGCAAGGCCGGAATCAGGATGGCAGAGGATGGCAGGACTTCCGGCAGGCACGAAACGGAAAAGCGGTTGCGCGGATCCAGCCCGATTATTCAGGAAACGGCGGATCGGAAAGTGGGTGTCCCTGATTTCTGCTGAGCCCATGGCAGATGGCAGTGCCGGATTGCGGAACAACCGGTAACTAAAAAGGCGGTTACGCGGATCCAGGCCGATTATTCCGGAAGCGGCGGATCGGATTATTCTTTTATCTTGCATTTTGTAAGGCTATCTTACAAAATACAGAT